>DATHHQ010000637.1:0-5737 GCA_035490095.1 Bradyrhizobium sp.
TGCAGGATAATCCGCTCGGCGCGCTGTTGATCGCAGGCGGCATCGGCTTTGCATTGGCGATGCTGATGACCCGTCCGCCGCGTCGCCCACCGCAGCGCTGGCGGTATTACGGCTGAGCAATCACGGACTCCTCATCCTGAGGAGCGGCCACTTGGCCGCGTCTCGAAGGATGGGAAATGTTCGGCCACATGGTTCGAGACGCGCGAAGACGCGCTCCTCACCATGAGGATCAATCGAGTCACCGCATAAAAAAGTCCGGTACCGAGGCCGACCGTCCGACCGTGCCCGGTGGGCGCGGCGGTCCGGGGGCGCGCAGCGGCGGCGGTTGGCGCGGCGCGTTTCCAAAGCCGAAAAACTCCCGTAACGCCGGCGTACCCGATTGGACCGGGCGAAGCCTTTTCGCCGGCTTCGGGGGCCCGCCAGGTGCCGCAACCGTTCCATCCGGCGAGGTGGACGCCACCGGTGTTTCGCCCTTGGCCTGTTCGCGCCCGACCTCGCGGCGCGGCCAGACGAAATCATCGGCGCGGCCGGCGGGCGGCGCCAGCGGTTCGCCCTTGACCAGCGTCCGTGCCGCAAGCGCGTCGACCGCGGCCGGGCGGGAGCCGGGGCCGCCGAGCAATTGGTCGGTGCCGACAGAGGAGGCTACCAGCGGCAGGATCGGTCCCGCCAGCGGACGCGGCGCCGGCTGACCTGGCAGCGCGTTGGCGTCGGGCGTTGCGGGTTCGGTCGGCAGCGCGATCGGCGCGGAGCGCGCCGCCAACAGCCGGGTGATCTCGCGCTCGACATAGTGCGCGAGCTTGCGTGCGCCGGGCCTGGTGAAGAAGACGCCGTCATCGGCACGCAGTTTGCGAGGCTGGCCTTCAAAGTCGGGGCCCCTCTGCAGGAAGCGGCCCGCCTCGTCGACAAACCCGTCCCAGACATCGACATAGGTGATGCCGGCCTTGCCGGCAGCGTCGCGATACAGCGAATCCAGGAACAGCATATCCGCCGTCGCCTTGGTGCCGCGTACCGCGGGGAGGCCGACCCAGAGCACCGGCACGCCCTTGGATTTCATCACGCCGATCATCTCTTCGATTTTCCTGGTGTAGAGTTCGACCCAGCGTTCCTCGCGAAATTCATAGACACCATTCGGCGAGCGGGTGCTCTTCTCCGGCGCGATGGCCGGCGGTGCGTCGCCATTGTCGGCGGCGTCATCGGGCGACAATTCAGTATCGGCTTTGTCCTCAGGCTTGGCGGCGGCGGCGTCCGCAGCGCCATCCGGCTTTGCCCCGGGTTTCGCGTCCCCAGGTTTGGCATCCGGTTTGGTGCGAGCGTCCTTCTTGTCCTTGTCGTTCTTTTTGTCGGTCGATTTGGCGTCGGATTTCTCGACCACAGGCTCGCGCATCGAGACGCGGTCGTTGAGCCCGAGCATGACGACGATGGCGTCCGGCTTCTCGGTGGCGAGGATGCCCTTTGCGGCGGCGGCCCAGTCGGCCGGATCGCCCTTGGGCTGATACTTGATGAGCCCGGAGCCGGTCTTGTGCCTGCGGATCACGCCCATGTCCGGCTGCTCGGCATAGGCGTCCTCGAGACCATAGGCGAGCCAGTCGGCCATGGCATCGCCGAGCACCAGCACGTTGCGCTCCGGCACGCTCTCGCGTTTGTCCGGCGGGGGTGCCTTGGAAAAGTCCTCTCGGGGCCGCTGCTTGGGCGCCTGCTGCTGGAAGGGCGCGAACAGATCGCCGCCGAACCAGCCACCGCCACCGCCGAAACCGCCACCGAATCCACCGTTGCTGCGCGGCTGTGGCCGCTGCGGCGGTCCACCAAAATTGAAGAACTGCGCGGATGCCGGTCCGACGATTCCAACCAGCAGCGCGACCGCGACGGCCAGCGCGATCAGCGGGCCGCTCTCGGTGAAAACGCGCAAAAAGGATTTTGGCTTTGCCATGCGCTCGTTCGCAGTGAATCTCTGAAGGTCATAATAGCGGAATCGGGCCGCAAGCGGGCAGATTTCGCTCCATGAATCGGGCCTCGGCCGCTCCCGTCAAGTGTGTCGCAAAAATGTGGTCCACAAGGTTACTTTTGGAACCGGAACCGGCCGGGGTTGGAAATCGGGCTCATCGCGCCCTGAGCCGCTCCAGTACGTCGGAGGAGGCAAATCCGTCCGCGGGGGCCCCGATCGAGGCCTGGAAGCCGCGCAGGGCCTCGCGCGTCTCTCCGCCGAACTGGCCGTCGGGGGTGCCACGATAGAATCCGCGCTGGGCCAGAAGCTGCTGCAGTTCCAGCCGCTCGGCGCGTGACAACACCCTTTCCTGACGCGGCCAGGGCTGCACAAACGGCGCGCCGCCGCGTAAGCGGTCGGCGAAATGGCCGATCGCCAGCGCATAGGCCTCCGCCGGGTTGTATTTCATGATCACCCGGAAATTCTGCAGCATCAGGAAGCCCGGTCCCTCGGCGCCGGCCGGCGCCAGCAGATAGGCCTTGTCGGCCGGCTGCGGGAAGGGCTGGCCGCCGGCGCGCGCAAGGCCGAGTTGCTGCCATTGCCCGATCGTCATGGCCTTGGTGCGATCGGCCAGCATGTAATTGAAGCCCTGCGGCAACACGACCTCAAAGCCCCAACTCTGGCCGGTCTGCCAGCCGTCCTTTTTCAGGTTGTTGGCGGTGGAGGCGATCAGGTCGGCGGGGTTATCGACCACGTCGCGGCGGCCATCGCCGTCGGCGTCGACAGCATAGCGCTTGAACGCGGTTGGCATGAATTGCGTCGGGCCAAACGCGCCGGCCCAGGAGCCGCGCATCTGTTCCGGGCGCAGATCGCCGCGGTGCAGGATTTCCAGCGCCGAGAGGAACTCATCCTTGAAGTATTTCTGGCGGCGGCCGATGCAGGCCAGGGTCGCGGTGGACTGCAGCACATTGCGGTCCCCCATCATGGTCGAATAATTCGACTCGATGCCCCAAATCGACGCGATCGCGTAGCGGTCGACGCCATAGGTTTTTTCCGCCGCGTCGAACTGCGGTTTGTACTTGGCCAGGATCTCGCGGCCCTTGGCGAGGCGATTGTCGTTCACCAGGATGTCGAGATAATCCCAGATTGCCTTGGTGAATTCGGGTTGCGAGTCCATCAGGTCCATGATGCGCAAATCGGGCTCAAGCCCCGCGGTGAAGCGCTGGAAGCTCTGTTGCGAGATGTTGCGCCGTGCAGCGTCGGGCCACATCGAGGCGACGCACTGATCGAAATTCGCCGCCGCTTCGCGGATCGCGCTCGCGGTCATCAGGGGATGACCGGAGGCGCCGTCCTCGCCGCTCCATGGCGGTGGCGCGCTGCCCGCGTCGGGCGTGGCTTGCGCAGAGGCGCCGGGCCGTTGTGCGGACGGAGCGGTCTGGTTGCCCTTTGAGATTGAGCCGGTGAAGATATTGTCGAAGAAATTCTGCAATCCGCCGCCGCCGGACGACTGCCCGCGTGCCTCGCCGCAGAGCAGCAGCGCCGCGGCAATGATAACCGCGCTGGTTCGTTTGTTCGCCAATGGTTCCGTCCGTTGCGCCATGTTAGTGCCTGCACTGCTCTGGATATCCCGCACGCAGGAGGCCTTGTCACGGTTTCCAATAGCTTAACAAAGCGAGATTTTGTTGTCGGGAAACCTGGCGGGAGAGCAGCGTCGGCGTTCGCAGCCCGCCTCCTCCCTGCCGCTGCCCGACGAGGGGGAGGGAACAGACCTACGCGTGGTGATTTACCCTCGCATGCGGAAGCGCCGCCTCGATACACATCCGTCTTTGTTCGCGGCTGCAAACCGGCTACCAACATGCGATCCAGCACACTCTCTTAATGGTATCCCGACACCCCCATGAAAATCCGCAAAGCCGTTTTTCCGGTCGCCGGTCTCGGCACCCGCGTCCTGCCCGCCACCAAGGCGATGCCAAAGGAAATGCTGACCATCGTCGACAAGCCACTGATCCAGTACGTGGTCGACGAGGCCAAAGAAGCCGGCATCGAACATTTCATCTTCGTCACCGGCCGCAACAAGGGCGTGATCGAGGACCATTTCGATCGGATGTACGAGCTCGACGCCACGCTTAGCGCGCGCGGCAAGAAGGCCGAAATGGAGATCCTGGCGCGCGACCAGCCCGAGGCGGGTGCGATGAGCTTCACGCGGCAACAGGCGCCGCTCGGCCTCGGCCATGCGGTGTGGTGCGCCCGCGACATCGTCGGAAACGAGCCGTTCGCGGTGATATTGCCGGACGAGCTGGTGCTCAATACCCCGGGCTGCCTCAAGCAGATGATCGAGGCCGCCAGCAAGCTCGGCGATAAATCCAACCTGATCGCGGTGGAAGAGGTGCCGGCGCATCTCACGCACCAGTATGGCATCTGCGGTGTCGGCAAGCGCCACACGCACGGCAACATGTTCGAGGTCGACGGCATGGTGGAGAAACCGCCCAAGGGCACCGCGCCGTCGAATCTGTCGATCACCGGGCGCTACATTCTGCAGCCGGAGATTTTCAAGATCCTGGAAACACTGGAACACGGCGCCGGCGGCGAGATCCAGCTCACCGATGCGATGACCGGACTTCAAAAAACCCAAAGCTTCTATGGCGTCGAATTCGAGGGCGAGCGGCACGATTGCGGCTCCAAGGCCGGTTTCCTCCGCGCCAATATCGCCTTCGGCATGGCGCGCACCGATTTGCGCGAGGACTTGCGCGCGGTGATGCAGAAGTATCTGGAGAAGTGATATCGACGGCGCGCTCAACCACGCCGTCATCATCCGCGAAAGCGGATGATCCAGTATTCCGGAAGCTCAGTTATGGAATGCAGCCTCGCGGCATACTAGATGCCCGCCTTCGCGGGCATGACGACTTTGAGGGTTTTACGTGAACGACTACGACCTGCTGCGCGATTATCTGAAGCAGCAGACGCTGCCTGAATTCGTGCTGAGCTTCGACAAGATCGAGGAAATCATCGATGCGTCGCTGCCGCGCGCGGCGCACCGCGCGTCATGGTGGGAGACGTTGCGCAGCCCGCAGGAAAAGATGCCGCAGCGCGAGGCCTGTCTCGCCGGCGGCTATATCGCGACCCGGCTGGCGGATGGGAAGAGCGTGCGGTTCAAGCGGATGAAGTGAGGTGGTTAACTCCGCCTCATGACGTGCGTCGTCCCGCGAAGGCGGGAACCCATAACCCCTGGCGTTTCCGTCGAAACGCAAGATAGGCCACGGGCGCCTTGCTTGAACTTCGGCGACACGACGTATGGGTCCCCGCGCCCCGCGCGCAATTGCGCACTAGGCGGGGACGACGCAAGGAGGCTGCCTCAGCTCGCCGCCTCGAGCCGCTCTTCGGTGAGCAGCCGCATCGCGGCGTCGGCGTCCATCGGTTCGCCGAACGCGTAGCCCTGGGCGTATTCACACCCCAACTGATAAAGCTCCACCGCGTCTGAATCGGTTTCGGCGCCTTCGGCCACCACGTCCATGCCAAGATCGTGCGCCATCGCGATGATCGATTTCAGGATCACCGGCCGCGTGCCGCGGCTGCTGGTGCGTACGAACGACTGGTCGATCTTGATGGTGTCGAACGGGAAGCGCTGCAGATAGGCCAGCGACGAATGGCCGGTGCCGAAATCGTCCAGCGACAATCCGGTGCCGAGTTCGCGGATCCGCGTCAGCATCTGCGCCGCATGCTCCGGGTTTTCCATGACAAGCGATTCCGTCAATTCAAGCTTCAGCGTGCCGCGCGCCACCGAGGAGCGCGACAGCACGGTGCGGATGTCGTGGATCA
>DATHHQ010000638.1:0-19993 GCA_035490095.1 Bradyrhizobium sp.
CACGCCGACGCGCAGGCGGCATTCTGCGCGTTGTGCAGGCCGCGCAGCGAACCGATGCCGCCGATCCGCGCGATCTCGCTGCGCGCACCGCCGGATGCGCGCACAATGGTTTCACGCTCGACATAGATGCCGTCGGCAAGCGGATTTTTCACCGATATGCGGACGACGCGGCTGCCCGATTGTTCGATCCGGTCGGCGGAGTTCCGGCTCCATCCGTCATCGACGCCGACGATCGCGGTGCCCTGCGGCTGCACGCCGGCAACCAAACGCTCCTTCACGGCTGCATAATGCTTAAGCGTGCCGTGGCGATCGATGTGGTCTTCGCTGACGTTGAGCAGGATGCCGACGGTCGGATCGAGCGAAGGCGTCAGATCGATCTGGTATGACGACATCTCGATAACGTGGACACGCCCCATGCGCGGCGGCTCCAGCGACAGGATGGCAGTACCGATGTTGCCGCCCATCTGGGTGTCGTAACCGGCGACGCGCATCAGATGCGCGATCAGCGCCGTGGTGGTCGATTTGCCATTGGTGCCGGTGATGGCGACGAACGGCGCATCCGGTGCATGGCGCCGCCGCTCGCGGCAGAACAGTTCGATATCGCCGATCACCTCGACGCCGGCCTGTTGCGCCGCCAGCACGGTCCAGTGCGGCGCCGGATGGGTGAGCGGCGCGCCCGGCGTCAGCACCAGCGCGGCGAAATTCGCCCACGAGACTTTACGCAGATCCGCGGTGATGAATCCCGCCTGCGTTGCCTCCGCGAGGCGATCGACGCCGTCGTCGCTGGCGATCACGTCCGCCCCGCCCGCCTTCAAGGCATGGCAGCTCGCCAGCCCCGATCCGCCAAGGCCGAACACCGCAACCGTCTTGCCGGCGAAGGACGTGATGGGAATCATGATTTGGCATCCGTCATTCCGGGGCGTGCCAACGGGTCGGCGCTCAGCGCCGCCCGATGACAGGCTCCGCACCAACCCGGAATCTCGAGATTCCGGATTGCCGCTTCGCGGCCTCCGGAATGACGACGGAGAGTATACAACATACTCACCGCAGCTTCAGGGTGGAGAGGCCGGCCAGCGCCAGCATCACCGAGATGATCCAGAACCGGATCACGATTTGCGGTTCGGTCCAGCCCTTCTGCTCAAAATGGTGATGGATCGGCGCCATCCGGAATACGCGCTTGCCGGTGAGCTTGAACGACACCACCTGCACGATCACCGAGACCGCCTCCAGCACGAACAGTCCGCCGATCACCGCGAGCACGATCTCGTGTTTGACCGCGACCGCGATCGAGCCGAGCATGCCGCCGAGCGCCAGCGATCCGGTGTCGCCCATGAAGATCGATGCCGGCGGCGCGTTGAACCACAGGAATCCCAATCCCGCCCCCAACACCGCGCCGCACAGCACCGCGAGTTCGCCGGTGCCGGCGACGTAGTTGATCTGCAGGTAATCCGAGAACACGGCGTTGCCGACGAGATATGCGATCATGCCGAAGCTTGCCGACGCGATCATCACGGGGACGATGGCAAGGCCATCGAGACCGTCGGTCAGGTTGACCGCATTGCCGGCGCCGACAATGATGAAGGCACCGAACATCACGAAGAACCAGCCGAAATTCAGCACCACGTCCTTGAAGAATGGAATCACCAGGGATGTCGAGAACGGGTCGCGTCCGAGCCGGGTCAGCGCGTAGCACGCCGCGAGCGCGATGATGGCCTCGATCGCAAGCCGGATGCGGCCGGCGAAGCCGCTATGGCTCTGCTTGGTCACCTTCAGATAATCGTCGTAGAAGCCGACGAAGCCGAAGCCCAGCGTCACCGCCAGCACGATCCAGACATAGGGATTGAGCGTATTGGCCCACAGCAGCGTCGAGACCACCAATCCGGAAAGGATCATCAACCCGCCCATCGTCGGCGTGCCGATCTTGGTGACGAGATGCGATTGCGGGCCATCGCTGCGGATCGGCTGGCCCTTACCCTGGCGAAGCCTGAGGTGATCGATGATCCAGGGACCGAACAGGAAAACGAACAACGCTCCGGTCACCATCGCCCCGCCGGTGCGAAAGGTGATGTAGCGGAAGACATTCAGAAATCCGCGAAACATCCCCAGACCAGGCACGGTATTGGAAAGTTCGATCAGCCAGTAAAACATTCAAACCGCCTCATACCGCGGCTTCGTCGTGCGCGGCCTTGCCGGGGAAGCGCTTTTCGAGCGCATTCACAATCGTCTTCATCTTCGAACCGAGCGATCCCTTGACCATGATCGCGTCGCCGGCACGAATCGCACCGACCAGTTGCGATTCGAGCGTATCGGCGCTGTCGGCATAGCCGCCCCGTTTGCCCGTGGAAAGAGCGTCCCACAGGTTGCGCATCAGCGGGCCACAACAATATACGAGATCGATGTGGTTGGCCTTGACGGCATCGACCAGCCCGCGATGCAGCACCGCGCTGGTTGGGCCGAGTTCGAGCATATCGCCGAGCACGGCGATGCGCCGGCCCTGCGGGCCGATCGCGGCGGCGCCCAGCACGTTCAATGCCGCCGCCATCGACGCCGGATTGGCGTTATAGCTCTCATCGATCAATGTCGCCTCGCCGCTAGCGACCTCCAGCGCGCGCCGCGCACCGCGGCCCGCCGCCGGTTCGATCTGCGACAGCGACAGCGCCGCGAGAGCAAGATCGGCGCCCGCGAGCGACGCCGCAGCCAGCACCGCCAGCGAATTCATCGCCATGTGACGGCCGGGCATGCCAAGCTTGTAGGTCACGTCATACCCAAGAATATTGGCATGCACGGCTGAACGGTCGGCGTGCAGCGACACGTCGAGGAGACGCGCGTCGGACTGCTTGTCGGCACCGAATGAGACGATGCGGGAGATGCCAAGCTTGTTGGCGCTTTGCTGCAGTCGGTCGAATTGCGAATTGTCGCGGTTGAGCACCACCGCACCACCGGGCTCGAGTCCGTTAAAAATTTCCGCCTTGGCATCGGCAATCGCCTCGATGCCGGCAAAGAACTCCAGATGCACCGGCTCCACCGTGGTGATCACGGCCACCTGCGGCCGCACCATCTTCACCAGCGTCTCGATTTCGCCGGCGTGATTCATGCCGATTTCGAAGATCGCGAAACGCACCGACGCCGGACATCGCGCCAGCGACAGCGGCACGCCCCAGTGATTGTTGAACGACGCGGTCGAGGCGTGGGTCGATCCTTGCGCGTCCAACACCCGCCGCAGCGCCTCCTTGGTGGAGGTCTTGCCGACCGAGCCGGTGATCGCAATCACCTGCGCATGGAGCCGCGCGCGCGCGGCGTGAGCGAGAGCAACCAGACCGGCCAGCACGTCATCCACCACCAGCAGCGGCGCGTCGCTCGCGAACTTGTCGCGCTGCGCGGCCGCCACCACCGCCAACGCGGCACCGGCCTTCAACGCCGCGGCGACGAAATCATGCCCGTCGTGGACGTCACCCTTGATGGCGAAATAGGCTTCACCCGGCGCGATGGTGCGGCTGTCGATGGAAAGGCCCGATATCGCTTCCGGCAACGCGCCATTGCTCGAGGCGCGCATCGCCTCCGCCATCGCGATCGTGGTCCACAACGGCGCCGCGCTCATGCGCCCCTCGGTGCAAATGCGGCTGCAACCGCGTCGTGATCGCTGAACGGCAAGGTGCGGTTACCGACGATCTGTCCGGTCTCGTGGCCCTTGCCGGCGATCAGCAGCGCGTCGCCCGGCTCCAGGCCGGCAATCGCGGTCCGGATCGCCTCGGCACGATCGCCGATTTCCTTGGCCCCCTTGGCGGCACTCAGGATCGCGGATCGAATCAGGTCCGGATTTTCGTGGCGCGGGTTGTCGTCGGTGACGATGACGCGGTCGGCATATTCAGTCGCAATCGCGCCCATCAACGGGCGTTTGCCGGCATCGCGGTCGCCGCCGGCGCCGAACACCACAACGAGCTTGCGTTTGGCGTAAGGCCGCAGCGCCTGCAGCGCCTTCGCCAGCGCGTCGGGCTTGTGTGCATAATCGACAAAGATCGGCGCGCCGTTGCGCTCGGCGACCCGTTCCAGCCGGCCCTTCGCGCCTTCGAGAAGTTCGAGCGTGGCGAAAACCGCCTTGGGCTCGCTGCCGGTACCGATCGCGAGTCCGGCGGCGACCAGCGCATTCTCGATCTGGAATTCGCCGACCAGCGGCAGCCGCACCGCATGCCGGCGCCCGCGATGTTCAAGGGTGAGTTCCTGTGCGAAGCCGTCGATGTCAGCCTCGATCAGACGAATGCTCTCGCCCGCACCGTCGGCCTTGCGGCCGACCGCAACGATCCGCAAGTTTCGCGCACGCGCAGCATCGATCACGGCCTGCGAACAATCATGATCGGCCGAGATCACCGCAGCGCCATCCGCCACGACCAGATCGCGGAACAGCCGCAGCTTGGCGGCAAGATAATGCGCGACGTCAGGATGGTAATCCATGTGGTCGCGCGTGAGATTGGTGAATCCGCCGGCCGCTATGCGCACGCCGTCCAGCCGAAACTGATCGAGCCCATGCGATGAGGCCTCGAACGCCAGATGCGTGACGCCCTCGCCGGCAATTTCATCGAGCTGCCGATGCAGCGCAACCGGATCCGGCGTCGTCAGTGACCCGTAGATGGTGCGCTTCGGCGACACCAGCCCGATGGTGCCGATGCTGGCCGATTCGTGACCGAGCCGCTGCCAGATCTGCCGCGTAAAGGCGGCGACGGAGGTCTTGCCGCTGGTTCCGGTGACGGCCGCGATGGTCGCAGGCTGCCGCGGAAAGAAGTTCGCCGCGGCGAGCGCCAGCGCGCGGCGCGGATTGGGCGTCATGACGAACGGCACGCCGCGATGGCCTGGCGGTGGATGATCGGTCGCGATCGCCACCGCACCCGATGCAATCGCAGAATCAATGAAGCGCGCGCCATCGGTCTTGCTGCCGGCGAGCGCGAAGAACAAATCGCCCGGCTTTACCGCGCGGCTGTCCACGGCAAGCCCGGTGACCTCGGTCGCATCCGTGACCTCGGTCGCACCCGTGACCTCGGTCGCACCCGCGACCACGGCCGCTTCCGCCTGCGGGTCGATCGTGGCGTCGTCGCTGAACAGGTCGCGAAGTCTCATTGTCTTCCAGTCCGGCCGGCGCGGCGAGTGCTACGCCTTACTGGGTTCCCCTCGATGCCGCAAGAATAAGGCGGTCGGACGGCGGCAGATCGAAGCGCGGCTCGATTCCCAGCAGTGGTGCAATGCGGGCAATTACCTTGCCGCCGGTCGGCACCGCATTCCACCCCGAAGTAATAAAGCCCTTGGTTTCAGGCAGCGCCTTCGGCTCGTCCAGCATCACCAGCACCTGGAACTGAGGATTGTCGGCCGGAACAATCGCGGTAAACGAGTTCAGCACCTGTTTCTTGGAATACCGCCCATTGACGACCTTTTCCGAGGTGCCGGTTTTGCCGCCGATGTAATAGCCCTTCACGTCGGCCTGTTTGGCAGTTCCAATCTCGGCGTTGAGCCGCATCAGATAGCGCATCTTCTCGGAGGTTTCGGGCTTGATCACTCGCTTCGCCATCGCTTTGGCTTCCTCCTCGGAGCGTTTGAGGAAGGTGGGCGGGATCAGGTAGCCGCCATTCATGACCGCGTTGATGCCCATCACCGCCTGCAGCGGCGCCACGGCTATCCCGTGACCGAAGGCAATGGTGATGGTGTTGAGTTCGCTCCAGCGCTTGGGCATGATCGGCGAAGCGCTCTCCGGCAGTTCGGTGCGCAGCCGGTCGAGCTGACCGAGTTTCTTCAGGAAAGCCTTGTGCGCTTCGACGCCCTGTGCCAGCGCGATGCGCGCCGCGCCCACATTCGAGGAAAATGTGAATACTTCCGACAGCGAGATGGCGCGGCCCAGGGAATGGGTGTCGTGAATGGCGAATTTGCCATAATGCAGCGCGCCGCGGGCATCGTACATCGTGTTGAGCGTGGCCTTGCCGGAATCCAGCGCCATCGCCAGCGTCAGCGCCTTGAAGGTCGAGCCCATCTCGTAGACGCCCGTGGTCAGCCGGTTGATGCGATCGGGATCGTGGGCCTCGCGCGGATTATTGGGGTCGAAGTCGGGCAGCGACACCATCGCCACGATCTCGCCGGTCTTGACGTTGGAGACGAGGCCGGAAGCCGCCTTGGCCTTGTACTTGTCCTTTGCCTTGAGCAGCTCGTCGCGCAGCGCGTGCTCGACGCGCAGGTCGATCGACAATTCCACCGGCCGTTGCAGACGATCGGTGGCAAAGCCGGCGCGATGCAGATCGGCGAGGCCGTTGCTGTCGAGCCATTTCTCCATCCCGGCGATACCCTGGTTGTCGATATTGACCAGACCGATCAGATGCGCGACTTCGGCGCCGGTGGGGTAAACGCGCTTGTTCTCGCGCAGGAAGCCGATGCCGGGCACGCCGAGGCGATGGATTTCCTGTTGCTGCAGCGGCGTGATTTCGCGTTTCAACCAGACAAAGCCCTTCTTCGACGACAACCGGTCGCGCACTTCGCTGGTGTCGAGATCCGGCAATGTCGCGGTCAGAAGCTCGATCGCTTCGTCCTTGTCGATGATCCGGCGCGGCTCGCCGAACAGGCTGGGCGCCTTGACATCGGTGGCCAGCACCTCGCCATTGCGGTCAACGATATCCGGCCGCGCGGTTGCGATGGCGTCCTGCGCCGCCGCGCGGCGCGCGCTATGGCTGTCGCCGACTGCAGCGAACATGATCAGCCGTCCGCCGATCACCGCATAGATCGCCGCGAACGCCAGCATGGCAAATCCGACGCGGGCGCGTGCTTTCGCCGATCGGTCGACGTTGCGCCCGTACAGCAGGCTGCGGATCAGCCGCTGCCGCCAAGGTTCCAGGGGCCTGACGGTGGCCCGCAGCCGACCGGTCATCGCCGATCCTCCGGCGCCGGCACCGAACCCGTCACGGCAACGGAATCGATGGTCTGGATCATCGCGCCGATCGGATCGGGGTCGCCCGGCTTGACAAAGCTCGGCGGCCGCTCTGGCAGGTTCTTCAATGAATCGTACTGGGTGGCGACAAGGGGCTTCAGCGCCAAATGGCGGTCGGCGAGACCCTGCAGCCGCAGCGGCGCGTCCAGCTTGGCCCATTCCGCGCGCAATGCGGCGATGGCGTCGCGCTGCTCGCGAATTTCCGCATGCAACCGCAGCACGCGCTCGGTGCGCGCCGTGGATTCCATCTTGATCCGATAGACATAGGCCGCGGCGAACACCAGGACGCCGATCACGAGGAGATGGAGGATCCGCATGGTCAGCCTCCCCTCATCACGTCGTCAAGCGACGGCCATGCCGGCAACGCGGCGGCAATGTGCGCAGGCGCAGCGGTACGCTCGGCCGCGCGCAGCTTCGCCGAGCGCGCGCGCGGATTGGCGGAAATCTCGGCGTCATCAGGGGTAACCGGGCGCTTGGTCAAGATGTGAAAGCTTGGCGCAGCCTGCGCGACTTCCGGTAGATGCCGCGATCCGCCGCCGGCCTTGGCGCGCTCACCTAAGAAATTCTTCACGATGCGGTCTTCCAGCGAATGAAACGACACCACCGCCAGCCGGCCGCCCGGTTTCAGCACGCGCTCCGCCGCCGACAGCGCCAGATGCAGTTCGTCGAGTTCCTCGTTGACGAAAATCCGCAAGGCCTGAAACGTCCGGGTCGCCGGGTGAATTTCACCCGGCTTGGACCGCACCACCCTGGAGACGATGTCGGCCAGCGCCCGCGTGGTCGCGATCGGCGCTTCCTTGCGCGCGGCAACAATGGCGCGGGCAACCCCGCGGGAATGCCGCTCTTCGCCGAAAATGTAGATGATATTGGCGAGATCGGCCTCCGAAGCCCTCGCGATCACGTCCGCCGCGGTGGGGCCGTCATGGCCCATCCGCATGTCGAGCGGGCCGCCGAGGCGAAACGAGAAGCCGCGCTCGGCCTCGTCGAGCTGCATCGAGGACACCCCGACATCCATCACGACGCCGTCGACCGTTTCAATTCCCTGAGCGGCGCAAATCCCGGCGAGATTCGAAAATTTGTCCTCGACCAGGGTGAGCCGGCCGTCCGATCGATCGACGAGATCGAATCCGCCCGTAATGGCCGATCGGTCGCGGTCGATGCCAATGATTCGGGTTCCGGCGGTGTCGAGGATCGCCCGGCTGTAACCTCCGGCCCCAAAGGTGGCATCGACATAAATGCCGCCGTTGCGGGGACTGAGCATCTCCACCGCCTGGCGGCCAAGGACAGGAATATGGCGGACGGCGGACGGAGTCATGCGCCGGCTCCGGAAGCGGTCCGGCAGAGGAGATGGAAATTGGACGCGAACGAGCCCATTGCGCCTCAAATGTCTCCGCTTCGCCGGGCTTTTCGTCTCGAAAAGCCCGTACAAGGCACGATTTCCGGTACCTCGCGGTCCATATCGCAAGCCCTGAGTTCCACATGGAATTTGCTGGGCTGCCATGGGATTTCGAGCGTCAATAGGTTCGCGGCCGTCCCCCAAACCGGTTCGGCTCTTCACCACTTAGTAACGGCAGTTAGCGTTAAGAAAGCGTTGATGCGCCCGATACAAAAGCCGCGCTGGAAGGTGGGCCCGGGTTCCCGGCCGAAAGCCGGACTGGCCTGCCCCGGTGCCAAACTTTCCCAGCTTGTCCCAACGGGTCGGGACGACCTCGATAGCTGGCATCAAATATACTCGCATCAAATAAAAATGTGCGATTCGTCCGCATCGATGATGCGTGCCGCACACACCCGGCCAAAATGCGAAGCGGCGACTGGCGCTCCATTGCGCGGATCACGCGGTGAGGAAATAGTGAGGAAGATTCGTCCCCCAAAAAATGTGCCGTTCTCCTGCCCGGTTTGAGCTATCGTATGCCGCCAGGTTCGTCCGCATCTGATAGTTTTGATTCGAAGCGTCAACGTGCCCTCCCGATCGCAAGGGCCAACGCGAACATGAAGACCTTCACTCCCGATTCATCGATCGCTTCCGACGTCATCGCGTCGGCGAATTATGGCGACCGCAACATGGACCGTTTGCCCGACATGATCGTGCTGCACTACACCGGCATGCCGGACGTGGAAGGCGCGATCGCGAAGCTGTGCACGGCCGGCACCGATGTTTCGGCGCATTATATCGTGCTGGAAGACGGCCGCATCATTCAGTGCGTCCCGGAAGCCAAACGCGCCTGGCATGCCGGCGTGGCATTCTGGGGCGGCGAGGAAGACATCAATTCCTGTTCGATCGGCGTCGAGATCGTCAACAAGGGCCATGACTGGGGCTATCCGGAATTTCCGCTGCGCCAGGTCGCCGCCGTGATCGCGCTGTGCCGTGGCATCATGCTTCGCCGCAAGGTGCCGTCCCATCGCGTGCTCGCGCATTCGGATGTCGCTCCGTTCCGCAAGAAAGACCCCGGCGAGAAATTTCCGTGGCATTCGCTGGCCAATTCAGGCGTCGGCCATTGGGTACAGCCGGCGCCGATCGTCCGCGGCGAAACGCTGAGGCTCGGCAGCGCCGGCAACGACGTCCGCGACCTGCAGCAGGCGCTGGCCAGATATGGCTACGGCGTCCCGGTCAACGGAAAATACGACACCGCGACCTTGGAAGTGGTCACGGCCTTCCAGCGCCATTTTCGGCCCGGCCGCGTCGACGGCATCGTCGATCATTCGACGTTGACCACGTTGCGGTCGCTGCTGGTCAGCCTCCCGACCGACGCCGGCGCCGTCGCCGCGCGGTAGGCTTCAGGCTTCCGTCGCCCGATCCAGCTCCGCCAATCGCCGCGCGTAAAGCCGCCGCAGCGGCTCCAGTTGCGTCGCTGACGTCGCCGCGAGATAGGCGTCGCGTGCCGCATCGCGCCGGCCGAGCCGGCGCAACAGATCGGCGCGCACCGCCGGCATCAACTCGTAGCCCTTGAGACTTCCGCGGGCTTCCAGCGCATCGATCAGATCCAGCGCCCGCGCCGGCCCATCGACCATCGACACCACAGCGGCGTGATTGAGCTCGATCACGGGCGACGGACTGATCCGCAACAGCACTTCATAGAGGCCGGCGATTTGCGGCCAGTCGGTATCGTTATAGTTCGGTGCCCGCGCATGCAGTGCTGCGATCGCAGCTTGCACCGCGTAGGATTGCGGCCGGCCCGGCAACCGCAAGGCCTCTTCCACCAGCATCAAACCTTCCGCAATCTGGTAGCGGTCCCACAGTGTGCGATCCTGCTCTTCCAGGAGCACGATGTCGCCACCTGCGGTCTCGCGCCCGGCGCGGCGCGCATCGTGCAGCAGCATCAAGGCCAGCAATCCCTTGATCTCGCCCCGTCGCGGCATCAGGGCGTCGAGCAGACGACATAGTCGGATGGCTTCGCGCGTGAGACTGGGGCGCATCAGGTCTTCGCCCGATGTTGCGGCATAGCCTTCGGTGAAGACGAGATAGATCACCGCGAGCACCCCGCGCAGCCGCGGCTCGAGCGCGTCGCGGTCCGGGACCTCGTAGGGAATTCCCGCAAGGCGGATTTTCTGCTTGGCGCGGACGAGGCGCTGCGCCATGGCGTCCTCGCTTGCCAGAAAGGCGCGCGCGACCTGCAAAGTGGACAGCCCGCAGACGGTGCGCAGCGTCAGCGCGACCTGAACCTCCATGGAAAATGCCGGATGGCAGCAAATGAAGATCAGCCGCAGCATGTCGTCGTCGAGCGCCATCATGTCGGCGGCTTGGTCGGAGGCTGTGGCGTTGAGCAGCAACTCGTGCGCCAGTTCGGCCTGCTTGCCGCGAAACGTGACCTGACGGCGAACCCGGTCGATCGCCTTGTTGCGCCCGACATTGACCAGCCACGCCCGCGGATTGGACGGCGGATCGGCGGCGGGCCAGCGTTCCAGTGCTGTCGCAAATGCGTCCTGCAGCGCGTCTTCGGCGAGATCGAAATCGCCGACCAGGCGGATCAGCGTTGCCAGCGCCCGACCCGCCTCGTCCCGGAATATTTTTTCGATTTCGATCGGTGTCATCCGGCCTCCGTCATTCCGGGGCGTCCGAAGGACGAACCCGGAATCTCGAGATTCCGGGTTCATCGCGATCGCGATGCCCCGGAATGACTGCAATAGCCGTCAATTATAGACCATGATCGGCCTGACCTCGATCGAACCCGTCTTGGCGCCGGGAATGCGCGCGGCAATGGCGACCGCGGCATCGAGATCTTTGGCCTCGACCAGATAGTAGCCGGTGAGTTGCTCGCGCGTCTCAGCGAACGGACCATCGGTCGTCAAGGTCTTGCCCTCGCGAACGCGCACGGTGGTCGCGGTCGTTGTCGGCTGCAGCGCGTCGCCGGCTTTGAAATTGCCGCTCTGGATGATGGACTGGGTAAAGGCACCGTATTCCTCCATCATTTTCTTGCCGGTTGCCGCGTCGATTTTGCCGTACTCGGCTTCGCTCTGATAGATCATCAACAAATACTGCATCTTACTAACTCCTGTTTGACCGGCGCCATTCGCCGACATCCAGTCGAACGGGCCCGTCGCAAAACGACATCTTCAGGATAATTTATTTTGACCGATGCCGTGGACGCAATCGAGGCGAACCGCCTTATTGCCGGAGCCTAATCGCCTTGACCCGGATTCGCCGAGAAATGTTCCTGCAGCTTGTTGGGGACGCCGTCGAAACTCTTGGCGTCAGCGGGCGCTTCCCGCTTGATCGTGATGTTTGGCCAAACTGAAGCGTATTCAGCATTCAGCTTGAGCCAGCTTTCAAGACCCGGCTGGGTGTCAGGCGAGATGGCTTCGGCCGGGCATTCCGGCTCGCACACACCGCAATCGATGCACTCATCGGGATGAATGACGAGCATGTTGTCGCCCTCGTAGAAGCAGTCGACCGGGCAAACCTCTACGCAATCCATATACTTGCATTTGATGCAATTTTCCGTGACGACGAAGGTCATGGCGTTGCCTCCGGTGGCCACGGGCGGTCCGGTCGATAGAACAAGGCAAGCTTCAGACTCTCGGCGATGCGCGCGGTCTTGGCACGAAATTCCTCGCTGACGCCATCATCAAATAACTCGCCGCAGGTTTCATTGAAAAGCGCCAGCCAGCGTTCAAACAGATGCGGCTGGATACCCGGGATGACGAGGTGCTTGACGACAGGATTGCCCTTGTAACGTCCAGTGGTGAGCATCACCGACGACCAGAACGCATACATTCTGGTCAAATGCGGTTCCCAGTCACCCGGAATGGCGCGCAAGAAAATAGGCGCAAGTTCGGCATCGAGCCGAACCGTGTCATAAAACGCACCGACGAGCTGGCGAATGCCGTCTTCGGAAACATGGCCGAGCTTCGCCGCCGAAGAGATCATATCGCAAGCACCACCACGATAACGCCGAGCACGGTCCAGAACAGGGAGTTGATCAGCATGCGGAACAGATCCTGGTGGTTGGAGAGGCCCAGGGCGCTGCAGGCGAGATTTCCGGGCAGCAGGAATGGCCTTGCCACGGCGTCACTCATCGAAATGGTGCTCTTCATCGGAGTCTCCTTGAAGATGTAATACCCCCTTATATATCCGCACTTGCCGTAAAGCAATATTCATAATACTTCTTTTAGAGGCAGCATTCCCGGGGGAGAAAGCACGTGCGTCTAACTGTCTATACCGACTACGCACTACGTCTGCTGATGTACCTTGCACTCAAGGAGGATCAGCTCGCAACGATCGCGGAGATCGCCAAAAGCTTTGCAATTTCCAGGAACCACTTGATGAAAGTGGCGTATCAATTGGGCGTTGCGGGCTATGTTGAAACCGTACGTGGCAGGGGTGGCGGCTTGCGCCTTGCAAAGCCGGCCGCAACGATCGGGCTCGGCGACGTGGTCCGCTGCACCGAGCCGGACATGGCGATCGCGTCGTGCTTCAAGCCGCTCGACGCTCCTTGTGCCATCCGCCCCTGCTGTGTGCTGAAGCGCGCGCTGGAGAAGGCGCACCACGCCTTCGTTGACGTTCTCGATGGCTACACCCTGGGCGATCTGGTCCAGCCGCGCGGGCGGCTCGTCAACCTGTTAGGCATTTCGCAAGGCGCAAGGCTCTGATGTAGTTGGCGGTAGCGGCCTTGTTGGTCTTGATGGCGCGATTGGGTCCGGTGCAATGCCGTTATCGGCTTGACGCGGCGGCCTGGAGCCCCCATGCCTAGCGTGTCAGTCGGCCGGACGGCCGCTCCTGCTACGGCCGAAAGGCTGCGGGAGAGGAAAGTCCGGGCTCCATCGACATACGGTGCCGGATAACGTCCGGCGGGGGCGACCCCAGGGACAGTGCCACAGAGAACGAACCGCTCGCCATGGCAGCGCAAGCTGCGGCGGCGAGTAAGGGTGAAAAGGTGCGGTAAGAGCGCACCGCGGGTCCGGCAACGGAAACGGCATGGCAAACCACACCGGGAGCAAAACCGAATAGGGACGGCAACGCGGGAATGTTCGCGCAAGCGATAACACCGCAGGGCGATGTCAGGCTCGCCGTCCGGGTAGGTTGCTCGAGGCAACGTGCGAACGTTGTCCCAGAGGAATGGCCGTCACGTATCGTCTGCGCAAGCAGGCGGTGCCCTACAAAACCCGGCTTACAGGCTGGCTGATATTCTAAGAATGAGGGGTTCGGCGCGACACGCCGGACCCCTCGCCAATTTTACGGCCGCTCCGCGACGATCTTCTCCAGCAATGCCATCAGCGCCTCCGGCGCGGTGACGTTCGGCGAATGGCTGGCGTCGAGTTCGTGGTAACGCCAGCCGCCCTCGCTTTTGGCGCGCTCGGCGAACGGCCCGAAGGTATCTGCGGGCGTGGCACGGGTGGCGTAGATATAGCTGCGAGGCAGCGTCAGCTCGCCGCCACGCAACTTGAGCGGCATCTCAAAACACTTGATCGGCTGGAACACGCGGCGCTCGGTCAGCCATTCCAGATCCGCTTGCGACGTATCGGGCGGCGTCGGATTGGGCGGCACCCGCCAGCCGTCGCCGGATTTCGCGAGCTCCAGCATCGGCTGCCGCGCCGGCTGGTTCAGATCCAACAAAGACTGTCCGTCCTTCGGAACAAACGCGTCGAGGTAGATCAACTGGACGACGCGGTCCCTTGCGCGGTCGGCTACCCCGGTTGCGACCATGCCGCCATAGCTGTGGCCGATCAGCACAATGTCGCGCAGGTCTTCATATTTGATGACGTTCAGGATGTCGTGAATGTGGGTCTCGAGATCGATCGACGGGTTAGCCAGATGCTCCCGCTCGCCAAGCCCGGTGTAGGTCGGCGTCACCAGCCGATGCCCGGCGGCGTTCATCAGCGCGTGCAGCTTCTTCCACGCCCATCCTGCCGACCATGCGCCGTGGCAGACGAGAAAGGTTGCTCCCATGATGTTTTCCTCATGCGATCGCGGCTGGATCGCTATAAGGCACATAACCAATCCTTCGCCAACTCTGTAGCAATCAATTCAAGGATGGAAACCTGGAGCGATGAGCACGGTCGCGTTCATGCTGCTTTTTCTCGGCGCGCTGGCCAGCGGCTTCGTCGCCGGCCTCGCCGGCTTCGGAACCGCGCTCATGGCGCTGGGGATCTGGCTCTATGTGTTGCCGCCTTCGATCGCGGTGCCGCTGGTCCTCATCTGTTCGGTCGTCGCGCAAACTTCAACGCTGCCGTCGCTTTGGCGGTCCTTCGACCTCAGGCTGGTTTGGCCGTTCCTGATCGGCGGCCTTGCGGGCGTGCCGTTGGGCACCATGCTGGTCGCGCATGCCGATCCCGGCATCTTCAAATTGAGCGTCGGTATACTTCTGCTGGTGTTTCCGCCTGCGCTTTATTTCAACAAGCCGATGGCGTTAAGCTTTGGCGGCCGTGTGGCGGATGCGGCAATCGGATTTGCCGGCGGAATCCTTGGCGGCCTGGCCGGTTTGTCCGGCGTGCTTCCAACGCTGTGGGCCAGCGTGCGGGGCTGGGGCAAGGATGAGCGGCGCGGGGTTTTTCAGATCTTCAACTGGACCGTACTGGCAGCCGCTTTGTGCCTGCAGGCGGGAACCGGCCTCATCGGCATTGAAGTGGTTTGGCTCGCATTGCTGGTCATGCCGATAACGATATTCGGCGCCTGGCTCGGTGGGCGAGCCTATCGGGTGCTGAGCGACGGAAATTTCCGCGACGTCGTGCTTGGCCTGCTGTTTCTATCCGGGATCGGTCTGGTCTGGAGCAGTCTCGGGTTGCGGTAGCCTTGCGTGGCCGCCATGCGGAGCGCGCAAACGCTGTACGCGGGCGAGCGAACCGGCTACGTCAGGCATCATGCCCTCCACCCCATTTTCTCGCGAACATCTCGGTCTGTTGCTGGGTTTTATCGGCATGGCGATCTTCGGCGGCACGCTGCCGGCGACGCGCCTTGCGGTCTCGGGATTCGATCCGCTTGCCCTCACGGCGTTGCGCACCGCGATCGCCGGGCTGTGCGCGCTCGTCTTGCTGCTGGTGTTGCGACGGCCGCTGCCGCCGCGCAGGCTTTGGTTCCAGCTCGTGATCGCCATGCTGTGCGTGAGCATTCTGTTTCCGTTGCTGATGGCGCTCGCGGTGCAGACGGTCGATGCCTCGCATGGCGGTGTGGTGATGGGGATTCTTCCCATCGTCACCGCGCTGGTTGCCGTCGCCATTACCCACGAGCGGCCGAAACCGCTGTTCTGGATCGCATCCGCAGCCGGCGCGTCGCTGGTGATCGCGTTCGCCCTGCGCCAGGGCGGCGGCACGCTCTCGGCCGGAGACCTCCTGCTGTTCGCCGCGGTCGGCGTCGCGGCGATCGGTTATACCTTCTCCGGACGGCTCACCGCCGGGATGCCGGGATGGGAAGTCATCAGCTGGGTACTGGTGTTGGGCTTGCCGATCTCGCTGCCCGCCGCCGCCCTGACCATGCCGGCGGATCTGACACAGATCGCCTTGAAGCCGTGGCTTGCGCTGCTCTATGTCGCCGTGTTCGCGCAATGGATCGGGTTCTTCGCGTGGAATGCCGGCATGGCGATGGGCGGTATCGCACGCGTGTCGCAGGTGCAACTGCTGCAGCCCTTCATTACGTTCGCACTGGCGGCGTTCTTCAACGATGAGACAATCACGCCGCAAATCCTACTGTTCGCTGCTGCCGTCGTCGCCACCGTCGCGATCGGTACGCGCACGCGGGCTCGGCAAACGCCGGTTGTTCAGGGTTCACCTTAACCACCCTTGACCAACCCTAGAGCATGATCCGGAAAAGTGGGTACCGGTTTTCCGAAAAGATCATGCTCAAACAAAAAGATAGAGCGGGATGACGATTCGAAGAAAAGTCATCCCGCTCTGGGCGACTGCGTCAGTTCGCCAACGGACTGGAAAATGCGGCGGCGAGCTTGACAAGATCGGCCTGGCGGCTGGAGCCTGTCTTGGAAAATACGCGGTGCAAATGGGTCTTGATGGTGGTTTCGGCGACGCCCAAAGCCAGCGCCGTTTCCGGAACGCCGCCAACCTCGACGATGGCCAGCATCACCCGCAATTCGGCCGGCGTCAGTTCAAACGCTCGCGCAATGAGTTCGCCGCAAGGGCTGTCCAGCGCCACCTTCCGGACGAACAGGGCGGCGACGGCCCGGTAGGTCATGCCGATGCGGGTCCGCGCCGCCGATGTCAGCGGCAACATGTGCATGACGTAACGCTCGCCGTCATGCGTGGTCAGAGTCAAGGCTGTGCCCTTGGCATCCAGCGCGTTGCGGTGATCGGCGAGGACTTCGCGTAAGCTCCGGTTGGATTTCACGTCGCGAGCGACCAGTTGCCCGCCGATCGAAGCCAGAACATCGTCTGCACTCAGCATGTCGTGGCCGGCCGCATTGGCATGGACCAATCGGCAATCGGCGTCGACGAGGAATATTCCGGCACTGAGACCATCCATCGTAGCGGCAAATGTCGCGGCTTCGGATTGTCTGGAATCGATCGTCCTGTTGATGAGCAACGCCCGGTGGACATGCGGCGCGATGAGCGCAATCCGCCGCCGCATTTCATTGTCGAGCATGTCCGCGCGGGGAAGCACCGTAAGGAGAACCGCAGAATTCGAACTTGGTTTTTCGAGCACGACGTTGGCAACGTCGACACAGCCTTGGGGTCGCAGCCATTCCTGATAGAAGGGCCCCAGGCGGTACTCGTCATAGGGCAAGAGATCCGGAATGCTCACGACTTGCCCGAAGGGTGGCAAAGTCGTGAGGGGATCGAATCTGGAGTAGGTTTCCGAATAAAGCTGGATGTAGTGAGGATCGACGCCGCAGTAATAATGCGTACGCCCAGATTGGCTCATCGTATCCTTCGAGATGAGTCCGCAAGCCTGGCCGCCGATAAAATCGTTGATGCTGACGACGACATTATTCCACAATGCGGGCTCGAGCGCCGCATCATAGATTTCCTCAATAAGATCAGGAAGTTTCTGGGTTCCGTGCATCGGGTTGATCAATCGCCTAGCCGACCGAGTATCGTTACGACGAGCGACCCGTATCCTCCGATCGGAGGATACGATTACCGGCCCGTCCTGTACATTGGTCAGCGGACAGCCCTCAAGGTTCATTTCGGTACGTCAAGTAATTGACGTAGTTCGACAATGATCGTCATTCCGGGGCCACAGATGCGAACCGGAATGACTTGCCGCCCTCACCCCGCCGCCGAAGCGCGACCAAATTCCGTCGCCTGGCGTTCGAACAGCCCGCGATAGATTCCTCCCGTCCGGGTGGCGAGCGCGGCATGGGTGCCCTGCTCGACGATCTCGCCGCGGTCGAACACCAGAATCCGGTCGAGGCTGCGCACCGTCGACAGCCGGTGCGCGATCACGATCGAGGTTCGTCCCTTCATCAGCCGCTCCATCGCCTGCTGGATCAAGGCCTCCGATTCGGAATCGAGGCTCGATGTCGCCTCGTCGAGGATCAAAACCGGCGCGTCGGCGAGAAACGCGCGCGCCAGCGCGACGCGCTGCCGCTCGCCGCCCGACAGCTTGACGCCGCGTTCGCCGACCAGCGTGCCGTAGCCCTTCGGCAGCCGCAGGATGAACTCATGCGCATTGGCAAGACGCGCGGCCTGCTCGATCGCCGCCATGCTGGCGCCCGGCCGGCCATAGGCGATGTTCTCGGCCAGCGACCGGTGAAACAGGATCGGATCCTGCTGCACGATCGCGATCTGGCTGCGCAGCGAATGCTGCGTCGCGTGAGCGATATCCTGACCGTCGATCAGGATCCGTCCGCCGCTGACGTCGTAAAGCCGCTGCACCAGCTTGACAAAGGTGGTCTTGCCGGAGCCGGAGCGGCCGACGAGCCCGACGCGTTCGCCGGCGCGGATGTCCACCGACAGCCCGTCATACAGCGCAATGCGATGACCGCCGTAAAGGAATGTCACATCCTCGAACACGATGCGTCCGCCGTGGACGCTGATCGGCAGCGCGTCAGCGGCGTCGGCAATGCCGATCGCCTCATCATGGATCGCAACAAGTTCCTCCATGTCGTTCACCGAACGCTGCAGGTTGTTGATGTGCATGCCGACATCACGCAAATAGGCGTGGATGATGTAATAACTGGTCAGCACATAGGTGACGTCGCCCGGCGAGGCATGGCCTGCCATCCACAGCAGCAGCGCGCCGCCGACCACGGAGGCGCGGACGAACAGCAGCACGGTGAGCTGCGCCGTAGAGGTGTAATTATATCGCAGCCAGGTCCGGCGCACACGGGAGCGCCACCGGCTGATGACGCGCGCCAGCCGCCCATCCTCGCGCGCTTCGGCGCCGAACGATTTCACCACGGCATTGCAGGTCAAAGCATCGGCCAGCGTGCCGCCGACCTTGGTGTCCCAGGCATTGGAGATGCGCGCCGCTGGCGCGATATAGCGCGTCGAGAACACCACCGTCATCGACACATAGACCAGCGAACCAACCGCGATGACGAGGCCTAGCGACGGCCAATGCAATCCGAGCAGGATCATCGAGCCCAGCAACACCGCCAGCGACGGCAATAGCGCCATCAAAATGGTGTCGTTGAGCAGATCGAGCGCCCACATGCCGCGGGTGATCTTGCGCACGGTCGAGCCGGCAAAGCTGTTGGCGTGCCAGTCGGTCGAGAAGCGCTGCACGCGCATGAAGGCGTCGCGCGACACGTCGGACATGATCCGCAGCGTGAACGGCACGATCGCCTGCAGTCCGACCAGACGAAGCGTCATCGAGACCAGGCCCAGCGCCACGATGGCGCCAAAGGCCGTGAACGCCGCGCGGCGCGCGGCCGGATCGGATGCGCCCACGGTCACCGCGTCGACCAGATGTCCCGAAAACAGCGGCATGAACAGGTCGGCGACGGTCGCACCGAGCAAACCGCCGGCGACGGTCGCAGCACCCACCGGCGCATTGAGCCAGTGGCGAAACACGAACGGGATCACCACGCGTATCGCGGCGGGGCGCTTGTTGACAAAAGCGGACATGGCGTCATCCGGCTGCGCTGGCGCGCGGACCGGCTCCGTTGGTTGGCGAGCGACGGCATGGCCGAACGCAAGCGTCGTTGAAAATGGCAGCGACTATTGGGAAGTTATTGAAGATCGGGACGTCAGGCCCGATCGATGCTGGCGGAAACGGCCCTCAAAGGGCCAGACAGGCGTCCAGCATGGGCTTCGGACGCGAGGGCGCGATCTGCGAATATGACGAAATCATGCAAATCCTCCCCGGTTCGAGCGACAATGCGCTGCTTATAAATGCATCAGAGGCATTTTGCAACATGCCGGCGCCGAGGTCTTGCGAGAAGACCTCGGCCTCCGTCTCATGGCACCAGCGGCAGCAGCCGTTTCCTGAACTCCAGGCGCAGCAACCACAAACTCAACAGCGCCTGGAGCGTGGTCGTTGCAATCGATAAATACCAGGCGTGCTCGATACGGAAACCGGGCATTGCGGACAACCAGATCAGCGGCAGCGCATAGGTCACCAGCCGAGCGCCTGAGCTGAGCAGCACCGGCCTGGTGTTGCCCAGTCCCTGAAACATGCTCGAACAGACGAAGTTCACCCCTTGCGCGACA
>DATHHQ010000639.1:0-3587 GCA_035490095.1 Bradyrhizobium sp.
TCACTGCAACGGCTCGTGGGTGAGCTTGACGCAGCCATTCGGCAAGCGCGTTAGCCATCTGCCCGGCCAACTATTCGACGCGATCGAGAACTCGCGCGACCTGGACAGCGGACCATTTGCCGAGTCCGCGCGCCGTTGGAATGCCTAACTCGTTAAGCCGAGCTGTGATCTAGATCACGTATTGCCCCCCGAGAGAAATGATAGCCTGGCGGTGATCAAACGACGGGGTCCGATCATGCCCACCATATTCGACTTCCTCTACCGCGAATATTGCCGTGCCCGCCTCGCCGAAATGCGGAAACAACTTTTTCTGGTCTCGGCTGAGAGCCATGAGGTCCCAGAAGCGAATTGCGATGTCAGCCATCCTGGCGGGTCCGCTGGTCGGGATAGCGGTTTTGGCGACGATAGGACAGCCACACAGCACGAAGCTCGCCAAATTCACTGAGCCGCTTTGGCGCGCTCCCGGCCCTCAGTGGTGCGACGTAGCAGGGTCGCTTTGAGCGGACGCGCCGCCGCGTAGCGGGAGCGGTGCCGTGCTCCGTCATCCATTTGGCGCGATAAATGGCTCTCGAACGCCCTCCGGGCGCGGTCAGATTCATTTTCCGGATCAAGATGCAGCACCACCCGTGCGACTTCACGCCAGTCAGCACCTTCCACATCCGCATCGAGCAGGCGCAGATGCGTGACGAGATGTTCGTTGCACTGACATTAACCATGCAAGAGCTTCTCGCGGCGAAGGCCGGACGCTTAATGAGCGCTTAATATTTTTGCTCAACAGATAGACGACCAGCGCAACATGACGACGCAGCAAGAAATGCGAGCGGAACTCCGCCTCTAAGGAGGAATGCATGAGGACGCTTCTCATTGGCGCGCTGGCCGCGACCTTGGTCGGCTGCAACTGCCTTTTACCGCCGCAAGCTGCCATGGAATCATGCACGGACGCGAACAGGTTCAGCTGTTTCGACCGGGCGGCTGCCAGTCAGCCGATTGAACCAGAGCCAGCGTCGTTCAAGACCAATTCCGCGACAACGGAAATCAGGTCCACGGTCGCGGCGGAGACCGAAAAGCCGTCGTCTGCTCACGCCCGCGACAGGGCCCATCTCACCACGGCGAGGTCCACCTTGATCGCAGGGCAAGTCGAGCCTTCAGCATCTCGCATCCCACTCTCGCCTCGTTCATGGAAGACACGACCACAGCCTGCAAGCAACGCCGCTGCCGCTTCCGATACAACGCGAGCAAACATCGCGGCTTCGCATCCTACAGGAGGTGCCCTTGCGAATTCCACTACCCGAGCGATACAGGAGCAGGTGGCGGCCGCTACGCCGATCACGGAGCGAGTGACGATCGGCGCTGTGATCCCGGCGCCGGAACCGAAAGCGAATAATGAGGACCGTTCCAATCACTCGCAAACCGCGTTGCGTGGCGATGCCGAAAAGATCGCACCTGCGTCGCCGAATGAACCGCCTGCGGGAAGCGCTCAAAACCAGCCGTCGGATACAGCTTGGCTCGTAAGTGAAACAACCTCTCCGGTGGATTACTCCCCTCTCATTACGGCGGTGATCCAATCAACGTCCAGCGTGAAGGATGCACCAGACACGCTGGCTGTTCGCTGTCGTGGACTACGGACCGAACTCCTGCTTCGCACGGAGGGAACGTGGCGCGTGTCGCGCGCCAGCGAAGTTCAAGTCGACTATCAGATCAACGACCAATCCTTTGTTAGGCGACAGTGGACTGTGTCCGCGGATGGAAAGACTGCTAGTTACAAAGACGATGCAGTTGAGCTTCTGCGGTCGCTGCCAGAAGGCGTACGGCTGAAAATCAGCGTGTTCAATGGGCGGGGCCCCGGCCAGGGAGCGACGTTCCAACTCACCGGATTAGATGGCGTCCGGAAGAAAATTGGACTGGCTTGTAAGTGGCCACCGACGGCAGATAAAATGTCATCGGGGAGACGGTGAAGCTCAACTCTGTAGCGTACGGCCGACCGAGCCCGCTGCGGCGACATTCTCCAACGGGTAGGACTGCCGGGAGAACGATCTCCAACCTCGCAGGTGAATCGCTGCCCGGCAGCGGCCAGATCAGATCCAGATTGCGGCACGCTTCCCGCTCCAGCCGACGCGATGGCCTGATCTGGTCAAGGTATCCGTAAAGGTAGAGCTTCAACAGATCGGTGGGATCGAAGGGCGGCGGATTAGCTACCAGGGCATGAACCCATAAATCCAGAGTGATCGGCGGGCGTCCGCTTTGGAGCGCATAACGGGCTCAAGTCGGGAATCGCGCCATGTCCGTTTTGTGCCAATGGACGAAATAGAATACCTCATACCCTTAAACGAAAGAGGCCGCCAACTGGGGCGGCCTCTTCAATTCTTGACGCGATTTTTTGTTACTTTAACCCCAGACTGCTGCAATACCATGCGTTTTCAGAGCTTGTCCAACCGACTCTCATTCCGTCTTCCGTGCACGCGGCGTAGGTTTTCCAGTTGCCTACGTTTCTGCACGTTGGCGACAACGCTGGCTTACCAGATGAGGAGCATCCGATCCAAGGGGCGTCGCCCGACCTAAAGCTTGTTGGGCAACCACCGACGCAACCGCCAGCGGCATTCGCGGGTGCGGCATTAGCGGGTGCAATTGACATGGCCGCGACAGCCAGACCCGCAACGAAGAGTGACGATGCTTTCATAGCTACATCCCCAAAATAAGATTTGAGAGCGTATACGATATCACATTTCCAATACGAGAGTGACCAGGATGCTAGGCGCCGGATGGATTTTTTGAAAGGCGCTGCGCATGACCACGCCCGGCAGAATCCGTTTAGCCGCAGGGCATTTGGCGGCGCCGGAACGACGACGGGGCGTCAATAAAACCCATGAAAGTGATGGATCGGCCCGTGGCCGTGGCCGACGCCGAGACGATCGGCCGCCGCGATCGCGGCGCTGATCCAGGCCTTGGCATTGCGCACCGCGGTTTCCAGCGCCTCGCCCTTCGCAAGGCCCGCCGCGATGGCGGAGGACAGAGAGCAGCCGGTGCCGTGGGTATTCTGGGTGGCGATGCGAGGTGCGGCCAGCACGATGACGCCGTTGCCGCTGACGAGATAGTCGGTGCTCTCGGCACCCTGCCCGTGCCCGCCCTTGATCAGCACCGCCGGACACCCCATCGCCAATAGCCGCTTGCCCTGGCTCTCGAGGGCGGCGTCGCTGGCGGCGACCGGTTCGTCCAGCAAGGCGGCTGCCTCCGGCAGGTTCGGCGTGATCAGCGAGGCGCGCGGAATGAGCCTGGTCCGCAGCGCTTCGACCGCATCCATCGCCAGCAGCCGGTCTCCCGAGGTCGCCACCATCACCGGATCGAGCACGATATGTTTTGGCGACCACCGCGCCAGCCCGGCAGCGATGGCGTCGATGGTCGAAGGCTGCGCCACCATCCCGATCTTGACCGCCTTGACGTCGAGATCGCCAAACACCGCGTCAAGTTGCGCGGTCACGAAGTCCGCGGGCACCTGATGAATGCCGGTGACGCCATTTGTGTTCTGTGCGGAACACAAATGGCGTCACCGGCATTCATCAGGTGCCCGCGGACTTCGTGACCGCGCAACT
>DATHHQ010000640.1:0-10319 GCA_035490095.1 Bradyrhizobium sp.
CATCCGGACAAGGCGGTCGCCGGCCTCGGCGAGATCTACGAGACCATGAAACTCGGCGTCAAACCCTATCCGAGCTGCCGCTATACCCACGCCGCCCTCGATGCGCTGATCGCGATGCGCCGGGAGCACAATCTGACGCCGGACCAGATCAGGCGCGTCGAGATCGGCCTGCACCGCAACGGCATCACGCTCACCGGCGATGCCGCCACCAAGCGGCATCCGACCTCTATCGTCGGCGGACAGTTCTCGATGTTCTTCACCGGCGCGGTCGCGCTCGACCAGGGCTGCTTCGGCTGGGACGATTACGAGCGGCTCGGCGACGCCGCGGTCGATGCGCTGGCCGACAAGTTCGACGTGGTGCAGGACGATCGCCTGGAAGTCGGCCGCAGCCATCCGTTCGGCGCGCGCGTGTCCATCACCACCGACGACGGCGTGCATGAGCGGCTCTATCCCGATCCCTCCGGCGAGCCGTCATCGTTTCCGGACGCCCAGGCGATGGCGCAGAAATTTTTGACGCTCGCCCGCCCGGTGCTGAACGGCCGCGCCGACCAGCTCGCCGACGCGATCCTCTCCTTGGAAAGATTCGATCGCGTCGAGCAAGCCACGCATCTAGGACGGCAGTAGGGGCGCGGCGGCCTGTCAGTCGTCCGCCAACTTTGCTTTTTCGCCGGTTGCCGCGACCACGTCGCTGACCAGCCGGAACACGCCATCGGCCTCCGGCGGCCAGTTCGGCGATCGGCCCAGCCGCACGATGACCAGCCGTTCGGATGGAATGACGATCACATATTGCCCGATCGTTCCCTTGGCGAAGAAGGCATCGCGCGGCCAGCCGTGCTCGATCCGGTAGCTGGCGCCAAAGCTGTCGCCCTGATTGGTCCAGAAGCCGGCGCCATATCCAACCCAGGCGTTCGGCGTCGGCGAGGCCGAATACGTCACCCATCCCTCCGGCAGGATTCGCTTTCCGCCGATGACGCCGTCATTGAGATAGAGCATGCCGAAACGCGCCCAATCGCGCGCCGTCGCCAGCATCTGGGTCGATCCTTCGGGATTGCCCGCGGCGTCGAACTCGATGGTCACGTTGCGCATGCCGAGTGGACCAAACAATTCCTGCCGCGCGAACCGCAGCACATCGGATGCGCGGCCGCCTGTCGCGTTGCGGAGCAGATGCGAGAGAATGATGGTGTTGCCATCATTGTAATTCCACGCCTTGCCGGGCGGCGTCTCCAGTTCGATGCTTTCGGCATAGGCGGCCATGTCAGGTTCGATATATTTCACTCGATTGACCGGCTCGAGCGCCGCGCCGAGCGAAGCCGACAGCGAGCTGCCGAGCGCCAGGCCCGCGGTATGGCGCAGGAGATGATCGACTGATATCCCGTGCCGGGGATCACCAGCGCCCTGCCACGCCGCGACGGGCGCAGGCTGATCGAGCGTGAGCGCGCCCTTGCGCACAAGGATTCCCGTCAACGCCGAGATCACCGATTTGGTCGCGGAGAAACCGAGAATCGGGGTATCGATGCCGTAGCCGTCGGCATAGCGCTCCGCGACGATGTGGGCGTCTTTGAGAACCACCACCGCCTTGGTGCGGCGGAACGGCGGATGATCGGGCTCGGTAAAGGCACGGTCGAGCGCGGCGGCAAGCTGGGCGTTGGCGGGCGCGACCAACGAAGGCCCGGCGATATCCGCCAACAATGCCTGCGCCGGTTTGCCGTCGGCAGGCGGCGCCGACGTATCGGCGACCGCGCCACCATGATCGAGATAGCAGCCCAGACCGTCGCGGTAGACGGCGTGGCTGCGGCCGAGGCCCAGCAGCGTCACGGTGACGTCTTTACGTGTCCGATCGACTTTGTAGCCAAGCGCCCAGGCGATCAGGCCGGCGCCCGGCATCGCGCCTGTCGTGTCCGAGAAAATCCTGTCGGGATCCTGTCCGGAAACAAAGGTTTCCGAGCAGAGAACGTTAGCGACGAAACCGGTCGCGACTTTCGGCACGTCGTGCGCGCGAACCGCCGTCAGCGCCAGAGCGCCGCATAGTGTGGCTGTCACAACGAGGATGATTCGATTTCTGGGGGCCACGGTTTTCTCCGGCAATTTTCGCCTTCATTGGCGTGCCGGACATGACCCCACAGGCAGCGCCGCGGCCCGCCGGATTCTGAAATCGCGCTGATGGAAAACTGAACTGGCTCGCCGATTCCGGAATGTGCTAGCTGTCCCAGCGGGTTAGAGGCTAGAGCATGATCCGGAAAAGCATGCCCTCGGACTTGATCCGAGGGTGGGTACCGGTTTTCCCTCGGGACAAACGCGAAGCGTTTGCCCGGAGATCATGCTCAAACAAAAAGATAGAGCGGGATGACGATTCGAAGAAAAGTCATCCCGCTCTAGGCGCGAGCCTCGTTGAGCCGGCGGTATTCGGTCGGCGTGACGCCGGTGGTCGCCTTGAAGGCGCGGTTAAACGGGCCGAGCGATTGAAATCCCGCATCCATCGCGATGGTAATCACGGGCACCTCGGCCTGCGAGGGATCGGCTAAAGCGGCCTTGGCCTCCTCGATTCGGTGATTGTTGAGGAAGACGTTGAAATTGCGGTAGCCGAGCCGCTGGTTGATCAACCGCCGCAATTTGTATTCGGGCACCGCGAGTTTGGCAACCAGGGTTCCGATGGTGATGTTGTCGTGACGGTAGATTCGTTCGTCGGCCATCAATCGCATGAGTGCATCGACCAGCCTTTGATCCGCAGCACCTGTCTCCTGCGCCGAAATGGATGGGCCGGGCGCGTTCGTAACGGCCGGGACGGCGGACGCGATCGGAAACAGGTCCGGCGCGGCGACGCGCAGCATGGAATAGCAAATCGCGGCAACGATGCCCGCCAATACAGCCGCATTCGCCGTGTTGGCGACATCAGCCGCGTCGCGACCCGGTATCAGTATCTGCAGGATTGCATTGGTGCCGCCGTAAAGCGCTGCGGCGCTGACGATGAAAACCCGCAAGCGACGCCGCCACTCGACCAGATCAGCGGGCCAGGAGGCTATGGTCTGGCCGACCGCCAATGCGATAAAGCCGAGAACGAGCAGGTTGATCGCGATGATGGAAAGCCGCGCGTTCCCCGCAGACGCCGGTGCAATCCAGGCACAATTGATGAAACTAAAGCCGGCAACCGCAGGCCAGACCAGCGCATGCCACCAGCGCATTTGGAATGCGTCGTCAAACAGCGCGCGTGTGAACAGCCAGAACACCACGATGTTGCCGGTAGATATCGCGATCAACGGAGCATGCCAGATTGAAACAAGCGATATGGAGCCGATGGCGTAGGTTACGGCGTGAGCGGCGGACCCCAACGCGAAGGCGGCAGCCAGTCGCCCGGCAAGCGCAGCTCTGAAGTCGCGAAACAGCGATGCGGCAAGTACCAGCAGCAAGGCCGTGGTACCGGCCCGCAACGCGAGATCCAGAGTGGAAAGCAACATCCGATCGGCTCAATCACAGGGCTTGCACAGGGCTTGCGGCTACGGAAGCGATTCTAGCGAACAACGCCTGAAGGTTCAATTTCAGGAAGCTAAGCCATCCATGAGCTGCGCTTGGTCACCCAGACATCCGCGGCGTGGCCGAACAGGTCGGTCTCGCCTTGTTTTTCGGCGCCGAGGCGCCGGGCCACGGCCTGCAACGCCGTGTTTTCGTGGTCGATGCAGTGGATGATGCGATCGAGCTCGAAGGTCGCGAAGACCCAATCGATCGCCGCCCGCGCCGCTTCGACGGCATAGCCCTTGCCGCGGAAATCGCTGGCGATGCCCCAGCCGACTTCAAAGCCCGGCCAGCCCGGCGGAAACCACGGACCCACCCGCCCAACGAATCTTCCGCTGGCTTTTTCCTCGACCACGAACATGCCCGCGCCGTGCAGCGCCCAGTGCCCGGCCATGACGGCCGCGTTCCGCCAGCCGACCAACTCGTTGGTCACGGGCTTGCCATCGACGGTGATGTATCGCGCGGTGCCGGGATCAGACAGCATCGCCGTGTTTGGCGCGATATCGGCGCTGCACCATTGCCGCAGCTTCAGACGCTCGGTCTCGACGACGGGGCCGTTGGGCTGAGCAAGCGTGACGCCTTGCTTGAGGGGAGCAATCATCGCTACTTCCAGTCTTCAAGGATGAACACCTGCCGCCTTATATCAGGCAGCAAGCGCGGCGCGTATCATCCGCGCAAGATCCGACTTGCGATAGGGCTTGGCAAGCAGCAACACGCCGGCATCGAGATGGCCGTGATGGATAATGGCTTCGTTCGAATAGCCGGAGGTGAACAATATCTTCAATGAAGACCTTCGCTGCAACGCCTTGTCGGCGAGTTGGCGGCCATTCATCGAGCCCGGCATGATCATATCGGTAAACAGCAGATCGATTTCCGTGGGACTATCGATAACGACCAAAGCTTCTGCCGCATTGACCGCTGCCAGCGTGGCGTAGCCCAGGCTTTGAATTTGACCGACAACGAATGTTCGCACCAGATGATCGTCCTCAACGACCAGTATGGTCTCACGGCCGCCTTCTACGCGTGAAGGGCGCGCGAACTCGGCGGGCTCGGCGGCGCCGACCACCTGGGGCAGATAGATTCTGACCGTCGTGCCACGGCCTTCCTCGCTGTCGATCTTGATATGCCCATTGGACTGCTTGACGAATCCATAGACCATGCTGAGGCCAAGGCCGGAGCCCTTGCCGACTTCCTTTGTGGTGAAGAAGGGTTCGAAAACATGATCCAGAATGCAGGCCGGAATGCCGTGACCGCAATCGGTCACGGCAACCATCACGTAGTTTCCAGCGGCGACATCGCCGTTCATGCTGGCAAAGTTGTCGTCGAGGACGGCGTTGCCGGTCTCGATGGTGAGTTTGCCGCCGTCCACCATCGCGTCGCGGGCGTTGAGCGCAAGATTGCGGATGGTGTTCTTGAGCTGGCATGGGTCGATCAGCGCGCGCGACGCATCTGCCGCGAGCACAAGGTGGACCTCGACGTTTTCGCCCAACGTCGGTGACAAGAGGTTGGCGGCTTCGGTCACCAGCGCATTGAGGTCGACTTCACGCGGTCGAAGCGGCTGCTTGCGGGCGAATGCGAGCAAGCGCTGAGTCAGATCGGCGCCGCGCACCCCGGCTTCGTCGATCATCTTGGTGATCGCCACCAGTTCCGGCCGGTCGGCAACGCCTTCGGCCAGGATTTCAATCGTTCCGGTAATGACCGTCAAAATGTTATTCAGGTCGTGAACGATGCCGCCGGTCAATTGACCGACCGCTTCCATTTTCTGGGTCTGGCGAAGCCGCTTGTCTGCGTGCAGCAGGCGGTCCTTTTCCTCGACGAGAGCCTTCATTTGATCGACGGTGAGCTGCAGCGCGGCGCCCCGGGCGGCGGTCGAGACGGCCTCCGCCAGGACGGATGCGAAACCGTTGAGAAAATGAATATCGTACTGGTCGTAATCGCGCGGTTGATCGGCGGCGATTTCAAGTATTCCGTAAGGCTGGCCGTCGTTGGCCTTGATGATAACGTCGACGATCGAGACGATGCCGTGCGCGGCATAGGACGGGGGCAGTTCGTAACAGATCGAGGGTTCACCGGTGGTGAAGGCACGCCCCTGCGGAGAACTCATATCGCTGCGCGATACCACATGACCGATCACCTGATCCCGCCAGCCATAGCCGGCGGCGACGACGAGATCGTTGTTCTCGGCGCGGTATCGGCACACCTGGCTGAAGGGGACGCCGAGGCCCTCGGCACAGACCCGAACCGCTTCGGTCAGGATATTCGTCAAATCCAATTCACGGAGCGCGAAGCTGCCAAACCAGGCGATGGCCGTCTGCTGGCGCAGCAGCTTCTGCATTTTTGCGGCGTCAGTCACAGGCGCATAGCCCATAGCGCCGCAGTGAGGCCGGCGATCTCCTCGCACACTGGATTCCCTCCGAACCGTCCACCACGTGTTCGGCAACCGAAGCCATCAGCACGCGAACTTCCTCCGGCGCGGAGATCCAACACTGCGACCCCGCCAAATCGTCGAATCCAAGGACAACGGAACGCACCCTGGAGCGATGACGGCGAGAGCAGCTGGCCTTCGAATCGCTTCCCGTGGTTGCACCTTAACTCAACCACTTTGCCAAGCCAATTTGCGCCAAATCGACGCAGCGCCCGAAAGAATACTTATAAAGTTGCGTTGCAACAAGAATGCTCGAATTAGGTGGGCTGGACGGCGCGGTGCGAGCGCCATAGCTTCAAAAATACCGCTGAACCCCTGCCCCCATGATGCGCACGCCCTTTATCGAAACCCTGATACATTGATGTGTGCCGGCCGATCGCAACGAGCCGGAGCAAAAATCAAGTGTCAAAGGGAGCAGCGATCATGCAACGTCGGGATATCCTGAAAACAATGGCTATCGCAGGTTTGGCGGCAGGCGCGGGCGGAGCTGCAGCAAAGGCGCAGACCGCGGCGCAGACGTTCGTGCTGGTTCATGGCGCCTGGCACGGCGGCTGGTGCTGGAGCAGGGTTGCGGACAGGTTGCGCGCCGCCGGACACCAGGTGTTCACGCCAACGCAAACCGGGCTCGGCGAGCGCAAGCATTTGCTGTCGAAAGACATTACGCTGGATACTTTCACCAAGGACATCTTCAACGTCATCGAGGCCGAAGAATTGTCCAACGTCATCCTCGTCGGGCACTCGTTCGGCGGCCTTTCGATCAGCGGCGTTGCCGACGCGATGCCCGACAAGATTCGCCATCTGGTTTATCTGGATTCACTGATGGTGGAGGGCGGCAAGAGCCCGTTCGACAATCTGCCGCCGGATATCGTCGCCGCGCGCCGCAAGGCCGCGGAGGAAACCAGCGGCGGTCTCAGTTTACCCGCACCGCCGCCATCGGTATTCGGAATTTCCGATGCAAAAGATACCGACTGGGTCAAACGCCGGCTGACGCCGCATCCGCTCAACACCTACACCAGTCCGCTCAACATCAAGGGACCGGTCGGCAACAACCTGCCGCGCACCTACATCGCCTGTACAAATCCGACGTATGCGGCGCTTGATGGCTCGCGCAAGTGGATCAAGGCCCAGCAGGGATGGCGCTGGGCCGAAATCGCCACCGGCCACGACGCCATGGTGATGGCGCCCGAAGAACTTGCCCGCATGCTGATCGGCGTTACAAGCTGACCGTAACGCGATAACATGGCCACACTCACGAAGTCATCCCGGGGCGCGCGCTTGCGCACCTCCAGCGATAACGGCGAAACCGTTACGCAGGGATGACGGCTTGGTGCAAAAACTTCATGGAGACATCATGAGCTGGCTTCCCGACAACGATCCCGTACTGGGCGACATCAAATCCTGCGACGCGCTCGAACTGGTCATTGTGCCGCGGACCCGCGACCTCGGCGATGGATTCGAGGTGCGGCGCGCGCTGCCACATGGCAAGCGCCAGATGGTCGGACCCTTCATCTTTTTCGACCATTTCGGGCCGGTGCAGTTCATGTCCGGCAAGGGCATGGACGTGCGCCCGCATCCGCATATCGGGCTTGCCACCGTCACCTACCTGTTCGATGGCAGCATCATGCACCGCGACAGCGAGGGCAATATTCAGGAAATCCAGCCCGGCGCGATGAACCTGATGACGGCCGGACGCGGCATCGCCCATTCCGAGCGCACGCCCGACGTGCAGCGCCGCGACGGCCAGAAGATGCTGGGCTTGCAGAGCTGGATCGCCCTGCCCGCCGGCTCCGAGGAAATCGCGCCGTCATTTCAGCACTACGCGGCCGCTGATCTGCCCACTTTAACGGACCGCGGTTTTACCGCGCGTATCATCGCAGGCAGTTCGTTCGGCGCGAAATCGCCGGTTACGATGGTGTCGCCGTGGTTCTACACCGAGGTGACCGCGCAGCAGGGGATCAGTGTCCCGCTCGATCCTGACCATGAAGAGCGCGCCATCTACGTGATCGACGGCGAGGTAGAAATTGCGGGCGATCGTTATGAAGGGCCGCGCCTTTTGATCTTCCGGCCCGGCGATCGCATTACGGTCAAGGCGACAACGCCGACGCGGATGATGTTTCTCGGCGGCGATGCGCTGGAAGGCCCGCGCCATATCTGGTGGAATTTCGTCTCTTCCAGCAAGGAGCGAATCGAGCAGGCCAAGCAAGACTGGAAGACGGGCCGCTTCGCGCACGTTCCTAACGAACACGAATTCATTCCGCTGCCGGAGTGAACCACCTCAACTCCTCTCTCTCTGCCGCTTGCGTTGCGCAAGATGGCGCCGTCTTTGAAAGTTTGACCGATGACCACGATGCTCGCCAGCGACCTGCCCCTTCCACGGATCGGGCGCGGCAAGGTCCGCGACATCTACGCCGTTGGCGACGACCGCGTGCTGCTGTTGACCACCGACCGCATCAGCGCCTTCGACGTTGTGATGGCCGAGACCATCCCGATGAAGGGCGCGGTGCTGACCCAGATCAGCGCGTGGTGGTTCAACGAGCTCGAGGGCGTGGTGCCGCATCACATGATCAGCGCCGACGCCGATACTATCATCGGCGAAATACCTGTGCTGAACGAACATCGCGCCTCGCTCGCCGGACGCGCGATGCTGTGCCAGCGCACGACGGTGTTTCCGATCGAATGCGTGATCCGCGGCTATCTCTCGGGCTCGGCCTGGAAGGAATACGCGCAACAAGGGACCCTGGCGGGCGAGAAGCTGGCGCCCGGCCTGCTCGAGAGCGCAAAACTGGAGCCATCGATCTTCAGCCCGGCGACCAAGGCCGAGACCGGTCACGACGAAAACATCACCACCGGCCGCATGCGCGAGATTCTCGGCGATGAGGTGGCGTACACGCTGGAGGGCATGACCCGCGCCGTCTATGCGCTTGGCGAAAAACTCAGTCGCGACCAGGGCATTATCATCGCCGACACCAAATTCGAATTCGGCCGGGATGGCGACGGCCGCATCATCCTGATCGACGAGGTGATGACGCCCGACAGTTCGCGATTCTGGGCGGCGGATGCCTACAAACCCGGCCAGCCGCAGCCGAGCTTCGACAAGCAGCCGCTACGCGATTATCTCGACGCCGAGCGCCGCGTCGGCCGCTGGAATGGCGAGGCTCCGGCGCCGCCGTTACCGGCCAGCGTCGTCGACGCCACCAGCAGGCGCTATCTCGAGGCCTATCGGCGTATCACCGGCGCCGAACTCAGGATTGGCGGAGCTGGCTGATGACGTTGACGGTCAGGGAAATGATGAGTTCAGAAGTGAATATCATCATCCAATACTTTCAGGACTCCACGCCGGAGCATCTGGAAATCCTCGGCGTCGACCCCTCGCGCCTGCCACCGGCACAAAGCTGGCGCGAGCGCTTGCAGCGCGAATGCACGCTCCCAATCGAGCAGCGAACCATGATGCTCGTCATCTGGCTCTCGGACGAGCAGCCCGTCGGCTTTTCGACTTCCGACAAGATCCGCTACGGCGAGCAAGCTCACATGCATCTGCATGTCACCGAGCCGGAGCGCCGGCACCAAGGCACCGGTGTCGAATGCGTGCGGCGCAGCGCCGACATCTATTTCGAGCGGCTAAAGCTGAAACGGCTGTTCTGCGAACCGAATGCTTTCAACGTGCCTCCGAATCGCACGCTGCAGAAGGCCGGATTTAAATATCTCAAGACGCATATGACCGTGCCTGGGCCGCTCAATTTTCACCAGGCTGTAACGCGCTGGGTGATGGAGCGGTGAGGGGATGATCCGAACGGGCGGATGAGTTGTCTTGACTGCGGTTGAGGATGAGCATGACCGAAGCCGGCGAGCGATGCACCTCAGGAAGGCAAACTATTGGCCAGGTAGCCCTCGTCGTACGTGATTACGACGAGGCCATCGATTATTATGTTGGCATACTCGGATTTACTCTAGTCGAAGACATCTACATTGCGGCGCAAGACAAGCGCTGGGTCACGGTGGCACCGTCGGGCTCGACCGAGACGCGCCTGCTTCTTGCGCGAGCTGTCGGCAAAGAACAGTCGGCGCAAATCGGAAATCAAACCGGAGGCCGGATATTCCTGTTTCTCCATACCGATGACTTCTGGCGCGACTTTCACTCGTATGAGGCCAAGGGTGTTGTCTTTGTCCGGGAGCCTATGGCTGAGAGTTACGGGACGGTTGCCGTCTTCAAGGATCTCTATGGTAACCTGTGGGATCTACTTCAACCCAACGCTGACGCTCACTCCGACGGCAAATAGCCGTTCGAATGTTGGGCGTCGATCAGGAGCGCAGACATGACCGACACAGATCCAGTGCTCGTCGAACGCGATGGACCGGTGACCATCGTCTCCATCAATCGTCCGCATTG
>DATHHQ010000641.1:0-5007 GCA_035490095.1 Bradyrhizobium sp.
GAGCGCTCGCTGATGCTGGTGACCGCACTCGCACCCAGGATCGGCTACGACAACGCCGCCAAGGTTGCCAAGTCAGCTCACGCCCGCGGAACGACCTTGAAAGAAGAGGCTGTGCGGCTGGGCTTTGTCTCGTCGGCAGAGTTCGACCGGTTGGTGCAGCCGGAGAAAATGACGTGCCCCGGCTGATGCTGCGGCGCATCCCCGTAGAACTACGGTCTTGAAAAATAGTTACGAGTCATAACGCCTAAAGAATAATACCGCTGAGCTATCGCAGCTACGCTGGCCCGTGCTAGAGCACAAATTATTTCGTTTTTGCAGGACGGGACTTTTTTTTGATGCTGTTCAGAGTGGGGGATTTTCCGAATGACGACCGAGCCGGCTGGCGCGTATTTCGCAAATGCGAATAATGGTTTTGCGACCGGGATACGCGCGGGATTAATGATCGAGAGTATTTTCCTGACGCCAACCGGATTTCACACGGCCGGAAAATGCGCCGACGCCCAGCACCGGCAGTCGCGTCTTCGTGAAGTGCCGCATGCCACCAACTGATTGCATGATGGGAGCGAGCATGGGTGACGTGGTCAACCTGAAACGATTTAAGAAACGCAGCGAGCGAGAACAGTCGGCGAAACAGGCGGACGCCAACCGGACACGGTTTGGCCGAACCAAATCGCAACGCACGCTCGACCAACAGCGATCGAATCGTGCCAGCGATTTGCTGGACCAGCATCGGATCGACGGCGAGGACGCGTCATGAAGTCGCCCGTGGTGAAGCGCTCGATCGTGGTCGCGGGTCACAAGACCAGCGTCAGCCTCGAAGAGGCATTCTGGAACGGCATGAAGGAAATTTCAAGCCTTCGAGGCATGACACTGTCCGAACTGGTGGGCGAGATCGACAGCAATCGCCAGCAAGGCAATCTGTCTTCCGCAATTCGCCTGTTCGTGCTTGATTATTTTCGAACGCGCGCGGTGTCCGCCCCGGCGGATTCAAAACAGCCGCACGCATAATTGCGCTTCACTGGATCATGATCTGATTAGATTAAATCGGATCATGGTCGCATTCTTTTTGTTTGAGCATGATCTGCGGGCAAACGCTTCGCGTTTGTCCAGAGCGAAAACCGGTTCCCGCTTTTCCGGATCATGCTCTGCGCGTATTCCGCCAAGGCATGCCCTCGAACCTGTTCCGAGGCTGGATAGCGCATTTGCGCCGCTGCCTTACTCGATCACTTCGTTAGCGCGCGTCTTTGCCGCCGGTGAAACTGCGTGCGTTTCGGCAGTCCTGATATTGGCGGCCAATTCGGCCTGCGTTGGCTGAATCGACGGCGCGGCTGGATCGGCAGTCAGGCCCAGGCGGTTTACCTGGCGGCTTCCGACCAACATCAATGCACAGACCACATAGAAGCAGGCGCCCAGCGCGTATGTATTGGCGATGCCGAATTCGATCGACAAGACCATGCCCAGCACCGAGGCAAACATCGACGTAATCCCGTTCGCGCTCCAGAAGAACGGAAGCAGCTCCGAGTGACGGCGCCAGGTACTTAGCCCGAGCGGGAGCATCATCCCCATGCAGAACGCCGGCGGTGCCAGCAGCAGCACCGACAACAGAATGCGCATGTCGGTAGCTTCCGATCGCGCCCACGTCGTGAGCAAGGGGGTCAATAACCCTGCCACCACGAGCGTCGTCAGGAGGGCGACAACCCTGGCGACGACAGCGGCCGGTCGCGGCACATCCGCTCCAAGGGTGGTGCTTCCCAATCCGCCAAAGAGAAGAATTGTGAAGAGGACCACCGCCAGGCCGTAAACGGGATGACCGAGGAAGACCATCAGCCGCTGCATCTGCGATATCTCTATCAACATGAAGCCCATGCCGATCGCACAGAAATACGCTACCGGCGGCGTCAGCACCGGCAGCGGCATCCGCCTCGCGAGACGAACAAACGGCGTGATGATGTAGTACACGCAGGCGCACAGCGACACCATCAGCAGCAGCAGGGTCACGTTGATCGCCGCGTTGTTATCGGTGCGCGCCGTCGGGGAGGTGCTGGCAAGATTCCCGAAGCGCGCCGTATAGAAGAAGAACGGATTGTCGTCCGTCGAGGGAGTGACATTTTCCGGCAATGACGCGAAGAATGCCGCGTCGGCCTTGCCGGACATCAACGTCGAGGTGACGGTGTCGAAACCGACATCCGGCCCCAGCAGTATCTTGAAGCCCTGGGCCAGAAGCCTTGTGCGCGCACCCTGCCATTGGGCATTGGTGAAGGCATCAGGACGGGTGATCACCGTTACGATGTTGCCGACGTTCAGTGCGACGACATGCTGCGCCAGCTCGGCCGCGGGTACACCCCTGCGCTGCAGCGCGCTCGCTGCGATCGCCACCAGGCGATAGAACTCGCCACGGTGAACGGCCGGGTCGTACCAGCGCGACACTGACAGCAGCCCGCCGGGCTTCAGCGACCGGTAGAAGTCATCCCATGCTTCCACGGTGTAAAGGCGGTTTTCCGTGAGCGTCAATCCGCCGGCAGCCGTTGCCGCCCAGGTGTCGATCAGCGAAATCTGGACCAGGTCGTATCGATCGGATGAGTGATTGATGTAGCTGCGCGCTTCGGCATTGACCAACGACACGCCGGGCTGGCGATCGAGATGGCCGGAGAAGTCGGCGAACTTGTCAGTGAGGACTTCGAAGATCGCGGGGTTGATTTCAATTCCGTGTACGCGCTTGGCACCGAAATAAAGCGCGGAGAGAATATCACGACCGCCCCCCACGCCGACGACGGCGACTTCGGCCGGCGGTTGCACCAGATAGGCGGCATTGATGACGTCGTCCTTCAGGTACGACAGTTTGCTGATATCACCATCGTAACGGGTGATGACCGTGGCCGCATCCGCGTCGATATCGAGATACTTCTGATCTATTTTGGTCTCCGGCGGATGGGCAATGCCCCAGCCGAATGCAGGTGTCTCTCCGAGCGCCGTCACGCGCACGCGCGAGTAAGTATTCCAGCGTTCGAACAGCGTTCCCATCTGCTGGGTCCCCTTGGCCCAGAAGACGCCCAGATGACTCCTGCCGGAAACTTCAAGTCCGGTGTGCACAATGGCTATGGCAGCCAGGGTAAGCGCGACCGCGCCGCTGAGGCGCAGGCTGCGGAGGTCGCCGCTGCCCCGCACCACGATCCAGCCCGCACCAGCGGCAAAGGCTCCGATCGCCAATGTCGCGCTCACAGGATCGACGACGAGCAATACGAAGATGACTCCGAGGCATCCGAGCGCCGCCCCTGCAAGGTCGGCCGCATAAAGCCATCCGCCGCTATACGGCAGGCGAGTCAACAAAAGCGTTATGCAGACGCCACTTTCAGTGAACGGCCTTACGAAGGCGACCGTCGTGATCGCCAGCGCCACCATCACGTGCTGCTCGGGGATCACGAGCGGCACGCAGAGGAAGGCAACCATTGCGCCAACGCCGGTGATCGCGAACCACGAGGCATGGTGCGCGAATTCCACCCCTACCCGTTCTGGAGCATAGCGATCAGGTTTGTTGTAGACCTCAATCGCGCCGCGGGTAAGTCCGAGCATCGCAAGTGAAATGGCGGCAAATGCAAAGTGATAATACAGCATCACGCTGAAAAAACGCGTGATCAGTATCTGATAAGACAGAGTGGCGGAGGCCAGTACAAAAATCGCAAAATAATAGCGGCCAGGAATTCTGGGGAATGCTTGCAACATGCTACCTCGAGGAAGTCTTGACCGATCGGCGCGGCGGGTTCGCGCGGAAGGTTGAAGGAAATCTCTTAATATCTCATTGACTTATCCCGCGTCGCAAAGTCCGGCCAAGAGTCGTCATCTTGATGATCGACAACTTGCCCTCACCCACACGCTACTTTTGGTAATATTTTCTTAAATATTCTAGAACGCCGGCCGCGCCGGAGTCGTGGCGGGTGGCGTCAGCACCAGAGGCGACCGCGGCTTCGGCTGCCGCACAACACTAGGAGGCCCCGGCAGCGGGCGGACTTCGGTCGGCGGCGGCAGCGGCGCAACCTGCTGACTCACAACCGGTGGGGCGTTTGGCGGAGCCAGCAGCGGATGCGGCGCGCCGATCCTGGGCTTCGATGGAAGCCGGTGCGGACCGCGGCTGGAAGTGGGAACGTCGGAAAGCGGAAGGCCGTCGGCGTCCGGAGCTGCGTTCGCAGGCGGCGGTTCTCCGCGCTCGATCGAATCCAGCCGGCGGGTTTCACGATCGATCGCCCTCACCGCCAGCCATGACGACAGCGCCGCAACGTCGACCGTGCGATTGAGGGCGTTGGGCGCGCCGACCGCGAACAGCCAAATTTCCGGACGGCTGGCCGCGGCTCCCACCGTCGTCGAAGCGATGACGACGCGAATGTCGGCCTGGTCAGCGGGAATATCATATCCCCCCGACACGATGGCGCGGGCGCCCTCGGCGTCGAGCGTGGTCGCACCGACGCGAAGCCGGCCCTCCCTGATGTTGAATGGAATTTGCGCCGACGCAACCGCCAACGCGCCGGCCGACAATGCCGGCTCGACGATCTGCCGCAACCTGACGTCGTCAACCGCCTGCCCGTTGTCGCTGGCGCGGATCGCTGCCTCGAACGCGCGCGGATCGAGCCCGGCGACGCGAGCGGATTCCAGCGTAAGGGTTCCGCTTCCGGACAGCGCGCCGGTCAGCCCCGATGCGCTGCGGCCTTCGCTCGACAGCGTCATTTGCATTGACGTACGACCTGCGGGCATCGCCAGGCCGCGATAGCGCAAGGCCGCACCATCGACCCCGGAGAGCTGAACCCGCGCATTCAACGCAATTCCATTCGTGGTCTGCTTCGCGTCAAAACCGGCTGTCGCCTCGCCGCCCCCGATCATGCCCCTGATGGAGTCGAAGGTCAGCGACTGGCCGTCGCTTTTGATGGTACCGCCGAAGGGGCGCAACTCGCCTCCGCCCGGAAGCGAGCCGTGCAACGCCTGAAACGCGATACGACCGCGCCAGCCCTTCACCAGCCC
>DATHHQ010000642.1:0-2041 GCA_035490095.1 Bradyrhizobium sp.
TCCAACTGGTGCGGCGCGACCGGCATCGTCAAGCTCTCGGCTGACCTGACGGCGATGACCAACCTGAAGTAAGTAATCTCCAGAAACTGCGTGAAGGGGCGGCAGAACCATCTGCCGCCCCTTTTGCTTGTGGCGAACTGCATGAGACGGGACTGGCTGCAGGCTCCAGTCGACCGGCCGTTCCCCTGGGCGGCGCTGCGCTGGCCGTGACCTGGCGGAACGTCAGGCCGGCGGGTTAGCGTCCACGCCGCGGTCCCGCAGCACAAATCGATCGCCTTCGCGGGCCAGCGTCACGTTGCGCTGGTGGAACGCCGCGAGCGTCGTGCGATGACCGATCGAGACGATGGTGGTGGCCGGCAATCTCTCGCCGAGGAGATGGTAGAGCGTCGCCTCCGAGGCTTCATCGAGCGAAGCGGTCGCTTCATCGAGGAACAGATATTGCGGCGCGTGCAACAGCGCGCGTGCGAGCCCGAGGCGTTGTTGTTCGCCGAGCGAGAGCATCCGGTTCCAGTGCGCTTCCTCCTCCATCTGCGAGGCGAGCTGAGGCAGGCCGACCGAGATCAGAACATCCCTGACCTGATCCGAGCCAAACGCGTCAGCCTCTGCGGGATAGACGATCGCGGCCTTCAGTGACCCGACCGGAAAATACGGTCGCTGCGGCAGCATCATCAGTTTGGCATTTGCCGGGATCGCAATGGCGCCGGTCCCGAACGGCCAGATACCGGCGATGGCGCGGAACAAGGTCGACTTGCCGGAACCGGATGGGCCGGTGACCAGGGTCCGCTCGTTGCCGCGGATGCTGAAGCTGCTGGCCGAGACCAATGGCGCCCCGTTGGGCAAACCGACCAGAAGCTGCTCCATGTCGATCTTGTCGCTACCGGTCGAGGCCACGACGTCGATCGAATCGGCGCTGGTCGCCAGCGTCACCGCGGCAGCGATCGATGTCTCGAAGCCGTCGAGCCGCGCCACCACGGCGCGCCATTCCGCCAGCGTCCGGTAGGTCGAAACAAAAAACGACAGCGCCCCCTGCACGCTGGAGAAGGCGGATCCGGTCTGCATCATGCCGCCGAGCTGGATCTTGCCGGCAAAATAGGCCGGCGCCACCAGGACATAGGGAAACACCACCGCGGCCTGCGAATAGCTCGAGGTAAACGCCGTCACCCGCTTGGTCCGCTGCATGATGGTGTACCAGTTGTCGACGACGCGGCCGAAGCGCTGCAAAAGCCGCTGCCGTTCGGCGCCCTCGCCCTGCAACAGCGCGATCTGTTCGGAGTTTTCCCGCACCCGCATCAGGTTGAAACGAAAATCCGCCTCGAACCGCTGCTGCTGGAAATCAAGGTTGACCAGCGGCGATCCGATCCAATGCGTCAGCGCGGTGCCGAAGATCGCATAGACCAGCGCGCCCCACACGAGATAACCGGGGATCACAAATTCGCGGCCGAAAAGGTGCAACGGAGACGTCGCGGACAGACCCCAGAGGATCACCACAAAGGACGCCAGCGTCACCACGGCACTGAGCAGGCCGACGCCGATATTCAGCGTCTGGTCGACGAACAGTTTCACGTCGTCGCTGATGCGCTGGTCCGGATTGTCGGCGGCATCGCCCTTGAGCTGCATGCGGTAGTGGTTGGCGTTGTGAAGCCATCCGCCGAGATAGAGCCTGGTCATCCAGCCGCGCCAGCGGATCTGCAGCCATTGATTGAGATAGAGCTGATAGACCGAAAGCGCGACGTAGAAGGTCGCCAGCAGGCAAAAAATACCGATTTCCGTGACGAATCCGTCCCAGTCCCGCTCCTGAAGGTCATTGTAGAAGCGGTTGTACCACTGGTTCAGCAGAACGTTGATCAGGACCAGGGTCAGTTCGATCGAAATCACCGCCGCCAGCAGTATGCGGCCGGCCAGTCGGTCCTCGGAACGGAAATAGGGAGCAGCGATCCGCCATACGATGGCGAGCGTCGAGCGGAGGTTGTTCACAGATTGCCGTCTCCGGGAACAGGCCTTCAAAGGCCTGAGAAAATGAGGGAATTGAGCTGGTATAGAC
>DATHHQ010000643.1:0-4177 GCA_035490095.1 Bradyrhizobium sp.
CGCGATTTGCTGTGCGACCGGGCGTTGCTGCTTGCGGTCGGGGAGCGCCGGCATCGAACCCATGGCCGGACCCGAGGCGCGGGCCGCGATCGGCGGCTCGTTCTCTTCGTCGCGACGGCCCAGTCCGACATTGGCAAGCCGTTGCAGCAGCGACATCCGGCTCTTTTGCGGATACTCATCCTCGGCGTCGGCGCGGGCCTGCCGAATCTCGTTCTGCGCAGGCACCGGCAGCTCTTCGAATTTCGGCATCCTGGGGGCGCGGGCCGGCGCGCGTTCGGCCGCCTGCGGGATGAACGTCTCCGGTGTCGCGAGATGGTGCGCCTCGCCATGTCCGGCATCATGATCCGGGAACAATGACGGCTTCGGTGCGATCGGGCGAACCGTGACATCGCCGTAGGACGCGGGCTGCAGCGGTGCGGATGCAACCGCCTGCACGGGCTCCGGAGCGACTGCCGCGGCGATGGCCGCCAGCGCCGCTCGTTCGACGCCGCTCGAGGCGCGCTGCTGCAGTGCAGCGGCGGGAGGCGCATGCGCCGACCCGGACGGATCCAGCTTCTGGGCGCGTTCGGCAAGACGCTGATTGTCGGCGCGCAGCCGCGCCGTCAGATCGGCCAGTCGGTTGTCCGGCGCCGTGGTCGAAGTCGCGGTTCCGGTAGCGGCCGGCGGCGTTGCGTTGCGCGAGATCAGCGCCTGTTCGATGCCGGTGGCAACGACGGAGACGCGAATCACCCCATCGAGGTTCTCGTCGAAGGTGGCGCCGACGATGATATTGGCGTCCTGATCGACCTCCTCGCGAATCCGGGTTGCGGCTTCGTCGACCTCGAACAGGGTCAGATCCCGGCCGCCGGTGATCGAGATCAGCAGGCCGCGGGCGCCCTTCATCGACGAATCGTCGATCAGCGGATTGGCAATCGCGGCCTCGGCAGCGGTCAATGCGCGCTTGTCGCCGGAGGCTTCGCCGGTGCCCATCATCGCCTTGCCCATTTCGCGCATCACGGCGCGAACGTCGGCGAAGTCGAGATTGATCAGGCCTTCCTTGACCATCAGGTCGGTAATGCAGGCGACACCCGAATACAGCACCTGGTCGGCCATCGCGAAGGCGTCGGCGAAGGTGGTCTTTTCGTTGGCGACCCGAAACAGATTCTGGTTCGGAATGATCAGGAGGGTGTCGACCACCTTGTGAAGCTCGGCGATGCCGGCCTCGGCGGTGCGCATGCGGCGCTGGCCTTCGAAATGGAACGGCTTGGTGACGACGCCGACGGTGAGGATACCCATGTCGCGCGCGGTCTTGGCAATGACCGGGGCAGCCCCTGTGCCGGTGCCGCCACCCATGCCGGCGGTGACGAACACCATGTTGGCGCCGGAGAGATGGTCGCGAATTTCGTCGATGACTTCCTGGGCGGCGGCCGCCCCGACATCCGGTTGCGAACCAGCGCCGAGACCCTGCGTGACCTGGGTGCCCATCTGCACGATGCGCTGCGCCTTGGACATGGTGAGCGCCTGGGCGTCGGTGTTGGCGACGACGAAATCGACCCCCTGCAGCCCGGCGGTAATCATGTTGTTGACGGCATTGCCGCCAGCTCCACCAACGCCAAAGACGGTGATTCTCGGCTTCAGCTCGCTGATATCAGGGGGGGTCAAATTGAGTGCCATGGTTGCCTCTCGATTAAGCGCGCGTTGGTTCGCCTCGGCCGGCGGCCGTGGGAGCTGGTGGAAGTCGAATGGGTCGGAAATGATTCATCAGAAGCCCTCGCGAAGCCATCGTCCGACCTTTCCGAAATAGCCGTCAGTCCCTGTCCTGAGCTGCCGCGTATGCCGCGGTTCGACGTGTTCGAGATGCGCGTATTGCGGATAGACCAGCAGACCCGAGGGAACCGCGAACGACGCGTTCTTGGCTTCACTGGGGAGCCGGCCAAAACCAAGCGGACGGCCGATGCGTACCGGCCGGCCTAGAATCTGGGTCGCAAGTTCGAGGGTGCCGGTGAGCTGCGAAGCGCCGCCGCTCAGGACGACCCGTGCCTTCGGCTCTGCCGCAAAGGGCGAATCAGCGAGCCGGTCCCTGACCATTTCAAAAATCTCCTCGGCGCGTTGTCGGACAATGTTCGCGATCGTGGCGCGAGACACGATCTGCGGCGCATCCCGCTCGTTGTCACCGGCAGCCGGCACGGACATCAACTCACGCGCGTCGGACCCGCCGGTCAGCACGGTGCCATATAACGTCTTGATTCGCTCGGCATCCGCAATGCATGCGCTGAGGCCGCGGGCAAGATCCATGGTGATGTGCAGTCCGCCGACCGCAAATCCGCTGGCATGGACGAATCGGCCCCCCGCATAGGTCGCGATCGTGGTGGTACCGGCGCCCATTTCCACTACCGCGGCACCGATATCGGCCTCATCGTCGGTCAGCACCGACAGACCCGCCACATAGGGGCTCGCCGCCATGGCTTCGACATTCAAATGACACCGCTCGACCACCAGCATCAGGTTCTTGGCGACCGTCGCCTCAAGTGTGACGACGTTCATGTCGACGCCGAATTGCCGCGCCACCATGCCGCGCGGGTCGCGAATGCCCTTGACGCCGTCCAGCGCGTAACCGACCGGCAGCGCGTGCAGCACGGTGCGGCCCTCGCCGGTGGCGTGATGCATGCCGGTAGAGGCGACACGGGTGACGTCGGCTGAGGTGACCGCGCCGCCACGAATATCCGCCGCGGCTTCGATCAATTGACCGTGCAGCCGGCCACCGGAAACCGAGAGCAGCACGGACTCAACCCGAACCTTGGCCATGCGTTCGGCCAGCGCCACCGCGTGACGCACCGCCTGTTCGCATTCGGCGAGATCGACGACCGCGCCGGACTTCACGCCGCGCGACTGGATCTGGCTGTATCCGATCAACTCGACGGCATGGGTTCGGCCGCGCAAGGCCTCGCTCGGCGGACACGGCCTCAGCCGCGCGATCATGCAGGCAATCTTGCTGGTGCCGATATCGAGCGACGCCACCAGCGCGGTGCGCTTCTGCGGCATCGGGCGCGTCTTCGGCGTTTGATTGCGATCAAGGCCGGTCATGCGTCACCGGCCTTCTTCTTCGGCTTCTTGTCCTTGAACAGTTCTTCGCGGGCTTTGGCGGCGTCCTCCGATAGTTGCACGATCAGCCGATCCGGCAGACGCATGTCGACGGCGACGATATCGCGCGAGAACAGCCGGTCTTCCTTGTCGAGCTTGCTCAACGCCGCCAGCGCGTTGCCGACATCGTTCTCGGGCAGACGGATATCCAGACCGTCCTGGAGCCGCAGGTTCCAGCGCCGCTCGCCTACCAAAATCGCGGCCCTTGTCGCCACGCGCACTTGCGGATAGCGCGCCAGCATCGAGAGGAAATCCCTCGCGCGGATGTCGGCGCCCTTGCCGACAACCAGCGGCAACGAGACAAAGCGCCGCGACACGTATGGCTCGAGCACCGCGCCATCGTCTGAAATCACCGACAGCCGGCCACCCTGCTGCCACAGCGCGAATGCCGAACGTTCGACAATATCGATCTGGAGCTGACCGGGATAAAGCTTCAGCACCGTCGCTTCGCCAATCCACGGATTGGCTTTCAGCTTTTCGCGCACCGCAGCGGCGTCGAGGAACAGCAGCGACGAACGGCCGTTGACGCCGCCGATCGCGAGTACCTCGTCCTGGGTCAGTTGCCTGCGGCCGTTGATGGCGACCGCCGTGATCCGAAATCCGGCGGAATTTGCAATCGCATTGCGGGTGTCGCTGGCGGCCGAGGTCAATTCCTCGAGGTGACCACCCTTCACGATGCCGTAGCCGGCGCTGCCGAGCAGCATCAAGACGGTCGCAGCAACGCCGGCGCGATGCGGAATGTAACGCTCGAGAAGCGCGATCAGCCGATGTGGATGGTATTCGCGTTCCGGGCGCTGCCTGGCGCCGGCTCGATTGAAGCCCAGACGCTCGCGCAACAGCACGGCCGCGCCAATGGCGGCCGCTTTCAGATCAGCTTGGGGCCCCGGCGATCTCATCGATCGGGCGAGGCGTCCTCCACCATCCATTGCACAAGCTCGTCAAATGTTATGCCCGCAAACGCTGCGAGTTCTGGCACAAATGACGCCCTGGTCATGCCGGGCTGGGTGCTGACCTCAAGGCAAAGGAGGCCACCTGTTCCCTCGATGCGCTCGTCGAA
>DATHHQ010000644.1:0-2440 GCA_035490095.1 Bradyrhizobium sp.
AGTTTCATCGAGTTTCTGTTGAAGCGCGGCTACGACGTCTACATGCTGGACTGGAGCGCGCCGAAGCCGGAAGAGAAGTCGCTGCGGATGGAGGATTACGTCCTCGACTTCATCCCCGATTGCGTCAGCCGGGTGCAGCGCGATTCCGGCGAGACCGATGTCACGGTGATCGGCTATTGCTTCGGCGGCGTGCTGTCGCTGCTGTACGGCTCGATCTTCGCCGATGGCCCGATGAAAAATCTGATCTGCTTCACCACCCCGGTCGATTTCCGCGGGATGAAGCTGTTCCAGAATTTTTCGGACCGGCGCTATTTCGACGTCGACAGACTGGTCGACAGCGTCGGCAACGTCCCGCCCGAGATGATCCTTTCATCCTTCGAGATGTTGCGGCCGGCGTCGCGCGCCGCAAGCCAGCTGCAGTTGTGGGAAAACATCTGGAATGACGAATACGTCAAGTCGTACCGCATGTTCGATCGCTGGGCCACCGATACCCTGCCACTGGCCGGCGAGTATTTCCGCACCATCACCAAGGATCTGATGTGGGATAACAAGCTCTATAACGATACGATGTCGGTCGGCGGGCGAGCGGCCGACATCTCCAAAATCAAGGTGCCGATCCTGCACGCGGTCGCGGAGCACGACCACATCGTTCCCTATGACGCCGCCAAGCCGCTGATCCAGAAGATCGGCTCGATCGACAAGGAAGAAGTGATGCTGAAGGGCGGCCACGTCAGCCTTGTCGCCGGCGCCAACGCCATCAAGCGGCTGTGGCCGAAACTGGATTCCTGGCTAGGTGAGAGATCGACATGAGCGACACACGTTCCTACCCGCGACACGCCAAGACCGATGCCGGCGAAATTGAATTCCGCCTGATGTCGCGTACCGACGAAGTGGCGGTGCTCGATTTCGCGCAAAAGCTTCCCACCCACGATCTCTTGTTCCTGCCGCGCAACATCAGCCAGCCGAAGGTGCTGTCGGCCTGGATCAATGAGATCGAGCGCGGCGACATCACCAGCCTGCTGGCGGTGCAGGCGGGCAAGGTGGTCGGCTGCGGCACGCTGGTGCGCGATCCGCATTCGTGGTCGCCGCATGTCGGTGAGATCCGAATGGTGGTGTCGCAGGATGTTCGCGGCCAGGGCGTCGGACGTGCGCTGTCGCAGCAAACCTTCGCGCTTGCTCTGGGGGCCGGCCTCGAAAAGCTTTCGGTGCAGATGACGGTCGATCAGCAGGCGGCGATCGCGCTGTTCGAAAGCCTCGGCTTCAAGGCCGAAGCGCTGCTGCGCGAGCATGTGCGGGATGTCGAGGGCAAGAAGCACGACATCGTCGTGCTCGGGCACAATGTGGCGCAGGTCCGGGCCCAGATGGAAGCCTATGGGCTGCCGGATGCCGTGCAGCACTAGGCGCGTCAACCGGCTACGTTGTGCAACGACGTAATGACGGAAAAACTCACAGTTTGGTACAACACCAAATGTCCGGTCTGTAACGCCGGCATTGACTGGCAGCATCATCGGCTGGTTCGCGCGGCCAGAGCCGGCGCCATCGATTTTCGTGACATCAATCTGGAGCCGGATGCGCTGTCGGGCTTCGGCATCGGGGTCAACGACATCAGGCGCAGGCTGCATGCCGTCGATGCCGAGAACCGGCTTTACGCGGGGATCGACTGCGCGATCGCGATCTGGCTTCGAACGCCGGGTGACATCTGGCTCGGACGGCTGCTCGGCCTGCCGGTGATCCGGCCGATTGCCGGCGTCGTGTACGATCGGTTTGCCGATCTGTTGTACGCGTGGAATCGCTGGAAGGGCCGTTGGTAGGGGGCGGGAAAGCCGGATTGTTGGGCTAAACGCTCAATTTAGTGACGATCACTAATTCGTGATATCGCACCGCAACATTGATGTTGCGATGCACCATTAACTATGGCACAAGGATCTCGCCCCGGGCCAATCCGGACGGGGTGAGCCCATAGCTCAAAACCTGAGGATGGAGAGACCGCAATGACCACCGAAACCAATTCAGTACTGAACACCGTCAAGGAAGCTTTCGCGCCCGTCAGCGACGCGCTCAAGAACCTCCAGAACCTGGAAGTTCCCGAGGCTGCCCGTGAATTCGTCAAGCGCACTGCCTCTACCGCTAAGGACCGCGCCGCCGACCTGCATGCAGGTTCGGAGAAGGTGACTGCCGCGATCGAGACCGCGGTGTCCGATTCGGTCAGCGAGGCGGCCAAGATCAGCCGCAACATCCAGCAAGCGATCTATCAGGACACCGAAGCCTTCTTCGCAGGCATCGACAAACTGGCCTCCGCCAAGTCGCTCAACGAAGCGGTCCAGATCCAGTCCGATATGGTCCGTGCGCGCGGCGAAGTGTTCATGTCGCGGGCCAAGTCCACCACCGAATATCTCGGCAAGCTCGTCGCCGACGGTGCGAAGACCGCCCAGGACAACCT
>DATHHQ010000645.1:0-6432 GCA_035490095.1 Bradyrhizobium sp.
GACGCCTTGCGCGACGGTGTAGCCGTACATCAGATTGGCATCGATCCGGTTGCCCTCGGGGAAATACTTGGCGAGGAACTCGTCGAAGGCCTTCATGCCGGCATCGTCCTTCCACTGCGGATCGGACGTATCCTTCAGGTAAGCCGACGAGATGATGCCCTGCGCATTTTCAAAACCGGCCGGCTTCATCACGCTGCCGATCGAGATCGACACGTTGTTGAGGAAGTGCAACGGCTTCCATTCGATTTCGGTCATCTTCTTGATCGCCTGCGCGGCGAATTTCGGCGTCGTGACGTTGAAGAAGACATCGGCGTTCGTCGACTTCAGCTTGACGATGCTCGAATCGATAGTCGGCTGCGTGGTTTCGTAACTTTCCTCGGCAACAATCATCGACGCTGCCTTGGCGCCGAGGCCATCTTTCAGGCCTTTCACATAGTCTTTGCCGTAATCATCGTTCTGATAGAGGATGGCGATCTTGGCGTTCGGCAGTTCCTTCAGAATGTACTTTGCGTAGATCTGGGACTCGCTCTGGTAGTTAGGCTGCCAGCCCATGGTCCAGGGGAATTCCTTGGGATCGTTCCATTTGGTGGCGCCGGTGGCGACGAACAGTTGCGGCACCTTCTTCGAATTCATGTATTTCTGGATTGCCGAGTTCGGCGGCGTGCCGAGCGAATTGAATACGAGCAGAACCTCGTCGCTCTCCACCAGCTTGCGTGCCTGCTCGACCGTCTTCGGCGGGCTGTAGCCGTCGTCATAACTGATGAAATTGATCTTGCGGCCGTTGATGCCACCTTCGGCGTTGATCTTTCTGAAATAGGCTTCCTCGGTTTTGCCGATCACGCCGTAGGCTGAGGCGGGACCGCTGTAAGGCATGATGTTGCCGATCTTGATCTCGGTGTCGGTGGCACCGATGTCGTATTTCTTCTGTGCGAGTGCGCCGCTGCTGGTCGCGGCGAGTATCGCGAGGGCAGCCGAGAAGGCCCCCAATCGCAACTGGATAGCAGGCATTTGGATCTCCCTGATCTTGGTTGAGTGCGTCAATTTTTGGATTGGGAGCGCTTGTTGGCTCCTGAGCGCATTGAATACCCTTCGAAAGTACCCATCAAGAAAAAGCCCCCTGCGAGGAAGTCGCAGGGGGCGTTATTTAGTCGTACAGGCTTGACCGGTATTCCGTGCCGCGAAATACGGTTTAGTTGCTGAGTTCGCCGCTGATGATGTCGCCGAACAACTCCCACTTCTCGCCCTTGAACCGCATCATCTGAAGCTGCTCGATCGGGGCGAAGTCGGTGGCGGTGGTGGTGATCTTGATGCCAGGCAGCAAGGTGTCGGGCGCAAAATCCTTCAGGCTCGCCGCCTGCTTCATGACGTTTTCACGGGTGAGATTGTCGCCGCACATCTCCAGAACCTTCGCCATGGTCTGTGCTGCACCGTAGCCGTACACCACGGAGCCATCGAGCTTGTTGCCTTCGGGGAAATACTTCTCGAGGAACGCATAGAATTTCTTCATGCCGGGATCGGTGTCCCACTGCGCGTCGGCGCCGTCCTTGGCATAGGCGGCCGAGAGAATGCCTTGCGAATTTTCAAAGCCCGCCGGCTTGATCACGCTGCCGACGGAGGCTGCGACGTTGGAGACGATATGCAGCGGCTTCCACTCGATTTCGGCGAGTTTCTTGATCGCCTGCGCCGCGAATTTCGGCGTGGTGATGCTGATGAAGACGTCGGCGCCGGTGGCCTTCAGCTTGACGATGTGGTTATCGATCGTCGGCTCCGAGGTTTCGTAGCTTTCCTCGGCTGTTATCATCGACGCCTTGGCGCCGAGGCCATCCTTCAGGCCCTTCAGGTAGTCTTTGCCGAAATCATCGTTCTGATAAAAGATCGCGATCCTGGCGGTCGGCTTCTCCTTCATCAGATACTTCGCATAGATCCGCGCTTCGCTCTGGTAGCTGGGCTGCCAGCCCATGGTCCAGGGAAAATCCTTCGGATCGTTCCATTTGGTGGCGCCGGTGGCGACGAACAGCTGCGGCACTTTCTTCGAATTCATGTATTTCTGGATCGCGGTGTTGTTCGCGGTTCCCAGAGAATTGAAGATGAGCAAGGCTTCATCGCTTTCGACCAGCTTGCGCGCCTGCTCGACGGCTTTCGGCGGGCTGTAGCCATCGTCATAGGTGACGAAATTGATCTTGCGGCCGTTGATGCCGCCCTCGGCATTGATCTTCTTGAAATAGGCCTCTTCGGTCTTGCCGATCACGCCGTAGGCGGAGGCGGGCCCGCTATAGGGCATGATGTTGCCGATCTTGATTTCGGTGTCGGTGGCGCCGGTGTCGTATTTCTTCTGAGCGAGTGCGCTGCCGGCGGTGGTAGCGAAAGCGATGACCGCCGTCGAAAACACGGCGATTCGCAGTTGTTGTCTAGAAAGCATAGTCTCTCCTTAGTTCTTTTTGAGTTTGCCGATCAGTTGCTGGGCAACGATGGCGACTTGCCTTGCGCCGTGCGGCACCAGGAAGATGACGAGGAACAGAAGCACGCCGAACACCGCGCCCGAGAGACCCTTTGAAATTCCCTCCGCGATGTTCGGCACGAAGATGATGAAGGCCGAGCCGACGATCGATCCGGGCAACCATCCCACGCCGCCGACCACCATGCCGAGAAACAGCGAGATCGCGAGCGTGATGGTGTAGCCGTCCGGTGCGACGAACTGCACGGCGATCGCGCCGAGGCCGCCGGCAACGCCGGTGATGCCGGCGCTGACCCCGAACGCCAGCGTCTTGTACAGCGCGACGTCGATGCCCATGGCGGATGCCGCGATCTCGTTGTCGCGGATCGCCATGAAGGCGCGGCCGGAGCGCGACTTCAAGAGATTGACCGAGAAAATATAGATCGCGATCGTGACCGCGAGCGTGAAATAGTACAGCCACATGTCCTGCGACATCGGCAGGCCGAACGGCGCATCGGGTTTGGTCACCACCAGGCCCTGCACACCGCCGGTCCAGTGCTCGAACACCCCGAGCTTCAAGAGCTGCGGCATCGCCGTCGCCAATGCAAAGGTCGCCAGCGCCAGATAGACGCCGCTCAAGCGCAACGCCGGCTGTCCGAACAGAAAGCCGAAAGCGAAACAGATGATGCCGGCGACCGGCAGCGTCAGCGCGTAGTTGATATTGCCGTGTTCCATCAGGATGGCGGAGGTGTAGGCGCCCACCGCGTAAAACGCGCTCTGGCCCAGCGAAAACTGGCCGCTGCCGCCGGTCAGAATATTCAGCGCCAGAACCGCCAGCGCATAGATCAGCAGCATCGTCAGCTGGAAGATGATGAAGTTCTTGACGAACAGCGGCACGATGATCAGCAACGCCAGCATCGCCAACGACGCGCCGTAGCCGAGCGTCATGGCCTTCTTGGGAACGGCTTCGACCGCAGGTGCTTCGGTGACGACTTCCTGAATTGCGCTCATGATCAAACTCGCTTCACGATGGGCCGGCCAAACAGGCCAGCCGGTTTGACAACCAATACGGTGATAATCAGCGCCAGCGCGATCGGCAGTTTCAGTTCATTGCCGACACCGGGAATATACGTCCCGGCGAGATTTTCGAAGACGCCGACCAGGAACCCCCCGATGACCGCGCCGAGCGGGCTGGTCAGCCCGCCGAGCACGGCGGCGGCAAATCCGTAGATCAGCACGCCGCCCATCATGTTGGGCTCCAGAAACACCACCGGTGCGATCAGCATGCCCGCGATGGAGCCGATCGCGGCGGCCATGCCCCAGCCGAGTGCGATCATCCATGAGGTGTTGATGCCGACCAGCCGTGCCGATTCAGGCAATGACGCGGCGGCGCGCATCGCCAGGCCGACCCGCGTGAACTGAAAGAAGAAATAGAGCAGGATCAGCAGCAGCACAGTGACGCCGATCATGCCGGCCTGGTGGGTCGAGATCAGCTGACTGCCGAGAAATGGCGAGGATCCGAACGGCGTCGGGTATTGCTTGATCGTGAAGTCCCAGATCAGCCCGGCGACGCTGTTGATGATCGCGAACAATGCGATGAAACCTGCGACGTTGGTCAGGATCGGCGCTTTGGCGAGCGGCTTGAACAGCAAGCGCTCGATGACGATACCGCCGGCGAAGGAGAATGCCAGCGTCAGCACGAACGCGCCCCAGTACGGCACGCCCCATTGCATCAGCTGCCAGGAGACAAAGGTCGAGAACATCGCCATCTCGCCCTGGGCGAAATTGAGATGATCGATCGCCTGGTAGATCATGACGACGGCGAGCGCCATGCAGGCATAGATCGCGCCTGTGGCGATGCCAGCCAGGACTTGATTGGTAAAAAGTTCCATGGCCCGCGCTCCTCAATAACCTAGATAGGATTTACGCACGTCTTCGTTATTCGCGATCTCGGCGGCACTTCCCGACATCACGATCCGTCCGGTCTCGATCACATAGGCCTTGTCGGCGAGCTCCAGCGCCAGCTGCGCGTTCTGTTCCACCACCAGGATGGTGACCTTATCCTCGCGATTGATCTTGCCGAGGATCTTGAACAGGTCGCGTACGATCAGCGGCGCCAGGCCGAACGAAGGCTCGTCCAGCAGCATCAGTCTCGGACGCAGCATCAGGGCACGGGCGACCGCGAGCATCTGCTGCTCGCCGCCGGAAAGCGTGCCGGCCTGTTGCGTATGCCGCTCCTTGAGGACGGGAAAGTGATCGTACATGCGTTCGATATCGGAGATCACGCCGGCCTTGTCGCTTCGCGTGATCGCGCCGAGCTGCAGGTTTTCCTCCACCGTCATGGTGGTGAAGGTGCCGCGGCCCTGCGGCACATGGGCGATGCCGAGACGGACGATGTTTTCGGTGGAGCGGCCGGTGAGCGGCGCGCCGTCGAATTCGATCGCGCCGGTCGAGCGCACCATGTTGCAGATCGCGCGCAGGGTGGTGGTTTTGCCGGCGCCGTTGGCCCCGAGCAGCGTGGTCAGGCTTCCTTCATTGAGGGCGAACTCGAGACCGTGAAGCGCCTGGACCTGACCGTAATAGGCTCTGAGATCCTTGACGTTGAGCATCGCGGTCATTGGTCCTTGCTCCCCAGATAGGCTTTGATGACATCCGGGTCGGACTGCACCTGGGCCGGCGTTCCCTCGGCGAGCTTGCGGCCGAAATTCAGCGCGACCACATGGTCGGCGATCGACATCACCAGGCCCATATGATGCTCGACCAGCAGGATGGTCACGTTGCGCTCGTCGCGAATCCGGCGGATCAGATCGCCGAGCACGTGGACTTCCTCGTGGTTGAGACCGCCGGCGGGTTCGTCGAGCAGCAGGATCTTCGGATCGGCCGCCAGTGCGCGCGCGAGCTCCACGCGTTTCTGGGTGCCGAACGGCAGGCCGGAAACCGTGACATGCGCGACGTCGTCGAGGTGGAGATAGCTGATGATCTCATGGACGCGCTTGTTGAGTTCGGCCTCGCCGCGGCGGACCCAGGGCAGCTTCAGCGAGTCGCTGATGATGTCGCTATTGGTACGGGCATGGGTGCCGACCCGAACGTTGTCGAGCACCGAGAGATTGGGAAAAAGTGCTACGTTCTGGAAGGTGCGGCCAATGCCGATTTCGGCGATCCGGTGCGGCGGGCGCGTCAGGATGCTCGCCCCTTCCATCAGGATGTCGCCGGTGCTCGGCTGGTAGAGCCTGGAGAGGCAATTGAACAGCGTTGTCTTGCCGGCGCCGTTCGGCCCGATCAGGCCGAGGATTTGGCCCTGATGCATGTCGAAGGACACGCCATTCAAAGCGATGATACCGCCGAACACGACGCTGACATCGCGAACCGCAAGCAGGGGATCCTGTCCCTGCGCGAGTTGTGCCTGCGTCATCTCGCCTCGCCCACATGACTCGGGCCGGAATGACCGCGCGAACTTGTTCGCCGGTCACGACGATGAAGGCTACCTGATCCCCTCGACCACACGTGCAACTTTCCCTCCTGCTTTCAGCTTTTTGCTTTGTTCTTTTTTTGATTGCGGCGCTGCGCCGCCCAAGGCCGCTTCGATGTTCCTTACCATCGCCACGAGGCGAGGTCCAATATCGTTGCGGAGCCGATCTTCCGTGAAGCGGAATGCGGGTGCGCCGCAATTAAAGGCGTAAGGACCGGTTCCGTCGTTAAGCTTTAACCCCACGCCGACGGCATGGATATCGTCATGCCATTCACCGGCCGAGATCGCGAAACCGAGTTTTTCCACCGTTTCGCCGGCGCGTTCGATGCCATCGCGCATCCGCGGCCAGCGGCTGCCGTAGTGCTCGCGCAGTTCGCGCAATAGTGTGCCGCGCTCATCCTCCGGCAGCGCCCAAATATAGGCGCGTCCCATCGCGGTGGTAGCAATCGGGACTCGCGAACCGACGTCCAGTTGAACACCCAGCGTTTGACCGCGGCTCTGGCCGAAGTAAATCATGCTGAGACGATCG
>DATHHQ010000646.1:0-2558 GCA_035490095.1 Bradyrhizobium sp.
CAAGGGCTCTGCCCCCGCTCCCTACGAGAAGGTCGGGTTCGGCGGCATGAAGATCGAGCCCGTTATTATCGACGAGAACGGCGGCGCCACCAAGCAGGTCCAGGAGCTGCGCAACCTCTATCAGCGCGACAATGTCGATGCAGTCATCGGCTACATCGGCTCGGGCGACTGCCTCGCGGTTGCGCCGATCGCCGAGGAACTGAAACAGCTGCTGTTGCTGTTCGACTGCGGAACGCCGCGCATCTTCGAGGAAACCAAGTACAATTACGTGTTCCGCACCGCCGCTCACGCGACGATGGATAACGTCGCGCTCATTCGCTACATGAAATCGCACAACGTGAAGATGGACACGTTCTCGGCCATCAACCAGGACTATGCGTGGGGTCAGGACAGCAGGGCCGATTTCGTCGCTGCCGCGGGACAACTTTATCCCGACGCCAAGCTCGGATCTGATTTGCTGCCGAAATTCGGCGCAGGTCAGTACGGCACCGAGATCTCGGCGCTGGTGGGTGCGGGATCCGACGTGGTCTATTCGAGCCTGTGGGGCGGCGATCTGCAGGCCTTCATTTTGCAATCCGCTCCCCGCGGGCTGCCGAAGCGCAGCCAGCTCGTGCTAAGCGCCGCCGATCACGTGTTGCCGCCGCTCGGCGACAAGATGCCCGACGGCACCATCATCGGCGCGCGCGGCGCTTATGGCCTGATGTCGCAGAAATCGCCGATCAACGATTGGCTGTTCAAAGGCTACGAGGCCGCCAATAACGTCTATCCGGTGCAGGCCGCCTATCGTATCACGCAATCGATCCTCGGCCTGAAGAGCGCCGTCGAGAAGGCGATGGCCAAGAACGGCGGCAAGAAGCCCTCGACCGACGAACTGGTCGCGGCCATGACCGGCCTGGAATGGCAATCGCCGGGCGGCCTGATCCAGATGAAGCTCGCGGATGGCCATCAGGCGATCCAGCCGATTGCGATCAGCCGCACCAAATACAATCCGGATTCGAAGCGGGTTGAACTGGTCGATATCCAGAACTTCCCGGCCGAATGCGTCAATCCGCCGGCGGGGGTCAAGGCGATCGACTGGATCAAGGGCGGCATGGCCGGCGCCAAGTGCGACTGAACCGGGCCCGGATCTGAAGGACGGTTGAAGCGGCGTGACAACGATGCTCGCGCCGCTGACCCCTGCCCGTCTTGCGACGTGCGATCTGCGTGGTTGCACTTTCAAACCGCACCTTGAATTCACGGTCCCGCCCGCCATGATCAGCATGAAACCCGCGCCATGAATTTCTTTCTGACGATTGTTCTCGATGGGCTGATTCAGGCATCCTGGCTTTTCATCGTTGCGTTGGGGCTGACGCTGGTATTCGGCGTGCTGAAGATCCTCAACATCGCCCATGGCAGCTTCTACGCGCTCGGCGCCTATATCGCGGCGACCGCGGTGACCCTTGTCGCGGCGCACGGCCTGCCGCCCAGCCTGGGGTTTGTCGCCATGCTGGTTTCCGTCGCCTTGATCGCATCCGCGGTCGGATTTCTGCTCGAGCGCGGTCTGTTGAAAATGTTCTACGGCCGCGACGAGGTGGTGTTGCTGCTGGTGACCTATGCGGTGTTTCTCATTCTCGAGGATGTCACCAAGCTGATCTGGGGCGTGAACCCGATCTATGCGACGCAACCTTACGAGTTGTTCGGCAATGTCGAATTCGCCGGTCTCTATTACGTCGGCTACGATCTGGTGCTGATACCCATTTCCGCCGCGATCGGCTTCGCCATCTGGTTCGGACTCAATCGCACCATAACGGGCAAGATCGTTCTGGCCGTGATCCATAACGAGGAAATGAGCGTCAGCATGGGCGTGAGGGTGAACCGGGTCTACGCGGTCGCCTTTGCCTTCGGCGTGCTGCTCGCTAGCTTGGCCGGCGCGCTGACGGCGCCAAAAATCTCGATGCAGCCGGGTCTCAGCTCGGATGTCATTATCCTGAGTTTCGCCATCGTGGTGATCGGCGGACTGGGCAGCGTCGAGGGTGCTGCGGTCGGCGCCGTTCTTGTCGGGCTCGCCCGCGCGGCCTCGGTGCACCTGATGCCGCAGGCGGAGCTGTTCATGATCTATCTGATTATGGCGGCGGTGCTGATGTTTCGCCCCGAGGGTCTGTTCAAGCGCGAGACGGCAAGGCGAATCTGATGAAGCAAGGCCTGCACCCTGTTGTCATGATCGCGCTGGTGGCAGCGGTGACGCTGTTTGGCCGCGTGCTTCCGACCTGGACGCTGTCGCTTGCGACCATCGCCGCCTCCAATGCGCTGATCGCGCTTGGCATCGTGGTGTTGGCGCGCACCGGCAATGTGTCGTTCGGCCAGGGCCTGTTCTTCGCGGCCGGTGGCTATGGGGTTGCGCTGATCGCCAACGCCTGGGGCGTCACCGACGCGGTGGCGCAGGTGATCATCGGTGCCGTCTGCGGCGGTCTGCTCGGCGTTGTGATCGGTCCCTTGATCGCGCGCTACAGTGGCATCTTCTTCGGCATGCTGACGCTCGCGCTGTCGATGGTGCTGTACGGCGCGCTGGTCAAATCGAC
>DATHHQ010000647.1:0-10028 GCA_035490095.1 Bradyrhizobium sp.
TCCGATACGCTCGACTATCTGGAGAAAAAAGGTTTCGCCAAGGACATCAAGAAACAGTTCGCCTACGTAACCAAGCTTTATAACGAAGAGATGCATGTCATCGCGCCGAAATCGATACGCAGCCTCAAGGATCTCGAGGGCAAGAAGGTCAGCGTCGATCTTCCGAATGGCGGCACCTTCGTAACGGCGGCGATCGTTTTCGAGCGGCTCGGAATTAGACCGAATTTCCTTTATATCGAGCAGCGCATCGCGATGGAGAAATTGAGGACCGGCCAGATCGATGCCGTGATCGCCGTTCAGGGAAAACCGTCCAAGACCGTCACTCTGGTCAAGGACGACCGGCTTCATCTTGTTCCGGTCGACTACGACAAAGCCCTGCAGGGCGACTATCTGCCTGCAACCCTGACCTCGAAGGACTATCCCAATCTGATTTCGGAACAGGAGCAGCAGGTGGACACGATTGCGGTCCCGGCGGTGCTGGCGGCGTATAACTGGGCTCCCAACACCGACCGCTATCGAAAGCTCGCTCAGTTCGTCGACGCCTTTTTCACCAAGTTCCCCACCTTCCAGAATCCGCCCTTCCACCCGAAGTGGAAAGAAGTTTCGCTGTCGGCTCCGCTTCCCGGCTGGCAACGCTTGCCTTCCGCCAAGCAATGGCTTGACCAGCATGGCATCGAGCCCGTCGCACGCAACCGCTTCGAGGAATTTCCGAAGCCGGCTCCTGCTCCTGCGGCGGCGGTCATGCCGAGACAACAGGCCCCGGCCGCGGTCCAGCCTGCTGCGGCACAGCCGCAGTCGCCGGCCGACCAGGAAGCGTTGTTTAAACAATTCCAGGCCTGGGAGGCCGAGAGGAATGCCTCGGCGCAGACCGGCCGCCGGGCGCCGGCACAGCCGCGCTAGCCGCTACGCGGAAGTGACCGTGCCCCCGAATCGGTGGAAGACGCCGACTCGGGGTGATCACCGTTGTGAATGCATCACTCCGATGGATCCGCTGTCTCAATCCCCCGCTTCAACGCGGTGCGGGCAGCCTCGCGGTGCTCCGGCGTAATGTGGGTCGCCACCATCCGGATCGCGGTCGCCAGTATCGCGGCGTCGTCGGTGAAGCCGAGCACCGGCAGCATGTCGGGAACGAAATCGAACGGCAGGATGAAATAGGCGATGGCGCCGAGCAGCGCCGCCTGCACATGGCGCGGCGTCTGCTTGTCGAACGCGCAATAATAGGCGGCGAGCAAATCCTCGGCGAACGGGAGCTTTGCGACCACCCGCTTCAACTTGATCCAGAAGCGCCTGCGCACGCTTTCGCGGTCTTTCGCCAGCCTGTCGGCCGGCTCAAAACCCACGGTATGTTCGGATGCCATCACTCAAGGCTCCCTCAAGGTGCGCGGTAAATCGCCGCGGCTGCCGACTCTAGAGTTGGGGATATGGCGCCGCCGCCGCAAGATTGCGCGCCGCCATGTCAGGCGACACCGAGCTGCTTTGCGATCGCGTTCATGGCCTTTGCCAGCTCGATGTCGAGGGCAGTGACGCCGCCGGCGTCATGGGTCGCCAGAACCACCTCCACCGTCTTGTAAACGTTGCGCCATTCCGGGTGATGATCGTTTTTTTCAGCCACCAACGCCGCGCGGGACATGAACCCGAACGCCTCGTTGAAATCCTTGAAGGTAAAGGTCCGCGTAATCGCCTCGCGGCCCGGCACGCCGGTCCATCCAGGCAACCCCGTCAGGGCCGATGTTCGCGCCTCCGCCGACAGCCGCTCCGCCATGATCGCCTCCCGTTTCACACGAACTTGACCCTAACACCGAACGGCGCCCTTGGGATCCATGCCACAGTACGGCGGCAGAGCCGGCCCAGGGGCGATTCGGAGCCGATTCTGGACCGGCGGGTAACCATGACGCCGATGTAACCCCGCGCCGGCAGGGAATTTGCTACAATATGGCTTTAACGCAATTGGCAAGATGAACCTGAACGTCAAACGATTGTTTGCCAGATCGATGACCGGCGGCCTCGACCTCGTCGGGCCCGAATTGCCGTCGCCGCGATCGGCGAAGCGCAAGGCGATGTTCATCACGCTGGCGGGCATTCTCGCCGTGGTCGGCACACTCGCAGGCCTCTACTATTTTGAGATGCGGCCGGTGATCCTGCGGATCGCGGTCGGCCCTGCGAACAGCGATGACATCAAGGTGGTCCAGGCGCTGACCCAGGCCTTTACCCATGCGCACAGTCACGTCCGTCTGCGTCCGATGCAGACCGATGGCGCCACCGCGAGCGCCCAGGCCCTTGCCGACGGCAAGGCCGATCTCGCGATCATTCGCGGCGATCTCGAGGTGCCGAAAAACGCCCAGGCGGTGGCGACCTTGCGCAAGAACGTCGCGGTGCTGTGGGTGCCTCCATCAGCGAAAGGCAAAGGCAAGAAAGCCGGCCCGAAGATCACGAAAATACAGCAACTCGCCGGACACCGCATCGGCGTCGTCGGGCGCACCGAGGCCAATATCAACCTGCTCAAGGTGATCCTGCAGCAATATGGCGTGGACCCGACCAAGATCGAGATGGTTCAGTTCCCGGCCAATGAAGCCGCGGAGTCGATCCGCAACCAGAAAGCGGATGCCTATCTCGCCGCCGGACCGGTCAACAGCAAGATCACCGCGGATGCGATCACGGCGTCGACACGCGAGGGCGGCACGCCGACCTTCCTCGCAATCGATTCGGCCGAGGCGATCGCGCAAAACCACCCGATGTACGAATCATCCGAAATCCCCGCCGGGGCGTTTGGCGGCTCGCCCGGCAGACCGGACGATGAGGTGAAGACGATCAGCTTCGCCCACCACATTGTTGCGCGCAGAGGTCTGTCGGAATCGACCGTCGCCGCCTTTACCCGGCAGCTGTTCGCGATCCGGCAGACGGTGATGGCGGAGTTCCCGCTGGCGGCGAAGATCGAGACACCTGACACCGACAAGGACGCCGTGATCCCTGTGCATCCGGGCGCCGCGGCTTACGTGGACGGTGAGGAAAAGACCTTCCTGGACCGCTACAGCGATTTCATCTGGTGGGGGCTGATGGGTCTGTCCGCCATGGGCTCGGCCGGCGCGTGGTTCGCGGGCTATCTGAAGAAGGACGAGCGCAGCAACAACAGCTCGCTGCGCGCACGGTTGCTGGACATGCTTGGCGCCGCGCGCTGCAGCGATTCCACCGAAGAACTCGACCAGATGCAGACCGAGGCTGACGGTATCCTGCGCGATACGCTGCACTGCTTCGAGCACGGCGCCATCGAGGAAGGCGCGTTGACCGCTTTCAATATCGCGCTCGAGCAATTCCACAACGCCGTGGCCGACCGCAAGGCGTTGCTGCTGAGCATGCCGCAGAACCTGCAACGGACGGGCTCGCAGCTGCGCGCGGCCGGAACCTTGTAGGCGTCGTTTCTGTAATCGAGCCGTCACATAATCTTCCTAGGTCTGTCAAAGCCTTCAGCGCATTTTGTTGGCCGATCAAGGAGACTTGCATGACGACTAAAAAACCTCGCGCGATTTCCCGTGGACTTTCCCGCCGGCGTTTTCTTTCGACCGCCGCGGCAACGGGCGCCGGCGCGTTCGGCGTCATGGCGATGCCCTATCTCAGCCGCGCCGCCGACCGGCCGCAGATTACCCATGGCGTGCAATCCGGCGATGTCGGCGCCGACAGCGGCGTGGTATGGTCGCGTGCGGACCGGCCGTCGCAAATGATGGTCGAGGTCGCCACGTCAGACTCGTTTCGCAATGCGAGGGTGTTGCCGCCGATCGCAGCGCTCCCCGAGAGCGACTTCACCGCCAAAATGCTGCTGGAAAATCTCCCCGCCGGGCAGGATATTTTCTATCGCGTCAGGTTCCGCGACCTGTCGCACACCGACGTTTCGAGCGAGCCGGCCGTCGGCCGCTTCCGCACCGCGCCGGCCGACCGGCGCGATGTCAGCTTCGTCTGGGGCGGCGATGTCGCCGGACAGGGCTGGGGCATCAATCCCGACGACGGCGGCATGTTCACCTTCGCCACCATGCGCAAGCACCGGCCGGATTTCCTGCTGCATTCCGGCGACACCATCTATGCCGACGGCATCATTGCCTCCGAGGTGAAGCTGGCCGACGGCAAGGTCTGGAAGAACGTCACTGTTCCGGAAAAGGCCAAGGTCGCCGAGACGCTCGACGAATTCCGCGCGGCGCATAAGTACAATTTCCTCGACGACAATGTCCGCGCTTTCAATGCCGAGGTGCCGATCTTCGTGCAGTGGGACGATCACGAAGTCACCAACAACTGGTCGGCGTCGAAACAATTGCCCGCCGCCTATAAGGAACGCGACATCACCTTGCTTGCCGCGCGCGCTGCGCGCGCGTTCCACGAGATGTATCCGATGCGCGAGAGCATCGTCGAGCCGGGCCGGGTCTATCGCACGCTCAATTACGGACCGCATCTCGACGTCTTCATGCTGGACGAGCGCAGCTATCGCGGCCCCAACGGCCCGAACCTGCAAGCAGCTTACGGTCCCGACAGCTACTTTCTGGGGCCGGATCAGCTGGCGTGGCTGAAGCGCGCATTGCTGAATTCGCGCGCCACCTGGAAAGTGATTGCCTCCGACATGCCGCTTAGCATCATCGTCTATGACGACGCGCCCAACAAGAAAGGCTCCGAAGCGTTTGCGCAAGGCGACGGGCCGCCGCGCGGCCGCGAGCTCGAAATCTCCGACCTCCTGCGCTTCATCAAGACGTCCGGCGTCACCAACACCGTATGGCTGACGGCGGATGTGCATTATGCCGCCGCGCATTACTACAACCCCGACAAGGCGCAATTCCAGGATTTCGACCCGTTCTGGGAGTTCGTCTCCGGACCGCTGCACGCCGGAACGTTCGGGCCCAACGAACTCGACAACACCTTCGGACCCGAAGTGAGGTTCATCAAGGCGCCGGGCCTGGACAAGCAGAACCTGCCGCCGTCCGCCGGGATGCAGTTCTTCGGCCACGTCGAGATCGACGGCGCAACCGGACAGATGACGGTGACCTTGCGGGACCGCGCCGACGTGGCGCTGTGGTCGACCACGCTCGATCCCAAACTCGGCTAGTCGTGCGGGCTACGATCGGAACGGACGGGTATCGGCGGATCAGCCCTCCGCCGCGCCGTCCGGTCGGCCTTTCAATATTGCCCGCAGTGCATCGGTCGAATAGGGCTTGGGCAGCCGCGGCTTGTCCGCAAGCGCTGCCGGAAGCCTGACATCGCGGCCATATCCCGTCACGAAGACGAAGGGAATCTTCAACACATCCAGCCGCTCGGCAATGGCAAAACTCTTTTCACGGACCAGCCCGACATCGAGCAGGGCGAAATCCGGCGCGCGATCGGCGATCATTTTGAGCGCCTTGGCGACACTTCCCGCGGTCCGGACCGTCTTGACCCCGAAACCAAGAATCGTGTCCTCGAAGTCAAGTGCGATGATCGGGTCGTCCTCGACGATCAACACATCGTCGGGCAGTTCGGCCGTGTCGTCGGCGGGGGCGGGTTTCATGATCTCGTCGAGCAAAAGGAAAGACCTAACCCTGATGCGTTTGCTGGCGCATCGACCGGTTTCCATATTGGAACCGAACACACTGCACTTCCCATGTCTGTGCACTTGTGAACACATAACTCTGTTGAAAACGGTTTTGATCGATCCCGGAGGAGCGGGTCCAAGAATGGCTGCGCTGCGCGGAGCAACACCTGACGGCATCGAACGGCCATTCAACAACCTGTTGCGGCGGCTCAGCGCCGGCGACTTTGCGATGATTGCGCCGTATCTCGTGCACGAGGAGGCCGGGGCCAGCGATCTGCTCTATAATCCCGGCGATGACGTCGAGATCGTCCACTTTCCATGCGGACCGAGCCTTGCGACATACCTGGTTTCCAACGAGGACGGCCGCGACGTCGAAACCATTCTGGTCGGCCGCGAAGGCGCCGTCGGCGGAATTGTCAGCGAGGGATATCTGCCGGCCTATACGCGCATCATGGTCAAGTTCGGCGGGCCGTTCGTGCGCCTGCATGTCGGAAAGCTGGACGCGGCAAAAATAAAGTCAGCCACGCTGCGCAACGTGTTCGCACGCTATGCCGACTGCATGCTGGCCCAGATATTCCAGTCGACGGCCTGCAACGCAATCCATTCGATCGAGCAGCGCACCGCGAAATGGATCATCGCGGCGATGGAACGTACCGAGGGCGAGGACGTCGTGCCGCTGACGCATGAGCAGCTTGCGACCATGCTGGGGGTCGGCCGCAGCTATACCAGCCGCGTGATTCAGACGTTCAAGGCCGAGGGGGTGCTGGAGACCCGTCGCGGCTCAATCCTGGTGCGCGACCGCGAGGCGCTGCGGAGCAGGGCGTGCCTCTGCAATCAGTCGGTCAAGAACCACTTCGAGGAAGTGCTGCGCGGGGTCTACCCCACCGAAGAGTCCGTGGTAGGCTGAAGGCCGTTTTCGCGTGCGGGGGTCCCAAGCAGGAATATGAGCCGTCGCACCGCCGCCATCGCTATTGTCCTGATTCTCGGAAGCGCGGCAGCGCCGGCCCTGGCGCAGCTTCCGACGTCGGGGCCGAGCGAACAGCCCGTAACATTCGTCCCTGCCGCGTTCGCGTCGCCCTACGGCCGCGCGTTAATCGCGGAGCTTGGGCGGGCGCTGCGCGCCGACGCCGATCCGACGTGCCTGAATTCAAAGGCAATCATTGCCGATCAGCTGGAGCAGCGCGGCGAAGCGCTGCTCGTCAAATGGGGTACGCGGACGATGGAGACCGCAAGGTCCTATGTCGATTACGAGGTTTACGAAAAAAGCTTTCCCGCCAGCGCCGAGTTGAAGGGGCTGAGGGAACAACCGCAGATCAAGCGCTATCTCGACATCGAGCAACCGATACGGATGGCGAAGGTTTTGGATTTTATCTTCGAACAGTTCGACCGCTATGTCTTGCTCAACCGGATCAAGATCGCACCGGTGTCGCCGGCAGCTTCGGGAAACATTGATGTGCTGCGTGCGAACCCGACTGAAGCGGCCGAGGAAGCCTTGGACGACTTCATCGAAACCAACAAATCGCCCCAAATCGAACGGTTTCTGGCGCTGTCCGAACAGGCCACCGAAGCCACGCAGGTCGCCATCAAAAAAGAGCAGGCAGTTCAGGCGGGGCCGGGCACATTTTATCAAGGTATTGAGCTCGACCTTGCCGAGTTGTGCATCGGTTCGCGGCGATAGACATTCGGCCAATGCCTCGTACCGGCGCGCAATTCGCGGGCATCGGCCTTAAGCATACCCGCGCTCCGCCGGAGGGCCGGCAGAAGGTCAAAGGTCCAAGAACAGAGCCCGAGTTGGTCGAAAAACGATCAACCAAACCGGCAACAAACCATTGTTTTTCCGCGATTCCTGACTATATTGCGCCGCAACGAGTAAGGTTTGCCCGGTCTTTTGGCCGGGCTTCCTTTTTGGGCGCCAAGCGCCCTTTAGAATTCCAGGTTTTTGAGCGTGATCCGGAAAAGTGGGTCCCGGTTTTCCGGCGAGATCGCGCTCCAGCCTTTGTCTGATTCAGAAGAAGAGCTATGAAACTTCGCAACGTCGCCATCATCGCCCACGTCGACCACGGCAAGACCACGCTGGTCGATCGCCTGCTGCAGCAATCCGGCACCTACCGCGACAACCAGCGCGTGGTCGAGCGCGCGATGGATTCCAACGACCTGGAACGGGAGCGCGGCATCACCATTCTCGCCAAGGCGGCGTCGGTGCAGTGGAAGGACACCCGCATCAACATCGTCGACACCCCGGGCCACGCCGATTTCGGCGGCGAGGTCGAGCGCATTCTCAACATGGTGGACGGCGCCTTGGTGCTGGTGGACGCCGCCGAGGGTCCGTTGCCCCAGACAAAATTCGTGGTGTCGAAGGCGCTGAAGGTCGGCCTGAAGCCGATCGTCGTCATCAACAAGGTGGACCGTCCCGACGCGCGGCCGACCGAGGTCATCAACGAAGTGTTTGATCTGTTCGCGGCGCTGGACGCCACCGAGGAGCAGCTCGACTTCCCGATTCTGTACGGATCGGCCAAGCAGGGCTGGATGGCGGATAGCCCGGACGGTCCGAAGGACGCCGGCATGCAGCCGCTGTTCGACCTGATCCTGCGCCACGTCGCGCCGCCGACCGTCGAAGACGGCCCGTTCCGCATGATCGGCACCATTCTGGAGGCCAATCCCTATCTCGGCCGCATCATCACCGGCCGCATCACCTCCGGCACCATCAAGCCCAACCAGGCCGTCAAGGTGCTGGGCGGCGATGGCAAGCTGATCGAGACCGGGCGTATCACAAAAATCATCGCGTTCCGCGGCATCGAGCGCATGCCGCTGGAAGAGGCCGAAGCCGGCGACATCGTCGCCATCGCCGGCCTCACCAAGGGCACCGTGGCCGATACCTTCTGCGACCCTTCCGTGGATACGCCGCTGCAGGCGCAGCCGATCGATCCGCCGACGGTGTCGATGTCGTTCATCGTCAACAACTCGCCGCTGGCCGGCACCGAAGGCGACAAGGTCACGAGCCGCATGATCCGCGATCGCCTGCTGCGCGAGGCCGAAGGCAATGTAGCACTGCGGGTGACCGAGGCCGCGGACAAGGATTCCATGGAAGTCTCGGGCCGCGGCGAATTGCAGCTTGCGATCCTGATCGAGACCATGCGCCGCGAAGGCTTTGAACTGTCGGTGTCGCGCCCGCGCGTCGTGCTGCAGAAGGATGAGGCCACCGGCGAGTGGAAGGAGCCGATCGAAGAGGTCGTGATCGACGTCGACGAAGAGCACTCCGGCGTGGTCGTGCAGAAGATGAGCGAACGCAAGGCCGAGATGATTGAGATGCGCCCCTCCGGCGGCCATCGGCTGCGGCTGGTGTTCTACGCGCCGACCCGCGGCCTGATCGGCTATCAGGGCGAACTGCTCACCGACACCCGCGGCACCGCGATCATGAACCGCCTGTTCCACAATTACGCGCCCTACAAGGGCGACATCCAGGGCCGCCGCAACGGCGTCCTGATCTCCAACGATCAGGGCGAGGCCGTGGCCTATGCGATGTTCAAGCTGGAAGATCGCGGCCCGATGATGATCACACCGGGAGCCAAGGTCTACAAGGGCATGATCGTCGGCGAGCACACCCGCGACAACGACCTCGAGATCAACATCCTCAAGGGCAAGCAGCTCACCAACATCCGCACCACCTCGAAGGACGAGGCGGTGCGCCTGACCCCGCCGATCCAGATGACGCTGGAAAAGGCGCTGGCCTATATCGAGGACGACGAACTGGTCGAGGTGACCCCGAAGTCGATCCGCCTACGCAAGAAGTTCCTCGATGCCAACGACCGCAAGCGCGCGGAAAAGGCCAAGGAAGCCGTGGCTTGAGTCAAGTGGCGAATAGGGAGTAGCGAATAGCGGGTAGGCAAGCCATATAACCGAGGCTCTATTCGCCACTCACCATTCGCCGATCCACATGTCCCTCCCCTCCGAAGTCGATATCGCCATCATCGGTGCGGGCGCCGCCGGCCTCGGCGCCGCGCGGGCGCTGGAAAATTCCGGTCTCTCGGTAATCGTGCTGGAAGCGCGCGACCGCGTCGGCGGACGCGCCCACACCATCATGGCCGCGCCCGATATCACCTTCGACCTCGGCTGCGGCTGGCTGCATTCGGCGGACAGGAATTCCTTCGTCGCCATAGCCGGGCGGCTGAACTTCGAAATCGACAAAAGCCACCCGCCCTGGCGCGAACAGAGCTTTGGCGACATCTTCCCGCCGAGAGAGCGCGCCGAGTTCATCGAAGCGCTCGATCAATTCTTCGATCGCCTCGAGGAGGCCGCAACAAGCGGCCGCGACAGCGCCGCCAACCTCTATCTTGAGCCTGGTAACCGCTGGAATCCGATGATCGATGCGATCTCGACCTACGTCAACGGAAGCGAGCTCGACCGCGTCTCGGTCATCGACGCCCATGCCTACGAAGACACCGGGATCAATTGGCGGGTGCGGCGCGGCTATGGCGCGCTGATGGCG
>DATHHQ010000648.1:0-9193 GCA_035490095.1 Bradyrhizobium sp.
GCGATCTGGCCGCCGACAATGCAAAAGCCGGCGGCGAAGATCGCCATGGTGACGAAGACGACGGAGTGGCCGAGCTGGCCGATCGCGCCGACCGCGAACACGGCGACGAAATACACCAGCGCCAGCGCGCGAAACGAGAATCGGTCGATGATGCTGCCGAGCGCAAAGGTTCCGACCACGCCGCCCACCTGCAACATCGATCCGATCGCCGCCGCCTCCGATACCGAGGCGCCGAGGTCATTGAGAACCGTCGGCAGCCAGTTCGACAGGAAATAGAGGTCGAGCAGGCTCATGAAGAACACCACCCACAGCAGCAGCGTGACCAGGGTTCGTCCGTCCCTGAACAGATGCAGCACCGGAATCCCGGCCAGTTCGGGTTCGTGGACGACGAATTGCGTGGCCGGAGCGAACACCGCCCTCGGGCCGATGAACCCCAGCAATTCAGCGACGCGCTCATGGGCGCGGCCCGTAAGCGCGAGGAACCGCACCGATTCGGGCAGCCGCAGCGCCAGGATCGGAACCAGCAGCAGCGGGGCGACGCCGCCGACCACAAACACCGAGCGCCAGCCGAATTGCGGGATCAACGCCGCCGCGAGAAAGCCGCCGAGTGCCGCTCCCACCGAGAACCCGCAAAACATGATCATCACCATGGTGGCGCGGCGGCGACGCGGACTGAACTCGGACGTCATCGCAACGGCATTCGGCATCGCACCGCCAAGCCCAAGGCCGGTCAGAAACCGGATCGCGAGCAGGCTGTCGACGTCGTCGATGACCGAGGTCGCAAGCGTGCCGATGCCGAACGCCAGTGTCGAGAAGATGATGATTTTCCTGCGCCCGACGCGGTCCGCCAGCGGTCCAAATACCAGCGCGCCGATCATCAGTCCGAACAGGCCAGCGCTGAACACCGGACCGAGCGAGCCCTTGCTCAGGCCCCACTCCTTGGCGACCGCCGGCGCGACATAGCCGATGGCCTGGGTGTCGAAACCATCGAGAAACAACACCGCCGCGCAGGTCAACAGCAGCCGGATTTGAAATCCACCAACCGGCTGCGCATCGATGAACGCCGCGACATCGATCGACGATACGTCGCTGACCTGAGCCCGAGAAATCGCCATCGTTTTCCTTCCCCTTGAACGTCTGATCGCGATTCTTGTCGCCCGACCTGCGCGAAGGCGGCAGGATATCCCGCTCCATCAAGGGCGCAAAGCATCCTTCGAATAGCCGGCGATCCGCTTGTAACCTTCCGACAAAGCCAGAAGCTCGTCGCGGCTGATGACATCCTCGATCGCGGCGAACGGCTGGTCGTTGGTGCGCTGGAACACCTCGCGCAGGATGGCGTCGGGCGGATTGGTGCGGTTGGTCAGAACGATGCGTGTGGTAGCCTCGAGCCGCTGCTTCTCATACGCGGCGAGCGCGGCAACGGGATCGCCGTTTTCGAGCAACGCCGAGGCCAGCGCGCGCGCATCCAGGATCGCCTGGCCGGCGCCATTGGAGCCGCGCGGCACCATCGGGTGCGCGGCGTCGCCGAGCAAGGTCACCCGGCCGAAGCTCCAGCGCGGCAGCGGATCCTGGTCGACCATCGGAAATTCCAGCACGCTGTCGGCGGCACGGATAAACGCCGGCACATCGAGCCAGTCGAAATGCCAGTCGGCGAACGCGCCGATGAAATCCTCGATCGAACCGGGCCGGGTCCAGTCGCGCTTGCGATAGGTCTCTGTCTCGATTTCGGCCACCCAGTTGATGAGCTGCAGCCCGTCCGCGCCGGAAGCCTGACGGATCGGATAGATCACCATCTTGCCGTGCGACAGCCAACCCGCCCGCACCATGCTGGCGCCCGACAGCATCGGTTTCCATCGCGTCACGCCGCGCCACATGTTGACGCCGGAATAGCGCGGTTCACCTTCGCTCGGGAAAAACTGCTTGCGGATCGCGGAATTGATGCCGTCACAGGCGATCGCGGCGCGGCCGCGCACGGTGCTGCGGTGGCTGCCTCCCGGCCCGTCGGAAAAATCGACGTTGACGCCGGACTCATTCTGTTCAACTCCGATGCAGTGATGGTTGGTCAGCAGCCGATCGTGCCCTGCGCGCGCACGGAAGGCATCGAGCAAGACCATCTGCAGATCGCCACGATGGATGGAGAATTGCGGATGCTCATAGCCCGCTGCGCGTCCCAGCGGCTCCCGATAAATCAATTGACCGAAGCGGTTGAAGAAGGTCGCGTCCTGGGTTGGGATCGCGACCCGCGCCAGATCAGCTTCAAGTCCGAGCCCGGCAAGCTCTTTGGTGGCATGCGGAAGCAGATTGATGCCGACCCCGATCGGCCTGATTTCGGCCGCCGATTCAAATATCCGGCAGGGGATTCCGGCGGCGTGCAGTGCGAGCCCCAGCGTCAATCCGCCGATGCCGGCTCCGACAATAATGATGTCGTCCATGTTTGCTCCCGGCGCGCGCTGTCAGGCGATTGCCGCGATGAAACACGATTAGTGAGACCACTGTCAATCTGGCTGCCGCGCCATCAGACGAGCTATTTCCTAGCGATCTCTGACAAAGCACATCCCGGTTCGGGAAGCCTTGTCGACGACCTGGCACGCGAGCCCCTCGGCACAGTTCCATGACCGAAAGCTCAAATCGTTGTCCTTGGCGTCGGCCTTTTGCTGGTAGCAGAGCGCGCCCCAGCCGTCCTCGTATTCGGTTCCGGCGAGCTCGGTGCTGCCGCGCAATTGCGGGCGGCCTGAGAATCCCCGCGAATAATCCGGGTCAGTACCGTCCCGCATCGAGGTCAGAATATCGCGGCGGCGGATCTGGTCGCCGAAGAAATGCGGCGAGGCCGGCACGACGGTCGAATTGTCGGGTTTGGCCGCCATCCAGTCGACACCGGGGAAATGGAAGCCGCCGATGCCGCGGGTCTGATGGCATCCTGAACAGCTCATGTCGTTGAGCCGGCGCTCGAAGCCCGCGGGTGAACGGATGTTTTGCAACGTAACGCCGGCGTCGGCTGCCCTCTTCAAGGCCTCGACCACGTCACTTTCCCTGAACACCGTGTCAGCCTTTGCGTCATCGGCCTGCAACAGGCCAAAGGCCGGCTGCAGGTCAGAGGCGGTAAATCCAACCGGGGTCGCGGCAATCGCGCTGCGGGCGAGGAACTTCTTCGGGACCAGAATTGTGCCGCGATCCAGTCCGCCGAAGTGCCCGCTATCGAGCAGCCACGCCTTGAAGTCGCGCTTGAGCGCCTCATCCGCGAAAATTCGCTCGCGATCGATCTGGTTTTCGAGCGGCGCTTCTTCAAACGTGCCGGACTGCGCGCTGTAATCGAACACCTTGAGGAGATAGTCGGTGCGGAAATCGCGCACCGCCGATTTCGGCGCATGCGCGATCTGAAGGTTGGTTTCAATGCGGTCGATGTTTTCGGGCCGGATCAGACCCAGCGGGCCATCCTTCGATGTCAGTTTCTGCGCAAGCTCCACGCCGGTCAGCGTCGATTCGCCGAAAGCCAGCCAGCGCCGCGCGATCTCGGCGCACGTGATCTTGACGCCGCTGCCGTCGATCGCATTATCGGTCCCGGCCTTCAGCACGACGTTGAGCGTCATCGGCAGCCGCGGCGAGGCCGCATTGTCGCCCGTCTCGGGCGCACTCGTTCGTGTCAGACGGTAGATCAGCCTGATTTCACCGCAGTTAGCCTCGGACAGATAAGCGCGATCCATCCGGTTGACGATACCCGCCAGCACGAAGCGTGAATCGCGGGAATAAAGCAGCTTGCGATCGAACAGCTGAAAATCGAAAGACGCTCCAACGCCGATGGTTTCGGTCGGAAGCGTGGCCTTGTGTCTGGCGATGTAACGATCGAACTCGTCGTCGAGCGCCTTGCGGACGGGAGCCATCGAGGGCAGCGCGAACACCTGGCTGTTGGTGAGCGGGGTGCTGGACGATCTCATGGGCAGGACAATGCCGCCCAGCCCAAGCCGCCCGCGATCGAGTTCGCGCAAGGCCAAGGGATCGGTGATCGCGGTGCCGCGCTCCAGCGCCGCGCTCTGCCCGGCGCGCGCCGTCAAGACGCCGCAAAGCAAAACCAGGATCGTGACCAAAAATCGCATGCGCGGCCCATATTCCGACGAACGCCGCGCATCAGGGACGCCGGTTCAAAGGCGCCCTGCGGGCAACGTCTTCTAGTCAGGAAATTAGCCGAAAAGCGGACGGGCTGTCTCGCGAAGCCGGATCGATCTCCACGATCGCTTCACGTCGGTGTGAAGCGATCGGTGCCCTTGGTCTGATCCAGCGTCGTCGCGCCAACGCGGCCCTTGGGGGCGGAATCCTGCCCTAGCGCGCGACAATCAAGCCTTTGCCGGTCACGACCACCCAGCGGCCGTCCTGGCGCCTGATCGCGTCGACCCGGCCAAGGCCCGGGATCGGATCGCCGGCATACACTTCGAACATCCCCCGCCGGCCTTCGATCAGGGCGGCGCCATTGGTGACATCACGCAGCACCCAGCCGTCCACCGTCGGCAGCCTTGCCATTTCAGGCTTGGGTGCAGCCGCGGGCGTTGCCGTCGCAGGGGGCGAAATCGAGCCGGTGACTTCCTTCGCCGCGGCCGGCGCCGCAGCGGCAGCTACCGAAGCAACCGGCGCGACGCGAAGCTTATCCACGGCCTCGCTGAGCTTGGCGAGTTTGGCGGCCGGTTCGGCTTGCGCCTTCTCGACCTTGTCGAGACGATCGCTGGTCTTGCCGAACTGGGCCGTGTTGGCCTTGGCAGAATGTTCGACGCTGGCCTTCAGCGCCGCGATGTCGGCATCGATCCGCGCAACGGTCGCTTCGAGCGCGCTGCTTCCTGCTGTCGTCGCACCATCGCCAAGGTAATGCCCGAATCCCGCTGTCGCCACGGCACCGCCGAGCGCGCCCACCACCGCCGCCAGCGCCACCACGGCCGCCAGTGCTGCGAGCCGGCGCTTGCCGAACATCCCGGAGCTCTGCTCCGCCTCCGGTGCGGGACCTGCGCGGTCGCCCGCTGACATGATCATGACTTTCTCGGAGCTGCGCGGCGCGTCAACCCTGGGCGCATCGACCTTGGGAGTGTCGGTCTTGAGGGCTTCAGCCTTGGGAGCTTCAGCCTTGGGAGCATCGGCCTTGGGAGCATCGGCCTTGGGCGCATCGGCCTTGGGAGCTTCGGCCTTGGGAGCTTCAGCCTTAGGCGCATCGGCCTTGGGCGCGTCCACCTTCGGAGTTTCGCCGGCTGCGCCCTGCTCGGGCGCAAGCTTGAGCGAATCGACATCGGTCGTTTCCGGCATCGATGGCTGCGCCAACGCCGCCACTGGCTCGCTTGGCACATTCAATGACTTGGGAACGGCCGACCCGGCACCGAGGGAACCGGGTTCACCGCTGGTCTGCTCAGTCATTTGCTCGTTCACGCTCAAGACCTCCGGTAGAAGTTGACCATTTGGTAACCATTAATTTCTTGCCAAATCGTTACCATCAGCCGGTTTACTCAAATTTTAGGATCCCATCCGGCCTGGTTTCGGCCCGTCATCAGAGCAGCGGCGGCGCCGCGACGCGGGTCCATGCTGCCCTGCGGCAATCGCCGACGTCCCGATGCGTCGTTTGCGCCGCCCTGTTTCCCGACTAACATGGAGCCGACGCACCAGCCAGAAGGCGGGGAGTTCCATGGCCATCGAGAAATGCATCAACGAATATGACGTGGACGATGTCATTTTCGAGGAAGGCTCGACCGGACGCGAGCTGTTCGTGGTGCTCGACGGCAAGATCGACATCGTCAAGATCAGCAGCGCCGGCAAGACTTTGATCGTGACCCTCGGCAAGGGTGAATTCTTCGGCGAGATGGCCGTTATCGACGGTTCGTCCCGTTCGGCCACCGCGATATCAGCAGCACCCAATACCCGCGTGATGCGGATCAATCATGCCCGCTTCGTGTATCTGGTCAGTCAGCAGCCGGCGTTCGCGCTGATGATCATGGATGCGCTCAGCAAGCGCTTAAGGGCGTCCAACGCCGTCACCTTCAAAGCGGCCAACCCATGAGCGACCGCAAGCCCAGCCCGTTTCCGGTTCTCCTGAACAACGACGTCTGCTCGTTGATTCAGGCGGCCGAGGACGTCTATCAGATCCGCTTCAAGAACCGCGCCGCGAATGCCTATCTGGTGCGCGGAAGATCCCGAACCATCATGATCGACGTCGGGCTGTCCTCCAACTACCCGGCCTTGCTGGAATGTCTCGATCATCTCGGCTGTCCGCCTGACAAGATCGATATCGTGATTCTGAGTCACGAGCATCTCGATCACATCGGCGCGGCGTACCATTTCAACGGCCGTCATACCATCATCGCCGCGCATCGGCTGGCCGCCAACAAGATCATGCTGCGCGACGATTTCTCGATGCTGCGCAAGATGTTCAACGAGCCGAATGTGCCGATCGATGTCGATATCTGGCTCGAGGAAGGCAACCTGATCGACCTCGGCAACTTCCGCCTCAACGTGATGTACACGCCGGGCCACACCTCGGCCTGCATCAGCCTGTTCGACCAGGACCAGGGTTTGCTGTTCGCCGCCGACACCCTGATGCCGGGCGGCGTGATGGGCGGCGTGTTCGGATCCGGCAGCATCAGCGACTACATCCAGTCGCTGGAGCGGCTGAAGGGTTTGAATTCCAAAATCCTGTTATCAGGTCACGGCCGGTTGTCCGATACGCCGCAGGACGATGTCCGAATCGCGATTCAAAGGTCGCACGCGCTGCTGTCGGACACCGCGCAACTGTTCGACGCGCTCGACGCGCGGTCGAATTTCGAGCCGATCATGCAGTCGGTGCGCGACCTCAACAAGCTCGACGACGGCTGAACATTTTTCGCGCGTTTTGACAAATGGCCCGATGGCCTGCTCGCGCGTCGATGCGCGGCCGTCGGTGAAGGCTTGAGGCGCGATTGCAATAAACTGATGTCATTCCGGGATGCGCCTCTTGGCGCAGGCCCGGAATCCATACTCCCCATCGTGGTTATGGATTCCGGGCTCGCTCGCTGCGCTCGCGCCCCGGAATGACGATCACCAATAACTGAGCTTCAAATCACCACCGGTGCGTCCGGCAGTTCGTTGCGCCCTACGCCATGCGCGGGAAAATGCCTCGCCAGTTGCAGCGAGACTGCTTCGATTCCCTTGATCACGCCGCTCTTGAAATTTCCGGCTCTGAATTCGGTTTCCATATCCGCGCAGATTTTCTCCCAGCCGGCGATGCCGACCTTCGCGTCGATGCCGCGGTCGGCGATGATCTCGACGTCGCGGTCGGCCAGCAACAAATAGATCAGCACGCCGTTGTTGTGGGCGGTATCCCAGATCCGCAATTGCGAAAAAATATCCAGCGCCCGTTCCCGCGCCGGCTGATCCCGAAACAGCGGCGCACCATCCAGCGCGCCTTCCACGACGAAGCGGACCTGGCCGGAATGCGTGGCCTCGCTCGCCTTGATCGCCTGCTCGATCGCTGCCAGCACGTCAGGCGGAAAAATCCGCCGAACCCGCCAGCGATGCTCAAGAAGATGCCTGCCGATGCGCCCGATGCCCATGCTACCAGCTCCTACCAGCTCCTACCAGCTTCCAGACGCGCCGCCGCCGCCGAAACTGCCGCCCCCGCCGCCGCTGTCGCTCGAACCGCTGCTCGAACTGCCCCCCGAATACGACCCACCACCGCCATAGCCGCCGGACCAGCCTCTTCCGCCTCCGTGACCGGAAGAAGAAGTGGGCGTCTCCGCGACCATGGTGACGACGAAAGCAATGAACGCGGCGATGATCGACGCCGCCAGCGATCCGACAATCAGCCATGCCAGCAGCCCGACAACGCCGCCGGTAGCAACCGCGCCGATCAGCCGGCCCAGCGTGGCTCGCAGGATGGAGCCGACGACAAAGACCGCGAACAGCATGAAAGGATTGAGCGGATCGATATGGCTGAACCAATCGGAACCTGGCTGCTGTCGCGGCTCCGGCGCCGGCAATGTTTCGCCGTCGATCACCCGGATGATCCGGTCGACGCCTGAGGAAATCCCGCCGGCGAAATCCCCGCTCCTGAATCTCGGCGTGATGATTTCATCGATGATGCGTTTTGAGGTGACGTCGGTCAGCGCGCCTTCGAGGCCGTAGCCGACCTCGATACGAAGCTTGCGGTCGTCCTTGGCAACGACAACAAGCGCGCCATCGTCGATCTTCTTGCGGCCGATCTTCCAGATTTCCGCGACCCGCAGCGAATATTGCTCGATGGTCTCGGGCGCGGTGGTCGGAACGATCAGCACCGCGATCTGGCTGCCTTTCCTCGCTTCGAAATCCTTAAGCGTTTGCTGCAGCGAGGCGACGTCGCCGCTGGATAGCGTCCCGGTCTGATCGACCACCCGCCCCACGAGAGGCGGCACCGCAACGTCAGCTGCGGCTGCAAAAGCCCAGCACAGCAGCAGCGCAAGAAAGGAGGCTCTTGCAGCGTTCATCGCGGTCAATCCAGTGCTCCGATTTCCAAGTTCGCAAACATTCGCGGCATCCTGTAAGGCGAACTTCGAAATCGGAGCACGAGTTGTCGAATTACTTCGCGGGGGCTGCCGGCGCCGGATTGAAATCCACCTTCGGCGCGGTCGAGATTTCCTTTTCGTTCTCGACCGAGAAATTCGGCTTCTCTTTGTACCCGAACGCCATCGCCGTCAGGTTGGTCGGAAACGAGCGAATCGTGACGTTGTAGTCCTGCACTGTCTTGATATAGCGGTTGCGCGCCACCGTGATGCGGTTTTCCGTGCCCTCCAGCTGCGCCATCAGGTCGTGAAACAACGCGTCGGATTTGAGTTGCGGATAGTTTTCCGTCACCACCAGCAATCGCGACAGCGCGCTTGAGAGTTCGCCCTGCGCCGCCTGGAATTTCTGGAACGCCGCGGGATCGTTGAGAACCTCCGGCGTGGCCTGGATGCTGCCGACCTTGGCCCGGGCGTTGGTCACGCCCAGCAGCACATCCTTTTCCTGCTGCGCAAAACCCTTCACCGAATTGACGAGGTTGGGCACCAGATCGGCGCGGCGCTGGTACTGGTTGACGACCTCGGACCAGCTCGACTTGACCTGCTCGTCATTGGTCTGAATCGTGTTGTAGCCGCAATTGGTGAGACTCAACGTCGCCAGCGCCGCCAGCACGGTCCATAATCTGCGCATCGAATTCTCTCCGTTACATTGTTCCGCA
>DATHHQ010000649.1:0-7392 GCA_035490095.1 Bradyrhizobium sp.
CACGATAGCGCTTGGCCTGATCATCGGCGGCGCCATCGGCAACGGCATCGACCGCTTCGCCTATGGCGCGGTGGTCGATTTCGCCCTGTTCCACCTCCAGATCGGGGGAAATACCTACAATTGGTACGTGTTTAACCTCGCCGACGTGGCGATTGTTGCCGGGGTAGCGGCCCTGCTGTATGATTCCTTCGTGGGAGTACCCGCCGCAAAAGCGCCCTGATCCCGGCCGATACGGACCCTCAAAGCTGATTGTTGCTTGCAGGAGCGAAGTCGCGCCTTGAGTCGGTGGCCCCGCGGCAAAATTTGAACAGGAACAGTGTGATGCGCAAAACCGAAACCAGCGGTTGGATGGTGCCGGGTTCACCGGGAGCACTGAGGCGGGCGCTGCGGCTCGCCGTTATCGCGCTGGGCATCGGTGTGGTGATGACCGCCGGAATAGCCCGGGCCCAGGACGACGAAGAGGATGAGAAGACCTTCGAGGAAAAGATCATCGAGGGCATCATGGCCGGCATCGGCGGTACCAATATGGAAAACCGCGGCATCGACTATCGCGAGCGGTCTCCGCTGGTGGTTCCGCCAAAAATCGACCTGCCCCCGCCGGCAACCGGATCGGCCGAGGTGAAGGCTCCGAACTGGCCGAAAGACCCTGACGAAGCGCGGCGCAAGGCTGCGATCGCGGCCCGAAAGAAGGAAAACAAGGATCCCCGCGAAGCGAGCCGGATCCTGACGCCAAGCGAACTCGCTCAGGGCAAGACGGCCGGTGCCGCCCGCACCAACAACGACCCGATCCAGCCGGGCAATTCGTTCAATAATCCGATCCTCAGCCCTTCGCAGCTCGGCTATACTGGCGGCCTCAGTGGTCTGTTCGGCGGCAACAAAGCCGAGACGGCACCGTTCAAGGGTGAGCCGACCCGGGAGTCGCTCACGCAGCCGCCCGGCGGATATCAGACGCCATCGCCGAATTTCGCCTACGGCACCGGGCCAAAGGAATCGATGAACAAGGAATACAACCCGGCCGCCGGCAAATATGGCGAATAGACACGTCCTGCTCTCAGCTTCGTGACGCTCCCGGGCGGTCGCGCGGTGTACGGTGCCGCGAGTTTATCCCGGACATTTCCGTTCGGGATGATCGCTTTTGTTCGAAAAGTTGCGCGTATTGCTGCGCAAAACCGGTACCCACTTTTACGGAAACACGCGCCAGACAGGTCATGATGCCCACACACCGCTTTGCCGTTCCTGTCTTCGCCGCCCTCCTATCGACGTTCGCGATCTCTGCAAGTGGCGCCCTCGCCCAGACCACGGTGACCTCCGAGCGTCCCGCTACGTTTACCCTCGGCAATGGCCTGCAAGTTGTGGTGATCCCGGATCACCGCACGCCGGTCGTCACGCAGATGATCTGGTACAAGGTGGGCTCCGCCGACGAGACGCCCGGTAAATCGGGCCTCGCGCACTTTCTCGAACATTTGATGTTCAAGGGCACCAGCAAGCATCCGGCCGGTGAATTCTCCCAGACCGTGCTCAAGGTCGGCGGCAACGAAAACGCCTTCACGTCTTCCGACTACACCGGCTATTTCCAGCGCGTACCGCGCGAGCAGCTCGCCAAGATGATGGCGTTCGAGGCCGACCGCATGACCGGCCTGATCCTCAAGGACGAAAACGTGCTGCCGGAGCGCGACGTCGTGCTGGAAGAATTCAACATGAGGGTCGCCAACAACCCGGAGGCTCGGCTGACCGAGCAGATCATGGCGGCGCTGTATCTCAACCATCCCTATGGCCGCCCCGTGATCGGCTGGCGCCAGGAAATCGAGAAGCTCGACCGCGAAGATGCGCTGGCGTTCTACAAACGCTTTTATGCGCCGAACAACGCGATCCTGGTGATTGCCGGCGATGTCGAAGCCAAGGATGTTCGCCCCCTGGTGGAGCGAACCTTCAGCGATGTCGCGGCGCAGCCCGCGATACCCGCGCAGCGCCTCCGGCCGCAGGAGCCGGTGCCCGCGGCGCCCCGCACCGTGACGCTGTCCGACCCCAGGGTCGAACAAAGCAGCGTGCGGCGCTTTTATCTGGTTCCGTCCTCCAACACCGCCGCCGCAGGAGAAAGCCCGGCACTCGACGTGCTCGCGCAACTGATGGGCAACGGCAACAACTCCTATCTTTATCGCGCGCTGGTGGTCGACCGCCCGCTCGCGGTCAGCGCCGGCGCCGGATATCAGGGCACCTCGCTCGATGCGACACAGTTCATGATCTCGGCCTCGCCGAAACCCGGCGTCGAGTTCGCACAGGTCGAGCAGGTGATCGACGACGTGATCGCCGATCTCGGACAAAACACGGTGCGCGCCGAGGATCTCGAGCGCGTCAAGACCCAGCTGATCGCCGAGGCAATCTACGCCCAGGACAACCAGGCGACGCTGGCGCGCTGGTATGGCGGTGCGCTCACCACCGGCTTGAGTATCGACGACATCAGAAGCTGGCCGGATCGCATTCGCGCCGTCACCGCCGAACAGGTCCGTGACGCCGCGCAGAAATGGCTCGACAAGAAACGCTCGGTGACCGGCTATCTGATCAAGGACGCCACGCCGAAACGCGAGGAGAAGCGTTCGTGATCTATGTCCGGACCTGCACGCGGCGCGTTGCATTGATTTTTGCGGCCTGCCTGGCGATCACGCCGTTGCTGTCGACCCCATCGCAGGCCGCGGCAAAGATCCAGCATCTGATCTCACCCGGCGGTATCGAGGCCTGGTTCGTGCAGGATGCCACCGTGCCGCTGATCGCGATGGAGTTTGCCTTCGGCGGCGGCGCGTCACAGGACCCGGCCGACAAGCCAGGTGTCGGCAATATGGTCGCCAGTCTGATCGATGAAGGCTCGGGCGATCTGGATTCCAACACCTACCATGAGCGCCTCGACCGCCGCGCCATCGAACTTAATTTCAGTTCGGCGCGCGATACGTTTCGTGGCTCGCTGCGGATGCTGAAGGATAACAAGGATGAGGCCTTCGAACTGCTGCGGACTGCGCTGACATCGCCGCATTTCGACAGCACCGATGTCGAGCGCATTCGCGCGCAGATCATCTCCGGTCTGCGGCGCGACACCTCCAATCCGACAGCGATTGCCAGCCGCAAGTTCCTGGAAGCCATGTTTGGCGACCACCCCTATGGCCGGCAGGCCAACGGCACCCTGGAGAGCATTCCGAAAATCGACGTCGCCGACATGAAGGACTATGTCCGCCGCGTGCTCGCCAAGGACACGCTGAGGATTGCCGTGGTCGGCGATGTCGACCCGGTCACGCTCGGCAAGATGCTCGACCAGACGTTCGGCGGGTTGCCGGCCAAGGCCAGCCTCACGCCGGTCGCTGACGTCGACGCCGCCAAGCCCCCGCAGCGCGAGTTTATTCCGCTCGACGTGCCGCAGACCGTGGTGACGTTCGGCGGCCCCGGCATCAAGCGCCACGATCCGAATTTCATGGCCGGCTATGTCGTGAACCACATTCTCGGCGGCGGAGGACTGTCGTCGCGGCTTTATCGCGAAGTCCGCGAGAAGCGCGGTCTCGCCTATTCGGTCTCTGAATCGCTGCTGTGGATGGATCACTCCGCCATATTCTACGGAAATACCGGAACCCGCGCCGACCGCGCCGGCGAGACCGTCGCTGCCATCGACAAGGAAATCCGCCGCATGGCCGAGGATGGCCCGACCCAGCAGGAACTGGACGAGGCCAAGTCCTATCTGAAGGGCTCGCAAATGCTGGCGCTGGATACCTCGTCGAAGCTGGCGTCGGCGCTGCTGCAATATCAGTTGGACAAGCTTCCCATCGATTACATCGAGAAGCGCAACGCCATTGTCGACGCGGTGACCCTCGACGAGGCCAAAAGGGCCGCCCGGCGACTGTGGGGGCAAGGCCTTCTTACCGTGATCGTCGGCCGCGCCCCGCAAGCCGCCGCCCAGCCCGCAGCCGCAACCCCGCCCGCACCTAAGGCAAACTGAATCCTTTGTAGCGTTTGGCACGAAGCTGACGCGCGCCTCGGTCTGCTCTCTCCCCCGTTGCGGGGGAGAGTTGGAGAGGGGGGTGCCGCTAAGTCCGGCACGTGGAGTTCACCCCCCTCCCTCACCCTCCCCCGCAAGGGGGGAGGGAACAAGAGAAACGCGCGCCAAAGCAAACCCTTCACAAAACCGCTATCCTGCGTCTTGCCCGATTCCCGTCAGGGATCATCCCGGCCTCCGGTGACGCCATGCTGCGGATTTCCCGCGACCTTGTGATCGACGAGAACGACATCGAGATCAGTTTCGTCCGCGCCTCTGGTCCGGGCGGACAGAACGTCAACAAGCTCTCGACCGCAGCCCAACTGCGTTTCGACACCCGCCGGATCACGCTGCCGGCCGACGCCGAAGCGCGGCTCAACCGGCTCGCCGGCCAGCGCATGACCAAAGACGGCGTGATTGTGATTCATGCGCAGCGTTTTCGCACCCAGGAGCGCAACCGCGCCGACGCCATCGACCGTCTGCTCGAATTGCTGCGTGCGGCCGCAGTGCGGCCGACGCCACGTCGCGCGACCAAACCCACGCTGGGCTCAAAGACGCGCCGGCTCGAAGGCAAAAAACGCCGCAGCGACATCAAGGCAAAGCGCGGCTCGAGTGGATTCGACGATTGAGTGGCTTCCGAAAACTGCGGCGGACGGACAAACCTGCCGTATGCTCAAAAAAAACTCCGGTCGCCGCGCGACCGGAGTTTGGTTTTGAAAACGGAACCAGTGTCGAAGGAATCGGCGTCCTCGCGTTTGTCCCGAGGGAAAACCGGTTCCCGCTGTTCCGGATCAGCTAGTTGCGTTTGCCCCCGGCCGCGGGATCGACAACCGCACCCGCGGTGCCCTTGGGCGCTCCGCTACCGGCCCCTATAGTACCTTTCGCGCCGGCCTTCGCATGGGCGCCGGCCTTTTCTCCGGGCGCGCCCGGCTGCGCATTAAATTCCTCGTCGCCGCTACCCGACGCCCCGCCCTGCATATTGCTCCTGCTCTGCGCGCCGCCGCGGATCTGGGTGTCGGATGCGGCGCCTTGCGCCAACACGGGGCCGGCAAGCAAGGCCGACAATGCAAACGCGATCGCTGAGGTTTTCACTAACTTCATCCACTTCTCCTGGGTTAATTCGCGATGAACGGTTCGGCTGATCCATGCGCCGTCCGCCGGTACCGGACCCGCCCATCGCACAAACCAAACGTGTCACGAACGGCGCATTCACCATGCAAGCCGCGCCGTGTGGTCATCGTGCAGGAATTTCAGGGTAATTTTGCGAAACCTTGGCCACGGACTGTCCTCATATGCGGCAGCCCGAAACGACGGCGCTTTGTTCCACCATAAAACAGCCCGCTACTACCACCGCTTGTTCGCGACGACCTAAGCTCGATCCGCGCCACCGGAAATATCCATGAGACAACGACGTGCGGCACTGGTCATGGCACTAGCATTTTGCAGCGCGGTATCAATTGTCGGCGTCGCCTCGGCGCAAATACCGTTGCCGGCGGCAAAGCCAGCCGACGGGGCCGCGCTTTTCAAACAGCAATGCGCGCTGTGCCACACCACCAACGCCTCCGATCCGCCGCGGCAAGGACCGACCCTGTTCAACATCGTCGGACGCGACGCCGGGACCGCCGAGGGATTTCGTTATTCGGCAGGTTTTGCCAACGCGAAATTCAAATGGGACGAGCAGAAGCTCGACGAGTGGCTGGTCGACCCGCAGGCGATGATCCCCGGCGCGATCATGCCCTACCGGCAGGCCAGATCCGAACTCCGCATGGCCATCGTGAACTATCTCAAGGAGTTGCACTGAATGGCAAAGCCGGTTCACGCGATGATTCGCGTTCTCGATGAAGCGAGGTCGCTTCACTTCTACGCGCGCGCTTTCGGGCTCGAAGTGGCCGATCATCTCAAGTTTCCGGACTTTGCGCTGATCTATCTTCGTCATCCGTCGTCGCCGTTCGAGGTCGAGCTGACGGTGAATTTCGATCGCAAGGAGCCGTACGACCTGGGCGACGGATACGGCCACATCGCCGTCGTGGTCGACGATCTCGATGCCGAACACGCCCGCTTCGAGCGCGAAAAGCTCTCGCCCGGGCCGCTGCGCGATTTCAAACATGATGGCGCGACACTCGCGCGCTTTTTCTTCGTCTCCGATCCCGACGGCTACAAGATCGAGGTAATTCAGAAAGGTGGCCGCTTCGGTTAATGCAATCAACAAAAACGTTTCAATGGAGGATACCCATGAGAGAAGTTGATCGTCGAGGCAAATACAGCCGCCGAATCTTTCTGCAGGGTGCTGCGAGCGCGGTTCCGGTCGTCGCGGTCGCGGCGAGCGCCGGCATCGGCATTGAGGATGCGTGGGCCGCCGATGCGACTACGCTGACACCGGCGACGCTGAAAACGCTGGTCAAGGTCGCGCGCGATATCTATCCGCACGACATGCTGGTCGACAGCTACTACATCACGGCGATCAAGCCGTGGGACGCCAAGGCGGCGAAGGATCCCGCCGTCAAGGCGCTGCTTGAAGACGGCGTTCGACGTCTCGATCAGGACGCGCAGGATAAGCACAAGCTTGCCTACGTTCAGGTGCCGTGGGAGGCCGACCGCGTCGTGCTGCTGCAGGGCATCGAGCAGACCGACTTTTTCAAGAAGGTTCGCTCCGATCTTGTTGTCTCTCTCTACAACCAGGAAGAGGTGTGGCCGAAGTTCGGCTACGAAGGCTCGTCCGCCGAGCATGGTGGCTACATCAAGCGCGGCTTCAACGACATCGATTGGCTGCCGAAGGTCTGAAGGCATCGAGCAAAAATCCGGTTGGGAGGACATATCATGGCGAAATTCGATCTGAACGACGATGGCGTGGTCGTAATTGTCGGCTCCGGTGCCGGCGGCGGCACGTTGGGTAACGAGCTCGCGCAGAAGGGCGTCAAGGTGGTGATCCTTGAGGCCGGGCCGCGTGTCGAGCTGCAGGATTTCATCAACAACGAGTGGGAGAGTTTCACGCAACTGGCGTGGACGGATATGCGGACGACATCCGGTAACTGGCGCGTGGCCAAGGATTTCGCCAACCTGCCGGCGTGGATTGTCAAATCGGTCGGCGGCTCGACCGTGCACTGGGCCGGCGCGTCGTTGCGGTTTGACGAGCATGAATTTCGAATCAAGAGCGCTTACGGCAGCGTGCCGAACGCCAATCTGCTGGATTGGCCGATCACGCTGGCCGAAATGGAGCCCTGGTACGCCAAGGCCGAAGACAGGATGGGCGTCACCCGCACCAACAACATCCCGGGATTGCCGGGCAACAACAACTTCAAGGTGATGGAAGCCGGCGCAAAGAAGCTCGGCTACAAGGAAGTCCACACCGGACGGATGGCGATCAACAGCGAGCCGCGCGA
>DATHHQ010000650.1:0-3671 GCA_035490095.1 Bradyrhizobium sp.
GCGCTCGCCTTTGCTCACATTTCGTGGAGCCAGGCGCTGATGGGTGTCCTGGTGCCGCACATCACTTGGAGCGCCGATTATTTCACCACCATCGTTGCCATCTTCGGGACCACGATCTCGCCGTACCTATTCTTCTGGCAGGCGTCCCAGGAAGCCGAAGACCAACGTGTTGATGTCACCAAGCAGCCGCTGATCGACAAGCACTATGGCGCGCAGAAGGAATTTCATCGCATCCGCGCCGACACCATCGTCGGCATGGCGTTCTCGAACCTGATCGCGCTGTCGATCATCGTCACGGCGGCGGCGACGCTGCACGCCGCCGGCAAGACCGATATCCAGACCTCGGCGCAAGCCGCCGAAGCGCTGCGTCCGATCGCGGGGGCGTTCGCGGAAGTCATTTTTGCGCTTGGCATCGTCGGCACCGGGCTGTTGGCCATTCCGGTGCTCGCGGGCGCAACCGCTTACGCCGTCGGCGAGGGACGCCGATGGCCCGTGGGGCTCGCGCGCAAGCCGAAGGAGGCGGTGGCGTTCTATTCCGTGCTGGCGCTGTCGGCAGCCATCGGAATCGCGCTCAATTTCACCTCGATCAATCCGATCTCGGCGCTGTACTGGAGCGCGGTGATCAACGGCGTGCTCGCCGTCCCGGTGATGGTGCTGCTGATGATCATGGCGCGCCGCAGGGACGTGATGGGCCATTTTGTCGTCGGGGGTCCGCTGTACTGGCTTGGCTGGCTCTCGACCGCGGCGATGTTGCTTAGCGTTCTGGCGATGGCTGTCGGATTTTTGTCGGGAGCGAGTAAGCCAAATACTCCGACCTCATCCTGAGGAGGCCGCAACGCGGCCGTCTCGAAGGATAGGCGACACGGACCTCATGGTTCGAGACGGCGCAAGCGCCTCCTCACCATGAGGCTCATCAATCCTTGCGGAAGACGATCGACGCCATCCAGCCGGTCATCAGCGCCATGAATGCCGTGACCAGCCCATAAACCAAGCCATTCTGCCGCGCGGTGTTGGCGACGAATTGCTCGAAACCGACCTTGACGATTTCGAACGCGGTCTCGGTCTTCGTCACCAATACGCCATCGGAAAACAGCTTGATCTCGACGTCATAGGTCCCGATCGGCACCTCGGCCGGGAGTGGAATGCCGGTGCGAAACAACGTCGGCGTCAAAAATGTCACCGCGGAAGTCGCCTCGCGATAGAGGCCATGTTGGGAGCGCAGCCGCACGAAGGCGCTGCGGAACGCGTCGTTCGGCACGACGTCGGCATAATCAGGTCCGACGCGCTGGGTGAGCAGCACATTGTTGAGACCGAGCTGTTGCCGCCGCTCGACTTCGGGCGAAGCGATGGCGTCGAACGGCCGGTTGGAGAACAGCGCAAGATAGGTCGGCACTTTCAGAAATTGCCGGTAGTCGGTGTTGATCCAGATGCCGAATTTGCGCTCCTTGCGGCGCGTCACCATGTCAGCGCGCGGCCCGGAGACGGTCACCACCAGATCGTAACTGGTGCGGGTGGCCGGGGTGGCGGCATCCTTTTCGACCGAGCCGAACAGCACGAGCTCTTCGCCGGAATAGTTCGGCGTCACGGTGACCCGGTGGTTCGAGACCGACACGATCAGCCGCTCGGCGCGCGCGGGCGGTACGGCGAAAGCCGCGCCCAGCACAAGCGCCAGGCCCAGCGCAGCGAGGGAAGAGCGTGCGGTCATCCGGCGCCTCCGGTTTCCCGGATGGTGAAGAGATCGTCGGGACGGATCACCAGCTCGATCGCAAAGCGGATGCCGACCGCCAAGATCAGCAGCCCAAGCAGCAGCCGCAGATGTTCACCGCGGATCTTCTGACCGGCGCGGGCGCCGAACTGCGCGCCGGTCACGCCGCCGACCATCAGAATCAGCGCTAGCACTGCGTCGACGAGATGGTTGGTGACCGCGTGCAGCATGGTGGCGAACACCATGGTGACCAGCGTCAGCACCATCGAGGTGCCGATCACGGTCGAGGTCGGCACCCGCAGCAGATAAATCATGATCGGGATCAAGATGAAGCCGCCGCCAATGCCCATCACCGCGCCGATGAAGCCGATGATCAGGCCGACGACGACGACCGGTATCACCGACAAATAGATCTTGGAGCGCTTGAAGCGCATCTTGAGCGGCAGTCCGTGAATCCAGCCGTGGCTGCCCGAGCGACGCATCGGCACCGCGACGCCGCGCCGCGCCCGCAGAATCGCGCGCAGCCCCTCCCAGAACATCAGTCCGCCGACGGTGGACAGCAGGATGACGTAGGACAGCGCGATCAGCAGATCGAGCTGGCCCAGCGAGCGCAGCAGCGTGAAGGTCCAGACACCGAGCGCCGTGCCGATGGTGCCGCCACTCAGCAGCACCAGCGCCAGGGCCGGATCGATGGCGCGGCGGCGCCAGTAGGATATGGCGCCGGAAAACGAAGATGCGGCGATGTGGCTGGCGACCGAGGCGACCGCGACCGCGGGAGCGATGCCGACGAAAATCAGCAGCGGCGTCATCAAAAATCCGCCGCCGATGCCGAACATGCCGGACACGAACCCGACCGCCGCGCCCATCGCCAGGATGAGGAAAACATTGACCGGGATGTCGGCGATCGGAAGATAAAGCTGCACGCGCGTTTACTTTTTGGACTTTAGCCTTGAGCCGGCCGAAACCACTCACGGCAAGGTTTCTTGATCGAGCAAGCGACGGAATGCGCGCGAACGCGGATCAACTGCCGCGCCCCTGCATAACCGAAATCCTCCATGGGAGGGACTAAAGATTCCGCCAGAGGCGGCTTTTTGACGCTGCCTGCCCCGCGCACCTTCAGGCGTGGTGAAGAATTCAGATTAACGGGCGGCGGCCGTTAAGGCCTCCCGACGGGATCAGTGATGAGATTCATCGCCGAGGCTTCCTTTGGGCCGAGCCAGCGGACCTCCTTGGTCGCAGACATAGCTTCCACGACGGCAGAGGAGACGCCCATCTTCGTCATATAGCTCAACAGGATCCCCGCAATGCGCTGGGTGGAAGCGACGGGATCGCGCATCGGAGTCATTGCCTCAAACTGGTGGACCCCCAGCATGGAGCCCTCCACGCCATAGCGTATCTTGCCGCCGGCATAGACGAGCACGCAGGCGCTGACACAATAGGTTGGGCGGACCTGACCCGATGCATCGGCGACACCGACCGCTGTCACCAGGCCGCGCGATCGAATGATTTCGCCCATGATGACGGCCCGATTCAAATCGCCGCCCGGAGAGGACAGCAACACGGCATCGCCGGCGGCGAGGTGGCCCTCATCGAGCCTGTCCCGGAACCAGTTCGCGGTGGCGGCGCCGATTTCCCCGCTGATGGCGAGCGCGCGCCGGCCGTGGCCCGAGCCGTCGAAATCGGCACTGGGGATCAGCGCCGAAGTCATGGTCGGGGCGAGATATGACTCTTTCCAATAAGCCCAGGCCTCCGGCCGCGACAGGTCCCGATAGGCGCGGATGCCGACGCCGGAAATCAAGAGAACGAAGATGGCGGCCGACCAGAAACGGCGTTTATTACCATTGCCATGACGCGGCTGCACCGAAGGCTGGCCGACAGGTTTGCGCGGTGGTGCTACTCGGGGGCCAGTTGGCGACCTTCGGAAATGGCTTCCTTCGTCATGAGGATCGTCGACAGACAATTCATC
>DATHHQ010000651.1:0-19774 GCA_035490095.1 Bradyrhizobium sp.
ATTATCGGTTCATCGGTCCATGGTGGGCCGCAGGAGGTCTCTGGTGCGAAGCGCACTCGGAAAGGCCATCCTGGCTGCCTCGCCACCGGCATTGCGCCGCGAGATGCTTGATCTGACCGCTTCGCTTGTCGAGGAAGACGCCGGGCTGGCAAAGGATCGCCGCTTCATTGAAGACATCCTTTTGCAAACGAAAAAGGACGGTTGCGCATCGTCGGTAGGAGGATCCGAAGCCGGCATCAGTGCCATCGCTCTGGCTATCCCGGGTGGCGGCCCCGTTCTCGGCAGCCTCAACCTGATCTTCTTCTCGTCGTCGATGACGCCCGAGGTCGCCGCGCGAAAATATCTACCCAGCATGAAGATAGCCGTAAAGGAAATCGAGCGTCGGTGGTCCGCAGCGAACAAGGCGCGAGGAAAAGTCGCCTAGTCTAGCAGCCGACGTCTGATCCCGCTAATGACCGCTTTGCGCCAGAAGCGGCCGTTGCTGATGGTCGGCTCGTAAAGTGGCGCGCTATCCCTTTTCAGCTCCTAAGCTTCGTGGTCCGAGCACCTTGGTGCTAGTCGACCTCCTTCCCAGAGCTTGCCGGCGCTTATTCGATAATATTCTCAATGCGAATGGGAAGGCTGCGAACGCGTTTGCCGGTTGCGTGGTAAATTGCGTTCGCGATGGCAGCTTGGATACCCGCCGTGCCCAGCATGCCAATTCCCTTGACGCCGCCTGGCAAGTGCAGGTCTTCTTCTTCAATCATTGCGATATCGAACTCCGGCATGTCGGCATGGACCGGGATCAGGTAGTCGGCGAAGCTGTCGCCCACTATGTGGCCTGACACGCGATCGGTTGCCGTTCTCTCATGCAGCGCCATGCCGATGCCGCCGATCAAGCCGCCGACATACTGGCTCTTCGCCAGCAACGGATTGAGGATGTGACCCGCGGCAAAAGCGCCGCATACCCGGCGCACCCTGATCTCGCCGAGTTGGGCATCGACGCCCACTTCGGCGAATACCGCGCCGTAGCCCATGCTGCTCGTGGCCAACGACTGGTGTTGTGTCGCAGCACTTTCTCCCTCCGCTTCCAGTCCCTCAGCCGCTCCGCGCGCCAGCACATCCGTCAGCAACTCGCCGACATTGCCGGTCCGGCTTCGGATCATTCCATCCTGAAATTCCAATTCCTCGACCCGTTGGCCGTAGAGCGGCGACCGCTCGTCGGTCACGGCCAAGTTCGCCAGCGTCGCGCGGAGTCTGGTCATCGCCAGTTCGGTTGCGGGCGCGAGGCTCGCGGTCACCTGGGAACCTCCGGAAAACGGACCCTCCGGCAGCAACGTATCGCCGAGTTCGACCGTCACCTGCGAAGGGGGAACGCCGAGGGCAGAAGCCGCCATCTGGCCGAGCGCCGTGTAGGTGCCCGAGCCCATGTCCTGTGTGCCGCATTGAACGCGCAACGAGGCGTCCACGGCCAGTTCGACACGGACTTTGCAGGCCTGACGGATCGCCGGATAAAGCGTGCTGGCCATGCCCCATCCGATCCGCCAACGTCCGTCGGTGGCGGCGCCCTGCGCTGGCCTCTCCGACCAGCCGAACCGTTCGGCGCCGACGCGATAGCATTCAAGCAGACTATTGCTGCTCCACGGGCGGCCCGCTTCCTGATCATGATCGGCAAAGTTGCGCACGCGGAGTTCGACCGGATCGATCCCCAGCCGTTCGGCCGCTTCATCGAAAGCGGATTCGAGCGCAAACGTTCCCGGCGCCGTTCCCGGCGCGCGCATTGGGACGGGTTGCGGCTCATTGGTACGGACGAGACGGTGCGTGGTCGTGACATTGGAGCAGGCATACAGAAAGCGCGAATAGACCGCGGTGGAGTCAGAGTAATCGGCGTGGGTTGAGGTTTGCGCCAGCACGTGATGTTCGATGCCCGTGAGACGGCCGTCGGCGCTGAACCCCAGCCCCAAATCCTGCACCGTCTCCTGGCGCCGCCCGACCAAAGTGAACAACTGCGCGCGCGTCAATTCCAGCCGCACCGGATGGCCAGTTTTCCGGGAGGCAAGCATCGCCCAGAACATCCACGGCCACCAGAGCTGCCCCTTACAGCCGAAGCCGCCGCCGAGGAAACGCGAGATGACGCGGATGTCAGATACCGGCATCTGAAAAGCATGCGAGATCATGGCACGAGTGCCAAAGATGGCTTGGGTCGACGTGTGCACGACAGCCTTACCACCCTCCCACCAGCAGACAACGGCGTGCGGTTCCATAGGGTGATGATTGTTGACGGCGGTGTCGTATCGATGCCGGACGACGAGATCGGCATCAGCCAGCGCTCCCGATGCGTCGCCACGATGCGTTTCGGCCGGAAAGCGTCCGACCATGGCCGGTGCAAATGACTTGTCGAGTGCCTGCGCCAGCGCCGACACCGCCGGACGCACCTCAAGTCTGACCTGGATCGCACGTGCGGCTTCCTTTGCCTCCTGCAGGCTGCTTGCTGCTACCAGCGCGACGGGCTGGCCCGCGAAATGCACGGTACGTTCGCGGATCAGGGCTGTGGCGGGTGAAGCCTGCAGCACCTCGGTATCCGCATGGGAGACCATCGCCGCAAAGCCCGGAAGGTCGATCGCCGGCGTCGCGTCGACCGACAACACGTCGCCGCAACTGATCGGTGCCTGCACGAGGGCCGCATGCAACAGCCCGGCCGCGGGAACCTCGGCCTCGTAGACGGCGCTGCCGGTAACCTTCAGCGCTGCCTCGTAGCGCAAGACGGAATGGGTGCTCATGGTCGCCTTCCAAGGGTTTGCAAGGCGCGGATCATGGCGTTGCGCAGCAACGCGACCTTGAATCCGTTTTGAGCGAGCGGCCGGGCGTGCTCGACGGCCAAGTCGCCGGCGGCGGCGATGGCTCGGGCGTTTAATGGATGGCCGACCAACGCTGCTTCAGTGCTGTCGAGCCGCCACGGCAACGGCGCAACGCCGCCGGCGGCCAATCTCGCTTGGACGATCTTGCCGTTCTCGATTTGCAATGCCGCCGCCACTGACACAACAGCAAATTCAAACGACGCACGATCGCGAATCTTGAGATAAGTCGAGCAGGCGGCAAAGCGAGTTGCGTTCGGCACGTGAACGCCCGTGATGAGCTCACCCGGTGCCAGGTTTGTTTCACGCTCCGGCGTCTCACCGGGTGGCCTGTAGAGATCGCGCAGCGAGAAGCGCCGCTCGCCCTCCGACCCGAATACCTCGACCTCGGCGTCCAGTGCCGCCAGCGCAACGGCCAGGTCCGAGGCGTGTGTCGCGACACATGACGAGCTTGTACCGAACAGAGCTGCCTGGCGGTTCTCGCCGGAAAGCGCGCCACATCCGCTGCCAGGCTTTCGCTTGTTACAGGCAAGCTGTTCGTTACGAAAATACGGGCAACGAGTTCGCTGCAATAGATTGCCGCCGACCGTCGCCATATTGCGTATCTGTCCGCTGGCGCTGGCCAGTATTGCCTCTGCAATCAACGGATGATTTCGGATCACATCGGGATGACTTGCCACATCACTCAGCCGTGCAAGCGCTCCCAGCGAGAGTTCCCCACCGATCAATTCCACTTCATCCAACGGCAGGCGCGAGATGTCGACGACCGCCGCGGGCGTCATTGCCCCGGACTTCCACAGTTGGAGCAAGTCGGTTCCGCCGGCGAGGTATGCGGCTCCCGGTTTGGACGCCCGGATTAAAGCGTCGTGCACGGTCGCCGCGCGGCCGTATTGGAACAACGGTCCGCTCATAGCCCCGCCACCTCGGCGATCGCCGCAATGATATTTGGGTAGGCCCCGCATCGGCAGAGGTTGCCGCTCATGCCTTCGCGGATAGCCTCGAGATCGGCGGGCTTTTCTTCAAGCAGCGCCAGGCCGGACATAATCTGCCCCGGCGTGCAATAGCCGCATTGCAAGGCATCGTGTCGTACAAAAGCAGCTTGCAGTTGATGCAGCTTGTCCACCGTGCCGACGCCTTCGATCGTGGTGATCGAGCGGCCGTCACAGGAGGCTGCAAGCGCCAGGCAGGATTTTATCCGGCGGCCCTCCGCCAGCACGGTGCATGCACCGCAAGCTCCCATGTCACAGCCTTTCTTGGTGCCAGTCATGCCGAGCTTGTCCCGGAGAACGTCCAGCAGCGTGTCACAGGCTGTTGCCGTGAATTCGTGATTGCGGCCGTTGATCTTGAGCGAAATACGGATGGACGAACCAGGCGACATGAGATTTCCCGAATTGTCTTTCTGAAATGCAAGCACGTCGTCCCGCTGTGGGAAGTCCGACTGGAAAGCCAGAGTGGTAGTCAGCTGATGCTTTTGCCAGTTTCCTTGTAAACATGGATTGCGGATCGCGGAAGGACTAGTACTATCCTAGGATTATGAGTACCTGTATTAAGGAAACGTGGCCATGTCAGACCCCAGTCGAAGCGAGTTCGGTAATTTCCTTCGTTCGCGGCGCGCCAAACTCAACCCCAAATCGGTCGGTCTTCCCGACGGGCGAAGACGTCGCGCTCCCGGCCTGCGGCGCGAGGAAGTTGCCGAACTGGCCGGGATCGGGGTCGATTGGTACATCCGGTTGGAACAGGGGCGCGCCGTCAGTCCTTCTGTCACCACGATCGACGCGCTGGCGCGTGCGCTGCGCCTCAGCAAAGTCGAGCATGCGCACTTGCGTGCCCTGGCGTCAGGCACCAATCGACGCACCTTCACCCGGGAAACCGTTTCCGCGGCCCTTCGAAGCCTGGTCGAGTCACTCAATCAACCGGCTTACATCACCGGCCGGCGGTGGGACGTCCTGGCGTGGAACAAGGCTGCCGCCGACATTTTTGCCTTCGATCGCCTAGCGGAAGAAGATTGCAACATTCTCATTTGCGTCCTGCTCTATCCGGGGTCGCGCCGGCTGTTTGGCTCAAGCTGGGCCGAGGAAGCCAAGCGTATCGTCGCACAATTCCGTGCAACTCACGATCTCTGGGCCGGCGATCCGGCATTCGTCGACTTGCTGACCCGCCTTCGCGACGGCAGCCCGGAGTTTGCAGAATGGTGGGAGGCCCATGATATCCGGGGCGGCGCCGGCGGCGTCAAGCGCTTGCGGCATCCCAAGAAGGGTCTGTTGCGTTTTGCGCATGCAAGTTTTCAGGCCAATGACGATCCTGATCTCAAACTCATTCTGTATTCGCCGGCCTGACCGGCCTGCCAACATCCTGCACAATTCATCACGAGCTCAGTCACCCTGTGCGTGAAGGTCCGCTTTGCGCGGCCGCTAGAGTGAGATGAAAGGTCAAGACGGTTTGATAAAGCCGCGGAGGGCGGGTGGAGAAGCAGTCCTGCGCCGCCGGCAGAATATCGCGGAAATTCGGCAGGGCCCGACTTTGATAGCGAAAGCGCTTCAATTCCGAGATAGTTTCATCAACGATCGAATCACTGATTGACGGTGGATCGAGGCAAGCGACCCGCCTCGGTCTTGTCAGTGACAGCCGGCATCCGCAGGGCGAATACGTATGACGAACTCCGAGGATCAACCGCCTCCCCCAGTCGGGGCCTATTGGATCAATGATGAAGATTATCCAGCGTTGCTTCAACTTTTCGACGATGGCGACAAGATGCCACCGAGCTGGAAAGAATGGCTCAAGATGGCCGAGGAAATGGAGCAGGGGCTCAAGGCGTATGGACACGTCGTGCTCCGTGTTTACATCGACCCCGCCACATTCCCTGACTGGTGCGCCGCCCATGGCACAAGCCCGGGCAGCGCCGGACGCAGAAAGTTTGTCGCGGCGGCGGTGACCGAGAGATATGCTCGATAGGCCTAACGCCAAGCACCGCGCCCGCTTTGCGCCATGAGCGGCCAGTCCAATTGCGCCGCCTGTTACACCACACGCTGGACACGTAGGTGGATCAGGGAATCAAACCGCTCGCTCGATAGGTCGCGATGATCTCTTCATAGACGGAGACATCGCCGCGGCTATGAGCGATCAACTGCGCGCCCGAGACTGCCGCGAAGATGGCACGCGCACTGTGCCGGATCTCGTCGGGCTTCCCAGATTTAAGCATCGCCAACACCCGCGCGATCCAACGCTCGTTCATCTCACCCCACTTGACGACCTCGGTTCGGACATCGTCCGGAAGTTCGTTGCGCTCGGCCGACAAGATTCCGGCAAGGCACATGCGGTTTTCGTTGCGCAAGGTGTCAGCGAACACGTTGGTGTAGCGCGCCATGCACGTTTCGGGATCGAGCCCCTGCGCCAGCAGTCCGTCAAAATATTCGGCGTAGTGGGCCGTGTAGCGACTGGCCAGCGCTGCGCCCAGTTCTCCCTTGGTGGCAAAATAATAGTGAATGCTGGCGCTCTTGATCCCGACGTCCTTCGCCAGTTCCCGGAAACTGAGGCCACTGTAGCCAAGGTCCTGCACGGTAAGCCGTGCCGCCTCCATGATCCGCTCCTTCGTGTTCGTGTCGGCTACCATCGTCATCTCCAGTTTTATCTACCTGACGACAGATAGGCGTTGACATCCCGAAAGGGAAGGTCTAATTGAGCATTATTACCTACCTGTCGACAGGTAGATACACGAGCGAGACGATCCCGCTCCAACCCCAGAGAACCACGATCATGACAACGAAACTCGAACTATTCACCTCGCCTTCAGCCTTCCCGAACCCGCAGCGCCTGCGCATTTTCATGCACGAAAAGGGCATTGCGGATCAGTTCAACGAGCACGTCTACGACATGTCGCCGGTCGGCGAGCAGCGGCAGTGGCGGCACCTGAAGATGAACCCCTGGGGCGAAACTCCCACCCTCAAGATCGCGGACGGCAGCTTTATTTCCGAGACGGCCGCCATCGCCCGCTATCTCGACCAGTCCATGCCCGGCCGGAAGATCATGGGCGAGACCCCGTTGGAACAGGGTCTCGACAATATGTGGGACAACCGCATCTGGGTGCATATCCTCTATCGCATCGTCACTGCCTTCCATGTCCTGCATCAAGGGCTCGGACCGAAGCTCGAACTGACGACCAACCACGCCTGGGGCGAACATTCCCGCAAGGAAGCGCTGACGCATGCGAGCCTGGTCAACCAGCATCTGGCGGACGGACGCGACTGGATCCTCGGCGGGGACGCGCCGACCTTCTCGGACATCACGATGGCCACCGCCATCGCCTTTTCCAAGTTTCCGGTAAACGCAACCCCGCTCGACGAGCGCTTCGAACATTTGGATGCATTCTGGCAGCGCTGGCAGCGCCGTCCTGCCTTCAAGGCTGCCTATGCCGACCGCAATAGCGGCGTCCCCGAGTTGGATAACCCCCAGGAAAAACTCTGATCGTGCAGACCGCGGCCATGGCCTAACTCACGAGGTCATGGCCGCAGTCACACGCGCCCATCATAGCCGCGATCTCCAACGAAACCGCCACAGCCGAATGATCTGCGGTGGCATCAACTACACCCAAAACAACTTGAAGGACCGCATCCCGAGTTCTGGGAGACTGTCCACTATAATCGCCTGCCTTGTTCACCCGTAGGAGAGCAGCATGAAAGCCCTGATGGTCCTCACGCCCCACGAAAAGCTCGGCAAGCTCTCCGTCGCGCTCCTCGATGCGTTGGGCAAATATCGGCAAAACGCGACTATGGCGGGCCTCCACTTGACCGCCCTTCTATCTCGTCGCTCCGGCTCGGCTACCGCCGCCTGGGAGGTTTCCCCCCTGCTAGGATTATTGGTGACCGTTTGGGCGGCGATCTCCGCGCTGATCATTTCGCAGGTAATACGGCTTCATGATACGCAATCCTGCTCGATGGGTCGCATTTGCGGCAGCTTGCTAGGGATCGCCATCAGCCTTTCGGTAAGCGTGATCGGGTGCACAATTCACGTGCCGTCGGCGACGCAGATGGTGCTTGCGGTCGGGATCTGCGCGATCTTCACCAGGCTGCCTATGCCGACCGCCAAAGCGGCGGACCGGAGTTGGACAATCGGGCGAGCTAGGCTCTCAGGGATAAATCTAGGTGAGCCGCCTGTTTCAGCCGCTTAGCCTAGATTCTCCGAAGCGCTTGTGACCGGTGATCCGCGTCCAGCGATAGCTTCAAGCTTCTCTGCGCCCGAACCGGGGGCAGAGAAATCCTCGCCCCGCGATCCTAGGCTGACTTCTTCACATCCACCTTATCCCGCAGCGGCATCGGAGCCCGGTTCGCGCCCGCGGCGGTGAGCAGGCAAGCGGACCTTTTCAGATCCTCCGTCGCCGTTCCATCTCCGAAGCTCTCATACACAGGCAAAAGGAGCTCGACTGCCTCCTCGTTATTCCCTTCTGCGATCGCCATCTGCGCCATGTCATTTACTATCCGCAACTCGAGGGATCGCGCACCGATCTTGAGGGCGTTTTCGCGTGCTGTAGCAAGCATCGCACGGGCAGGGTCCGCCTCCCCTCGCGCGGCCATTATTTGGGCCTTCACTCGAAGTAGTTCAGGCAGACACCAAATCTCCTTTGTCTGGAGCTGCAGCCTCAATGCGGCTTCTATCGTTTCGTCGGCATCAGCGGATCTGCCCCTTTCGAGTAGGGTTTCGGCCAAGATGCCAAGGTACCCCGGAACGCGCACAAGAAACCTATTGCGGATAAGCTCGTCGACAGCCGCCCGCATGTCTTCGATGGCGTTCAGGTCGCCGCGTGCGTGTCGGCTGGCAGAAGCATAAAACCGATGCACCGGAGCATAGAGCGCGGTGCTTTCGCGTTTGAGGTTGCCTTGAAGAATAGTTATGTATCGATCTAAGGCGTCGGCCGCGCCGCTCCAATGTGCAAGCGGCAGAGCGACGGCCGCTAAAATAATTGTTTGACTTATACACTGGCCTGTCTGGCCAGCGGTCTGAACCAATTCCTCGACCATCGCGAGTGCGCGCTCGGGTTGACCGGTCAGCCAGGTCGTCGAGGCGAGCGGCCGATGGATGTTGAAGTATCTCTGTGACTGAAAGCGCTCGATCCTCGATGGAGGCATGTCGTGAGCAAGTTCCTTCGCGAGCTGTTCGACTTTTACGCGCGTCTCAACCAATTTCCCGAGATGCAATTCTGCCAACGCGCCCAGCATTTCTCCGTCGAAGCGCGATACTCGGTCACCGACTTGGGAGGCGAGCCGGATAACGCCATCGGCAAGGCTAACGGCATGTTCATGGCGGCCCTGCGCGATGAGGAAGTAAGCCTGACCGCACATATTTGACAGGCGTTGACCAACGTCACCGCTGCGTTCGGCAAAGCCGAGGGCAGTGTTCCAGGCGTCTTCTGTTTCGGCTAGGAGCTGTCCGGCGAAGGTCATGCACCATGCCCGAGAAGATGTCAGTACCGCCATTCGTCGGGGCACGTCCATTATGGATGCGCAGTGACTTATCGCCCTGTCGATCTGAAATAGTTGCTCGAAAACGGACGATTGCTCGTTCCAGAGCCGGATCGCGGAGATGGCAAGATCCACGCCAAGGGACGCATCGCCTCCGTTACTAAAACACCAGTCCAGAGCTTTGCGTAGATCTCCGGAGCGCGCCTCGTACCGTTCGCGCCAGACCCGACAGTCGACCCGGGCCCACTCCGCCTCGGATTTTTCGAACACCGACAGCAGGAGTTGCGCGTGCTCGCGCTGCACGTCTTGTGCGAGGGGATCCTGCAGCAATCTCTCTGCTGCGTAGCTTCTGGTGCTTTCCAGTAACCGGTAGCGGAGTTGCTCCCCATCAATCTCCGCCGACAGCAGCGACTTGGAGAGTAGGCCGCCGAGCGCCATGGTGGTCTGATACGGGTCGTATTGCATCAGTCGCGCCATACAGACCACGTCGGTCCACTCGAAGGAGCCCGCGAAGACGGACATGAGCCGAAATATCGTCGACTCCTGCGTGGAAAGTAGCTGGTAGCTCCAGTCCAACGTCGCCCAAATCGTGCGATGCCGCGAATGCGCGCCTTCACATTCGTTCCGGAGTTCGCTGAGGCGCCGGCCGACGGAATTGTGGAGTTCCGCGGGAGAGAATTGGTCTAACTTCGCGGCTGCGATCTCGATCGCGAGCGGGAGTCCATCCAGTGCTTCGCAGAGGCTCGCAACGGCGTAGGTGTCCTCGTCGGCCAGTCGGTAGTCAGCCGTTTCGAGCGCACGCAAGGCGAAAAGCGCGATCGAGGGATAGGCCAGTGCTTCGCTTAAGCTTCGCACTTCCGCGCGCGGGGGAAACGCGAGAGGCTCGACGCGTTGCACGTTCTCGCTAGAGACTCCAAGTGGCTCTCGACTGGTCGCCAGCAAACAACTGCTGATCTTCGCCTCGACAAACCGTGCAGCAACCGCCGCGACGGCATGGAGTAAATGCTCGCAATTGTCCAAGACGAGCAGGATGCGCCGGTCCCGCAGGTGTTCCACCACGGCCGAGATCAGGTCTGCGGGATCGCCGCGAACGCCCAGGGCCGTGGCCACGAGGTGTGGGACGAGCGAAGGGTGGTCGGTCGCGGAGAAATCCACGAAACGAACGCCGTCAGGAAATTCGTCATGTATTGTGTGGGCGACCGCGATGGCGAGGCTGGTCTTCCCCACGCCGCCGGGACCGACAAGAGTCACAAGGTTTGTGAAGTTTAGCGCTCTGGCCACGCCCTCTACATCGCGCTGTCGGCCAACGAGCGTGGAAGGCGCGGGCAGACTGCTGACAATCGGCTGTTCATCGACGGAAAAGCCCTCAACCTCGATGCTTTCCGTTTGGACACGTCCCACGAACTGGTATCCGCGTCCCACTACCGTCGCGATGTAGGTTGCTTGGGGAAGAGTATCCTCTAGTGCCCTGCGCAGGCTGCTGATGTGGACCTTCAAGTTGTGCTCATCGACGAAGACATTGGGCCAGGCGGACTCGATCAGGGCATTCTTGCTGACCTCCTGTCCCGCCCGCATCACCAACAGGTGGAGAATGTCCAGCGCCCTGCCACCCAGCTTCACGGGTCGGTTATCCCGCAGCAGGACGTGCTGGCCCGGAATGAGCCTGAATGGGCCGAACGCGAAGGCAACGTCAATCGATTTATCCAGCATTGCTTCGTTCTTACTCCTGACGCACGATTTTACGACGACCCTATCGCTTGCATCTCGTGACAGCGGCGCCGGGAGTCGGTAGCTGCGATAACACTCCAAGCGCGGGTTCCAAAAGTTCGTCCGCGCCCTGGTTCAATGTCAGTCCCTCGCCAGTCGACCGCAGGCAAAATCCATAACACCTTCGATCAAGGCGGACATTCATGGGACGCTGCCTTGCAGGCCCGGAATCTCCCTGTCGTCTTCCTCCATTCGTCCATTTGGCCTTCGCAAGACCCTTGTGCTGGCGCAAATTGAGGCGAGCGGATTGCGTAGATCTTGCCCAAGCACGGCAATGAACTGCTCCAACAAGATGACCTCCGTGCGCTCGCTGAGACGGTCGTTGTCGGCGACAGCCGATCCTTGTTTGCCTCATACGGGCGAGGCTGTCAGCGACGGCCACTCGTGCCTACCGCTTGGGCACTGGGTGGAAGTTGTCGCCTGCCGATTTACCTCAATTTACTCGGGGAACACCGCCTCTGGCCTTACAGACTAGCTTGCCCGGCATGACGGTCAAGCGGCAGTCGCCGTACTGGAACTTGACCGCGCGATGCTGACGTCGGGGCGTTTCCGTACCCAAAAGGAGTTTAGCATGCCATTTGCACGAATCGATCTGGCTAAAGGAAAAAGCCCCGAGTATCGCGCCACCTTGGCTGACGTCGTGTACGAGGGGATTGTCGGTGTCCTCAAGGCTCCGGACGGCGACCGTTTCATAGTCGTCGGCGAGCATTCACCCGAAAACTTGATTTACGATCCTAACTTCCTCGGCTGGAAGCGATCGCCTGACTTCGTCTTGATCCAGGTGACCAGCACCGTCGGAAACAATAAGGAGTCGAAGCTTGCCTTCTTTCGATATGTCGCCGACCAACTGAAGAGCAAGTTATCCATCCGCCCCGATGACATCATGATCAACATGGTCTTCGTCGCCCGCGAGGATTGGTCATTCGGTAATGGCGAACCGTGGAATTGATGGTTCGTAGCTCGACACAGTACAACGGAAAAGTCGACGGAGATCTTTCCTATAAACTCACCAGGTTGAGACACGTCCCTCTTGTTGGCTTGGATCGGACGTTGACGTCCTTTCCAAGCCCACGGAGACCGGGGGTGATGACTGTCTGAAACCGTCCGGCGCCGGACAATGCTGCCCGATGAACCTTCAGCGCGATGGAGAAGATCATGCCAGACCGCTCGGCAGTCCGCGTGATCTCGCGTCGTCCCGCCAAGGCAGTGCTCACAAAAACCTGCGCGACGGAGGCGCCTCACCAGTACGAACGCTCGCTGGATGACCGCGCTGCGGGGTTCCGGCGGTGGCTGCTCGCCGCTGCCGTCGCCCTGCTTGCCGCCTCCCCGGCCCTCGCTGAAGCGCTTCCCCGCGTTCGCGGCGTCGTCACCGGGGTTAACAACGGCAGCATCACGGTCAAGGAGCGGGACGGGCGCGTGGTCACACTGAAAACCGGCGCGGACACCGCCTACGCCAACGTCGTTCCCTCCAGCCTTGATGCGATCCAGGTCAACGACTTCGTCGGCACCGCCGTCAAAGGGCCACCGAGCTCCATGGTCGCGGTTGAGCTCGTGATAATCCCCGAGAGCATGCGCGCCGGACGAATTAGCTATTACGGATGGGATCCCCTGCCCGACCCCGACGCCAAGGACACGTCCAGCACTACCGCGACCCGCATGACCAACGGCTCGGTGTCGAAGGTCTCGCCGGCGTCGCTCACCAACACCAGCATGACCAATGGCACGGTCTCCGCCGAGAAGGGCGGCGTGGCCGGCCTCACGCTGACAGTCACCTACGACGGCGGCAGCAAGAGCTTTCGAATAAGCGTGCCGCCCACCGCACCGATCACCCGCTTCGAGGTGGCAGACCGGTCGGCAGTCGCCATAGGCTCCAGCGTTTTCATCAAAACCAACCCCGGCAACCAGGCCGGCCTTGTCGCCGTGGGCAAGGGCGTTACGCCACCCATGTGAGGCTCCCGCGACACCCGTTACTTCAAAAGGCCGAGACTTGGCTTCCCGCCGCAAAACGCCGTCGCACCAACCAGGAGAAATTCATGAGTCAAAATATCTCGCTGCTGAAGGCCTTTCTCAAGGTCGAGGCGTCTCCATCTGCGCCCAGGCTTTCCAGTGCGCAACTGCTCGATGCCCCGGAAAACAAGGCAATCCAGGATATCTGGGCGCTTCCGCCCGATAATCCCCGACTCCACGCTGGCTCGAAGATCGCCGTGCTCGCAACGGATGGTGTCGAGGAGATCGAGATCAACACTGTTCTGCATTATTTCCGCTCGCGGGGAGCGCAGGTTGACCTGGTCGCACCAAGGCTCCCACGTTACCCAACGGCTCTGGGCATCCAGTTTCCCGCGATCCGCGAAACGCACATCATGACCATTACCTATGTCGCCACGGGCGGTTGGATCAAGTTCGACCGCTTGCTGGAGGACGCCGCCGGCGACGACTACGATGCGGTGGTCGTTCCGGGGGGAGCCTGGAATCCCGATACGCTGCGTGGTGATGCAAAAGCGATCGGCTTCGTCCAAAAAGCCGCGTCGGCCGGCAAGATTGTTGCCGCCATCTGCCACGGCCCATGGGTCATTTCCGACGCCGGCTTGACGCGCGGCAAGCGCGTTACTGGCTGGTTGGCCATCCGGCCGGACCTGGAAAATGCCGGCGCGACCTTCATTGATGAGCCAGTGGTGACAGATGGAAACATCGTCACGTCTCGCGGGCCACTCGATATCGCAGTCTTTATCCACGCAATCGAAAAATTGCTTCTAAAGCAGGCAACAAAATGATCGAGCCCGTATTGGGGCCGGAGCGGCCTGCCCTGTCGTGATCCTGATCCGCCGCCACAACAGCGGTCGCCGTCTTCAACGCATTCTTCACGAACTGCTGTTGCCGGTTTTACCGCAATTTACCGAGGCAGTCAGCGATCTGCGATAGCCTGACCCAAAGGCATGAGAAGCAGCGTGTGCGGACAACCGCGCAAGCGCCACGGCGGCCGCAGCGACGCTGCTGGTCACGAGCTATCGCATGTGGCTGCGGCGGCCCGAACGAATCCCTGTTTTGACAAGGAGAGCAAATGACATCGTCCAGTTTTTCGACTGTGAACCCAGCTACCGGTGAACAGATCGAGACATTTTCCTTCTTTACCTCCAAGGAAACCGAAGCCGTGCTCGCGCGCGCCGAGAAGACCTTCCAATTCTTCAGAAAGCTGTCGGTGCACCAGCGCGCGCAGCTTCTGTCAAACCTCGCGGTGACATTGAGGAAAAACAAAGATCGACTCACGAAAGTGATCACTACCGAGATGGGGAAAATTACTGCCGAAGCCGAAGCAGAGATTGAGAAGTGCGCCACGGAAGCGGACTGGTATGCCGAGCACGGACCACAGATGTTAGCGGACGCACCCGCTGCAACGGGCAGAGTCGAAGCATACGTTTCCTATCTGCCGCTCGGCGCCATACTTGCGATCATGCCGTGGAACCTTCCGGTATGGCAATTGACCCGCATGGCCCTTCCGACGCTCCTGGCAGGGAACGTAATCCTGGTAAAGCACTCCCCCAACACGCAGAGGAGCTCGCTCGAGTTCGAGCGCGTCATGCGCGAAGCCGGCTATCCAGAAGGGGCGTTTCAGAACCTGATCCTGAAGACGGAAGATATTGTTAACGTCATCAATGACCCCCGTGTCCAAGGAGCTTCCGTTACGGGAAGCGTGCGAGCCGGCTCTGCAGTCGCATCGGAGGCGGGAAAAGTGATCAAGAAGACCATTATGGAGTTGGGTGGCTCTGACGCTTTCATCGTCTGCAAGGACGCGGACATACCCAAGGCGGTTGCGGCAGGCATCACGAGCCGCTTCAGTAACGCAGGCCAGGTGTGCCTCGCGGCAAAACGGTTCATCCTGGTCGAAGAGATAGCGGATGAATTTGAAAAGCTGTTCGTAGAGGCGGCAAAGGCGATTCGGGTGGGCGACCCGACGGATCCAGCGACGCATATGGGACCGATGGCACGGATTGATCTCCGGGACGCCCTGCATAGGCAGGTGGAAGGCAGCATTGCAAGGGGCGCACGGGTACTCTGCGGGGGCAAACGCCCGGAAGGAAAGGGAGCCTTCTACGTGCCTACGGTGCTCAGCGGAGTGACGCAGGGGATGCCTGCCTTCGACGAAGAGACATTCGGTCCCGTTGCCGCGGTCGTGCGCGTCCCGGACATCAACGCTGCCGTCGACGCGGCGAATGCAAGCGAGTTCGGTCTCAGCGGCAATATATGGACCGGGGATGTGGATTCGGCTCGCAAGATCGCCCGTGACCTCTACACCGGCGGCGTATTCATCAATGGCTTCACCGCGTCCAATCCCCGGGTCCCGGTCGGCGGAGTCAAGAACAGCGGGTACGGCCGGGAGCTTTCTCATTTCGGGCTTCATGCTTTCGTGAATCCGCAAACTGTCTGGATAGAGCATCTGTAAGTGACGCCTGAGCTCCCTGTGCGGTTGCAGGGAGGGGAGTAGAACCATGAGCAAGGCGGCATTCATCGGGCTGGGCGCAATGGGCGCGCGCATGGCGACCAATCTGCTGAAGGCGGGTCATGAGGTTACGGTGTGCGATCTGGCTCCGGAGGCGGTCGACAAGTTAACCCGCGCCGGAGCGAAGACGGCGCCTTCCGCTCGAGAAGCGGCGGAAGGAAACGATTTCGTCCTTACGATGGTCCGTGACGATAATATTTCGCGCAAGGTCTGGCTGGATGAAACGACCGGCGCACTGGCAGGCATGAAGCCGGGAGCCGTCGCCATCGAGTGCTCGACGATAACCCCTGCGTGGGCCCATGAACTCGGCGGCGCCATCAGCAAGGCCGGCATCGCAATGCTGGAAGCGCCCGCATCCGGCAGCACTCCGCAGGCAGAGAATGCGCAACTGGTATTTTTAATCGGGGGCCATGGAGAGACGCTGAAGCGCGCGGAGCCGCTGCTGAAGGGCATGGGTTCCAGCGTTCGATATGCAGGCCCTGTTGGTGCCGGGGCACTGGCAAAGCTGATCACAAACGCACTGATGGGCGTTCAATTGAGCACCCTCGCGGAGATGATCGGCATGCTCAAAAGGCGGGGCGTCGATCCCAAACCGGTCCTGGATGCCGTAGCAGCCACCCGAGTATGGAGCGCTCACCTCACCGGTGATGCGGAATCCATGCTGAGCGGCAATTTTGAGCCGCATTTTCCAATCAAGCTACTCCTGAAGGACCTCACCTACACGGTAAAGACGGCCGGCGAGGACGTATCGGTACCGACCGTCAGCGCAGCACGGGATGTTTTCCAGAAGGCCATGGACGAAAAGCTCGGAGACCTCGATATGACAGCCGTCGGCAGGCTGTTCTAAAAGAACGACTAACCTTTTCGCCAAGCCTGGTTGGTCAGGAAGTACAGCGATCCGCGCCGGCCGGCGATCGGCAAAGCGTGCGTCCCACCAGCCCAGATCCCGTGCAATTGCGCGTATCTTCCGCAGCCTAACCTCGATGGCGCGTTCAAAAAAGAAACGGGATTGAACTCCACCGTTGGCGGCGCCGGATTCAGAGACATCGGAGAGACAGCTTGGAGACGATCGGCCGCGACTTGAACGAGATGCAACGTGTACCGTTGGCGGAGTCGCATGTCGCTGCGCTTCGGGCCGCGGGCACCGTCGCGCACTACGCCGCAGGCACATTCCTCGTCCAGTCCGGCGACCGGGTCGATCGCTTCGTCTATGTCGAAGACGGCGAGATCGAAGTCGTAAACCCTTTCACCAACGAGCGTCACGTTCCGTCCACTCTCGGCCCCAACCAGTTCATGGGTGAGATGTCGCTGCTCAACGGCGGCGCATGGTCGGTGCCGATGCGCGCGGTTTGCGACACGCGCGTGATCGAGGTGCCCCGGTCCGCGATGCTGGGTCTAATGTCCGAGATTCCCGAAATGTCGGATATCATCATCACCGTGCTGGCGGCGCGTCGCCGCCGTCAGTTGGATGTCGGCTACGGCACGCTCGTTCTCATCGGTGAAGACGCCGACCGCGACGTGAGGCGGATAGCCGATTTCCTCAGCCGCAGTCGTCTACCTTATGCGTCGTACGCGGTGGGCAGTCGGGAAGCGGAGCGGGTCGCGTCCGTCAGCGGGGTCGCGGCGGATCGGCCGGCGGTGATCTTCGGTCGCGGCCAGGTTCTGACCGAACCTACGCCGGAGAAGGTCGCACGGCTGTTGGGATTCAACCGCGATCTCACCGGAGAAGATGCGTTCGACGTGCTGATCGTCGGTGCCGGCCCGGCCGGGGTCGCTGCGGGAGTCTATGCCGGGGCGGAGGGCTTGAACGCTCTCGTCGTCGAAGACACCGCGATCGGAGGGCAGGCCGGAGCGTCGAGCCGGATCGAAAACTACATGGGCTTTCCAACCGGAATTTCGGGCGCCGACCTCGTTTGGCGGGGCGAAGTGCAGGCGATGAAATTCGGTACGCGGTTCGTGCTGCCGCGGCGCGTAACGAAACTCGATCCGCTCGAAGACGGAAAATTCTGCGCCACCTTCGACAATGGCCAGTGCGTCCGGAGCGGTGCCGTCGTGGTCGCCACAGGGGTTCAATACCAGCGTCTGCCGATCGATCGGCTTGCCGAATTCGAGGGGGCCGGCGTGTACTACGCGGCGACCGAGAACGAGGCGCGTTACTGCAGGAATGCGGAGACTCTCGTCATCGGCGGCGGAAATTCCGCCGGGCAGGCGGCGATGTTCCTTTGCCGCACGGCGAGCCACGTTCGTCTGATCGTTCGAGGGACGTCGCTGGCCGCGTCCATGTCGAGCTACCTGTCGAGGCGGCTCGAAGCCGCCTCTGCAATCTCGATCGAATACGGGGCCGAAGTCGTCTCGTTGCATGGCGCCGAGAAGCTGGACGCTGTGACCGTCCGCGACGTCCGAGACGGGACTTGCCGCAACCTTCCTACTTGCGCGCTGTTCGTCATGATAGGGGCGAAGCCCAACACGGCGTGGGTCTCGGGGACAGTCGATCTCGATAAGAGCGGGTTCGTCCTGACCGGAACGGCGGCAGGCGCCGACTCTCCCTATGCCACATCGCGGCCAGGCATCTTCGCCGTGGGCGACGTTCGGTCCGGTTCGGTCAAGAGGGTTGCCTCCTCGGTGGGCGAAGGCTCCGTCGTCATCTCGAAGGTTTGGGAGCACTTGAAGGGCTAGAGGCCTAAATGGAGCAATCGGAGAAGCGACCGGGCACGTGAAGCGCGGCATTGCAATTTGTCGCCGCGCTGTCGACCGAGCGCTCGACCATGCACCATGGTGCCGTCTATGTGCCGCGATGGTGCATGGCTTTCGAGCGAGGACTGTGGGGCGACGACCCGGAACCGGACCCGACGGCACCCGGTCCTTGATCCGTCGCACGCGGTAACCGCCGGCGGACGGGCCGCTGCGGCGCCGAGCATAATGCGTCCCTTAATAAAACGTCCCCTATTCGGAGCAAGGGACTAATCAAACCCCGCTGGCGACGGCTGCCCGGTGCCGCAATAATATGTCCCCTATTTAAACGTCCCCTATGCCGGGCAAAGGACGTCCCTAATCGAAACCCCGCCGTCGTCTGCCGATGGAGGGGTTTCTCGTTTGAGTGCCAGCGCGGCCAAGGTCGGGACCGGCTGGTCGCGAACCGTCTCGAACCAGACGAAAGCGAGATCATGTCCTATCTCGACAATGCGCGCTTCCAGCGCCGGATATCGGAAAGCCTCAAGTTCCGTCGCGCCCAGAGCGAGGACGGCTACCTCATCAAGGAAGAGGCCGGCCCGAACGACATGTCACTGGAAACCATGCGCAAGAATCTGCCAGTGGGAAGCGTCAACCAGGTGATCGACCGCTTGCTGGAGGAAATCAGCGTGCTGAAACCTTCGCACATCGCGCTGCAGACCCAACTCGGCGATTTCGACCAAAAGACAATGCTGCGCCAGATCGATCTCTGGGGTGAACGGATCATTCCCTACGTCCGCCGCGAGTTGAAGAGCAAGGGCGCCAGCCACGCCAAACGCGACAACGAAAGCGCCGTGGCATGATCGCAGCGCGATTAACGGAGACGCGGGATGACGGTCTGCGTCCGGCCGATGCGAACCTCGCTCATTTCCCGGCGATCGAGGCGACGGAATTTCGTAACGCCCTGCGAAATCTGGCGAGCGGCGTCGCCATCGTCGCCACAGGCGTGGCCGAGGCCCGTCGGGGGTTGACGGCGAGTTCCGTGACCTCGATCTGTGCCGACCCTCCCTGCCTGCTCGTCGGCGTCAATACGAAATCGGAAGCACACGATTCCATCCTCGCCAATGGGTACTTTGGCATCAGTCTGCTCAGAGCCGGACAAGAGGCGCTGGCGCAGCGTTTCGCAGGCATTGATGGCGTCAGCGGTGCCGATCGCTTCGCGAATTCGCCGTGGAGCGAGGGATTAACCGGCGCGCCATTGCTGGATACGGCGATATGCGCGATCGATTGCGTGCTGCAGCAGCATCAGATTGTCGGCAGCCATGGCATCTTCATCGGGCGGATCGTTGCCACACGGCAACTCGGTGCCGGTAATCCCGTGATCAATTTTCAGGGCGAACTCCGTACCCTGCCCCACACGTGATCGGATCAGCACGATGATCGTGCATTATTCGGCAAGCAGCGGCCTGACGCTCCTGGAGCCGGACGATTTCCGCAACTTCAAACTGCTGCTTGGAGGCGCGCGCGAAGATCATTCGCCCTCGATTGAGGGAATT
>DATHHQ010000652.1:0-6238 GCA_035490095.1 Bradyrhizobium sp.
GCGCAATTACGCCGTGCTGAACGTCAAGGATCGGCTGGCACGCATTGAAGGCGTCGGTCAGGTGCAGCTGTTCGGCTCCGGCGACTATTCGATGCGCATCTGGCTGGATCCGCAGAAGGTCGCCGAGCGCGGCCTTTCGGCGTCCGATGTGGTGCGAGAAATCCGGGCGCAGAACGTGCAGGCGGCGGCCGGCGTGGTCGGCGCATCGCCAAGCGAGGTTGGGCTCGATCTGCAACTCTCCATCAATGCGCAGGGACGGCTGCGGACCGAGGAGGAATTCGGCGAGATCATCGTCAAGAATGGCGCCAACGGCGAAGTCACCCGGCTGCGCGACATCGCCCGGATCGAACTTGGTGCGGCGGACTATTCGCTGCGTTCACTGCTGGACAACAAATCCGCGGTTGCGGTTCCGATCTTCCAGTCACCCGGCTCGAATGCGATCCAGATTTCGGACAACGTCCGCAAGATGATGGTCGAGCTGAAGCAGAACATGCCCGACGGCATGGATTACAGCATCGTCTACGACCCGACGCAATTCGTGCGCGCATCCATCGAAGCGGTCGTGCATACGCTGCTGGAAGCGGTGGCGCTGGTGGTGCTGGTCGTCATCTTGTTCCTGCAGACATGGAGGGCGTCGATCATTCCGCTGATCGCGGTGCCGGTTTCCATCATCGGCACCTTCGCGGTGATGCATGTCTTTGGTTTCTCCATCAATGCGCTCACGCTGTTCGGACTGGTGCTTGCCATTGGCATCGTGGTCGATGACGCCATCGTGGTGGTCGAGAACGTCGAGCGCAACATCGAGCAGGGCCTGTCGCCGAAAGATGCGGCGTATCAGGCGATGCAGGAGGTTACCGGTCCGATCATCGCGATCGCGCTGGTGCTGATAGCGGTGTTCGTGCCGCTGGCATTCATCACCGGGCTGACCGGCCAGTTCTACAAGCAGTTCGCGCTCACGGTGGCGATCTCGACGGTGATCTCCGCGTTCAATTCATTGACGCTGTCGCCCGCCCTGGCGGCGCTGCTGCTGAAATCCCATGACGCGCCAAAAGATGTCTTGACCCGCTGCATGGACCGGTTGCTCGGCTGGTTCTTCCGGCGGTTCAACCGGGCCTTCCATCGCAGTTCTGACGCCTATAGCGGCGGCGTCAAGCGTGTGGTTTCGCGGCGGGCCGTCGTGATGGTCGCCTATGTCGCGCTGATCGGCGTCACCTATGGTCTGTTCAAAGCCGTGCCCGGTGGATTCGTGCCCGGCCAGGACAAGCAATATCTCGTCGGCTTCGCGCAGCTTCCCGATGGCGCTACGCTGGACCGGACCGAGGAGGTGATCCGGCGCATGGGCGATATCGCGCTGAAACTGCCGGGCATCGAAAGCGCCGTCGCGTTTCCAGGACTTTCGATCAACGGCTTCACCAACAGTTCGAATTCGGGAATCGTCTTCGTTACGCTGAAGCCGTTCGACGAGCGCAAGGATGCGAGCTTGAGCGCCGGGGCCATCGCCAAGCAGCTCAACGGCAAGTTCGCAGCGATCCAGGAAGCCTTCATTGCGATGTTTCCGCCGCCCCCGGTAGCCGGGCTGGGCACGATCGGCGGGTTCAAACTGCAGATCGAAGATCGCGCGGGTCTCGGCTATGACGCGCTCAACGACGCGACCAAGGCGTTCATCGCCAAAGCCTCGGCGGCGCCGCAACTGGCCGGGCTGTTCTCGAGCTATCAGGTCAACGTGCCGCAGCTCTACGCGGATATCGATCGCACCAAGGCGCGGCAGCTCAGCGTGCCCGTGACCAGCGTGTTCGATACCATGCAGATCTATCTCGGCTCGCTCTACGTCAACGATTTCAACAAGTTTGGCCGCACCTATTCCGTGCGCGTGCAGGCGGACGCGAAATTCCGTGCCCGTGCCGACGACGTTGGACTGCTCAAGGTTCGTTCCGACACCGGCGAGATGGTGCCGCTGTCGGCGCTGCTGAAGATCAAGGAAAGTGCCGGGCCGGAGCGCGCCATGCGCTACAACGGCTTTCTCACCGCGGACCTCAATGGCGGTGCTGCGCCCGGTTACTCGACCGGGCAGGCGCAGGCGGTCGTGGAGAAGATCGCGGCGGAGACCTTTCCGAAAGGCATTGCCTTCGAATGGACCGACCTGACCTATCAGGAAATCATCGCCGGAAATTCATCGCTGGTGGTGTTTCCGGTGGCGCTGCTTCTGGTATTCCTGGTGCTGGCGGCACAATACGAGAGCCTGACCCTGCCGTTGTCGATCATCATGATCGTGCCCATGGGATTGCTGGCCGCGATGTCAGGCGTCTGGCTGACGAAGGGCGACAACAACGTCTTCACGCAGATCGGTCTGATTGTATTGGTGGGATTGTCGGCCAAGAACGCCATTCTGATCGTGGAGTTCGCACGCGAACTGGAATTTGCCGGGCGCACGCCGGTTCAAGCGGCCATCGAAGCCAGCCGGTTGCGGCTGCGCCCGATCTTGATGACCTCGCTCGCCTTCATCATGGGCGTGGTGCCGCTGGTGATCTCCACTGGCGCGGGATCGGAGATGCGCCATGCGATGGGCGTCGCGGTGTTTTCCGGCATGATCGGGGTGACGGCGTTCGGCATTTTCTTCACGCCGATGTTTTACGTGCTGCTGCGCGCGCTGGCCGGCAACCGGCCGCTGACTCAGCATGGACAAGCGTTAGCTGAGAATATCGTTGGTAGCCGGACCGAGTGAGATCGTTCCACAGCACCGGTCAGGTTGCAGTACGTGGTTATTGTGCGCACTGCGGACGTTGCTGGAGGATGCGCATCGCGGTCCACGTTTCCAGGCGGCGGTGCCGCCAGTTCGAAAGTCACGTCGCCATGCGCAAAGATGGAAAAATATTCCAGTAGATCGGATTTCATCGCTATCGACACGCATCGGCGCTGCGGATGATGCTTTTATAATCACCTTTGTGTCACGTTTTCGGAAGAGGCGGGTTGCCTTGCCCGTTCCAGGATTAACAAATTTGTTACCTCGCGGGCGTCAAGAAAAATGAGCCGCGGCAGATCATGAATCGGCAATAAACACATCGCCTCGCGCCCTCTGTGCAGTGTTGTCATTGCTATTTTTGCAGAGCACTCGACACTCTTCCAAAGCATCACCATCATCCTGAAATCGAATGATCGCGCGAAGTTGCGGCATTCTTGTCAGGAGATCGCTATGAAGCGTCGGGAATTTTTGCAGCTGGCGGTTGGAACCGCGGCGGTTGCTGCGCTGCCGCGGCAGGCGCGGGCGCAAACGGCGGTCAAGGAAATCCGCGTCGGCTACCAAAAGAACGGCGTGCTGGTGATCGCGCGGCAACAGGCCACGCTCGAGAAACATTTCGCGTCGCAGGGGATCGCGGTGAGATGGGTCGAATTCTCCTCGGGCCCGCCGATGCTGGAGGCGATGAACGTCGGCAGCATCGATTATGGCGCGGTCGGCGATTCACCACCGATCTTCGCGCAGTCGGCGGGTGCCGCCATTGTCTATGCGGCCGGTCAGCCGATCACCAACGGGCAGGGCATTCTCGTTCCCGGCAATTCCCCGATCCGCGGCATCGCGGATTTGAAGGGCAAGCGCGTCGGTTTCACCAAGGGCTCCAGCGCCCATAACATCGTCGTGCAGACCCTCGAAAAAGCCGGCTTGACCTACGCCGACATCACGCCGGTCTATCTGACGCCGCCGGATGCCGGCCCGGCTTTCGCCAACGGCAGCATCGATGCATGGGCGATCTGGGATCCGTATTTCGCGATCGGCGAAACCAAGCAGAACGGCCGTGTTCTCGTCAACGCCTCCGAGATCACCAAGACCAATTCGTTCTATATCGCCAACCGCGATTTTGCCAAAAGCTACGGGCCTGTGCTGCAGCAGATCATCGATGTGACGTCCTCGACCGCCAAGTGGGCGGAGGCGCACCGCGACGAGGTGGCAAAGTCGCTGAGCGCCGTCACCGGCATTGCCTTGGACATCCAGACCGTCGCCGCCAACCGCTCATCCTTTGCCGTTGGGCCGATCACCGATGACATCGTCGCGACCCAGCAGGGTGTGGCCGATCGTTTCTTCAAGCTTGGCCTGATTCCAAAACCGGTCGTGGTTCGCGACGCGGTCTGGAAGCCGGCGCAGACCTGAGCCGCCTGGCATCACCCATCATCAATGAGGATTGAAACATGCGTTGGTTAGAACGGCTGGTTGCGACTGCGGTGCTGTCGATGAGCATAGCCTTGGCCGGAGTCGGCGCCAGCTACGGTCAAGACAAAGTGGTCCGGATCGGCTTTCAAAAATACGGCAAGCTGGTGCTGCTCAAGAGCAAAGGCACGCTGGAGGATAAATTGAAGGCCGCCGGCTACAAGGTGGTGTGGACGGAGTTTCCGTCTGGTCCGCCGCTGCTCGAAGCGCTCAATGTCGCGGCGATCGATTTCGGCAACACCGGCGAGGCGCCGCCGATCTTCGCGCAGGCCGCGGGCGCACCGATCCAGTATGTCGCCTATGAACCGCCGGCGCCGAAAGGCGAGGCCATCCTGGTGCCGAAGGATAGCAAGCTGACTTCGGTGGCCGATCTCCGGGGCAAGAAGATAGCGCTGAACAAGGGCTCCAATGTTCACTATCTGCTGGTGAAGGCGCTGGAAAAGGCCGGCGTCAAATACTCGGAAGTAGAGCCGGTGTTTCTCGCGCCGGCGGATGCCCGCGCGGCGTTCGAGCGCGGCGCGGTCGATGCCTGGGTGATCTGGGATCCGTTCCAGGCCGCCGCCGAAGCCGCCACCGGCGCGCGGACCCTGGCCGACGGCACCGGCGTTGTGTCGAACTACCAGTTCTATTTCTCTTCGAAGAAGTTCCTGGAGAGCGATTCCAGAATTGTCGATCTGGTACTCGCCGAGCTCCGCGAGGTCGATGACTGGGCCAAGAGCGACATCCATGCCGTCGCCAACCAGCTCGCGCCCGCGATCGGGCTTCCGGTTGGCGTGGTCGAAGTCGCCCTGAAGCGACAGTCCTATGGCATCAAGCCGATCACCGACAGCGTGATCGCCGATCAGCAGCAGGTCGCAGATACCTTCTTCGCACTTGGCCTGCTGCCGAAACAAATCAAGATTTCCGACGCGGCACGGAGGCCCGGCACATGAGTATCCATCCGTCAACGAACGCCAATATTCTCTGGTTCCTGCCGACCCATGGCGACGGCCGCTATCTCGGCACCACCACCGGCGGACGCGAGGTCAACTTCAACTATTTGCGCCAGATCGCGCAGGCCGCGGATCAGCTCGGCTATTTCGGCGTGCTGCTGCCGACGGGGCGAAGCTGCGAGGATTCCTGGGTGGTCGCATCCGCGGTCGCACCATGGACCGAGCGGCTGCGTTATCTGGTGGCGGTGCGCCCCGGCCTGCAATCGCCGAGTGTCGCCGCGCGCATGACGGCAACACTCGACCGGGTGTCGAATGGACGGTTGCTGGTCAATGTCGTCACCGGCGGCGACCCCGTCGAAAACAAGGGTGACGGGATTTTCCTCGATCATGACCAGCGCTATGCGGTCACGCGCGAGTTTCTCAATGTCTATAGCGAACTGCTTGCGGGCAAGACGGTTAATGTGGAAGGCAAGCACATCCGCATCGAGGATGGACGCCTGCTGTTTCCGCCGGTGCAGTCGCCGCGCCCGCCGCTGTATTTCGGCGGATCGTCGGACGCCGGCATCGATGTTGCCGTCGATACCGTCGACAAATACCTGACATGGGGCGAGCCGCCGGCGCAGGTCGCCGAAAAGGTCAACCGCGTGAAGGCGGTCGCCGACAAGCGCGGACGCAAGCTCTCTTTCGGCATCCGTCTGCATGTGATCGTTCGCGAAACCAATGCGGAAGCCTGGAAGGCCGCGGATGAATTGATCCAGCACGTCACCGACGAGACCGTAGCCTCGGCGCAGAAGATCTTTTCCCGGATGGACTCGGTCGGTCAGCAGCGCATGGCGCAATTGCATGGCGGACGCCGCGACAAGCTCGAGATCAGCCCGAATCTCTGGGCCGGCGTCGGCCTCGTGCGCGGCGGGGCGGGAACGGCGCTGGTTGGCGATCCCGCGACCGTGGCCGCGCGTATCCGGGAATATCAGGACGTCGGCATCGATACCTTCATCATGTCGGGCTATCCGCATCTTGAGGAAGCCTACCGGTTCGCCGAACTGGTGTTTCCGCTGCTGTCGCTGCAGCAACCGAACAATGTGACGCCGCTTCGCGTCAATACCGG
>DATHHQ010000653.1:0-3652 GCA_035490095.1 Bradyrhizobium sp.
GGCCTGCATGGCGGCGGATGAACGTCCTGAACCATTCCCGCAGGCTTCGTGCCTGAGCTGCCACGCTATCCAATTCTTCCGGCAAAGCCTGCGCCCGCAACGCTTTGAGCGCCTTGACAGGGACAAGGCGAGCCTGCGCCACCTTCCGCCACCGCAGGAGATGCCGCGGTGGCGGAGCAGGCTTTGGCGCATTTAGCGATTCCTGTTAGGCCGCCTTCGCGCCGACGGGCTTGCTCTGCTCCAGCCTGTGCCCGGTGAAGGCGCGCGTCTTCGGCGCCGGAAGTCTGCCGGTCTTGAACTGCTCCAGCAGTTGGGCCTTGCGCGCGGCCAGGCGCTCACCCAATGCATTCATGTCGAGGCCTGCTGCACGCGCTTGCGCGAAAACTCCCTGGCCCGGACGCTCTTCTTCCTTGACGTGGTGTTTGATCTCTTCGGAGAGGACCGTCATTTTGGCGTCGTAGAACTGCTGATCGGGGGTGCTCCCGAGCAGTTCGGCGATCATGACCTTCGCCCCGTCGTGCTCGACATAGGCTTCGTTCATCTGGTCCTCTTCGACCGCCTCCTTGCACGCCGGATAGAAGACTTCCTCTTCGATCGTGGCGTGCACCATCAGTTCGGTGCAGATTTCCTTGGCCAGCGCCGCCTTCCGCTCCGAGCCCTTGGCGGACTCGAATTTCGCGAACAGGTCTTCAACCTTGCGATGGTCGGCTTTCAAGAGGGCGATCGCGTCGCTTGCGGGCTTTGTCGTTGCCATGGATTGTCCTTTTCTGGATGAACGTTTGGGAATGGGCTGTATTTACTTGTTGAGGTCCTGCGCCATCTTCAGATGGTCCTGCAGATGCGGCAGCGTCTTGGCGGCGAAGGCCTTCAGATCGAGATTGTCTCCGCCCTTTGCATAGCGCCCGAACAGCGACACCGCGTCCTTGTGCGCGGACACCTGCATGTCTTCATACGCCTTGGTGAAATCCGCGCCGTTCAGGCTGTTCAGCTTGTCGAGCTTGGCCCCGTGCGCCTTGTCCATCACCGACGGAAGGTTGACCTGCACTTTGCCGCTGCTCACCAGGGCCTTCAGTTCGGCCGAGGTGGCGGTGTGATCCTTGATCATTTGATCGGCAAAGGCCTTGTCCTTGGCGTCGGCCTTGGCGGCAACCAGCTTGCTCGATTCGATTTCAAGCATGTCGCTGTTGGCGGCCTCGGTCACGAAGTCCTGGGTCGAAGGGCTGATCCCCAGCGTCGAATTGACCCCGGTCTTCTCCGGGACCGACTGGGCGAGCGCGGGCGTCGCAACGGAAAGGGCGACCGCAGCCGTTGCGAGGAATTTGTACATGGATGCGCCCTTTTGGTTGTGTGTCGTCCGACGGTCTTGTCGACTTGTGCCGGTAACGAGGACCTCACGCCAAACGTTGCAAGTGGACGGCGCAAACCCCACCTGCTGCGGGCAATGCGCATCACCCAAAAGGTTTGGAGCGAGGCGTCTTCGATGAAAGCCCGGTCGATCAGCCCAGAGGTTCGTTCAGAGCTTCTGGAACACCAGCGGAATGCCAAGATGGCGCGTTCCGCGCACTGCTATGTCCGCGGGGCGACTGCGAACTTCTATGAATGGCTCCAATCCTCCAGGATCGAGGTGCCGGCTGGACCTGCCCTCTGGATTTGCGGCGATTGCCATGTCGGCAATCTGGGGCCGGTCGCCGATGTCAAAGGGCACGTAGACGTCCAGATCCGCGACCTCGACCAGACGGTGATCGGCAATCCGGCGCATGACCTGATCCGGCTCGGTCTGTCGCTGGCCATGGCGGCCCGCGGATCGAATGTGCCGGGCCTGACCACCGCCCGGATGACCGAGCATATGGCGCGGGGTTACACGGAGGCCCTGCGAGCCCCCGACGAGAAGCCCAAGGACAATTCGAAGATTGTCGATCGCATCGTGCATCTTGCCTTGCGACGGCGATGGAAGAATCTCGCGAAGGAGCGCATCGACGACCCACGCCCTATCATTCCCAGGGGACCCAGGTTCTGGGACCTGAGCCGTGCCGAGCTGGACGAGCTCACGACCCTTTTCGAACGCGACGATGTCAGGCGTTTGATCACCGCGTTGAGCAGCCGGCCCGACGAGGCGGGTGTTCGCATCCTCGATGCGGCGTATTGGGTGAAGGGATGCAGCTCCTTGGGCAAATTACGCTACGCCGTCGTCGTGGGCATTGGAGCAAAGGGCTCCAAGCGCGGTGGTTATGCTCTTGTGGACATCAAGGAGGCCGTGGCGCCGCTCGCGCCGATTGCACCGAATGTGCGGATGCCTGCTGACAACGCGGCCCGGGTCGTCGAAGGCGCCCGCAATCTCTCGCCGAACCTTGGCGACCGCATGCTCGCGGCCCATCTGGCGGGCCGTCCCGTCATCATTCGCGAGCTGTTGCCGCAGGACCTCAAACTGGACATCGAGACGCTCCCGCAAAGCGAAGCCTTGGCGGTCGGCCACTACCTCGGTTCCATTGTCGGCAAGGCCCATGCCCGTCAACTTGACGAGCCGGCGATCGATGCCTGGGCGCAGGAGATGCGCCTGGATCGAATGAGCCATCTGGATGCCCCTCCGTGGCTATGGACAATGATCGTGGAACTCGCTGGAACCCACGAATCCGCTTACCTGGATCACTGTCGGGCATGGGGACCGACGGTGGCGCTTTTCACCGATGCGCGTGGACGAGTGCGATTTGGCTGAACTGGGTCGCCTCTAGCCATCATTGCTTGAGGGCGAAAGCCCTCGAGATGTCTCGAGCGTGCATGGCGCCGGAAGCCCGCTGGCTGAAACCTCTGGCTGAAACCTATCGTGCGCTGCTGGAGCGGAAAGCTCCGCGTCGGGTGCGTGGGTTACGAAACCAACGCGGAGCCTGCCGCGCGGGGCATGGGTTCCCCACATGGGTGCGGCACCGCCACAACGGGCCCCATGCGCGATGGTTGCGCGGGCCAGATGCCGCAGCACACGATGCCGGCGGCCCTGCGCGGAAGCATGGCGACAGATCTATCGCTGGGAGATCAAAGACCGACGCGACGCACCATCAAGATCGCATAAAACCCTGATCCCGCTGCAACAGATCGACTGTCCGCGCCGTTGAATCGCCGCTCGAGGGGTTCGGGCTCAGGGGTTAGGGAGGGGAGTTTCAGCATGGCCGCACGTCCATCGTGGGAAGGGCATCTTCGTCTGTCGCTCGTGACCTGTCCGGTCGCCCTGTGGCCGGCGACCTCGGAAGCCGACACCGTTCGCTTCAACCTGATCAACCCCGAGACCAACAACCGCATTCGGATGCAGACCGTCGACGCCGGTACGGGCGAGGAGGTCTCGCGCAGCGAGCTGGTCAAGGGCTTTCAGGTCGCCAAGGGCGAATACGTCCTGTTTGACAAGGAAGAGCTGGACGCGGTGAAGCTCGAATCGACCCGCATCATCGACATCGAGAAGTTCGTCCCGCGCAACTCGATCGACCGCCTCTATTGGGATACGCCGTACCACCTCGTCCCGGCGGGCAAGACCGGCATCGAAGCCTATGCCGTCATCCGCGCGGCCATGGCCAGGCAGAGCATGGTGGCCATCGGGCGGCTGGTGATGAGCACCCGCGAACGCATCTGCGCCATCGAGATCGAGGAGGGCGGGCTCGTGCTCACC
>DATHHQ010000654.1:0-2402 GCA_035490095.1 Bradyrhizobium sp.
AACATGGCTTTGTCTCGCTCGGGATATCTCGTTTGCTTTGTCGCTTTGAGCGCGGCCGTTAGCTGGCCGTCTGTCAGTATCTTGGCTTGTCGCCCTGCCATTTTGCCCTCGTTTCTGCGGGCAAAATTGCCCGCAATTGTAGCATATCTGAGCGGCAAAAACAGTCAATAACGTAATTATTACAATGAGTTAGACGACTTATCTCAAAATGAGGATTTTTGTCCCCGTGCTCGCCGCAGGTCCGAAAGGAGCAGCGATGGCGGCCACGCCGGCGGCGCAGAGACGACGCATACCCTCCGCCGGCCGGCTATGCGATCCCGACTCCAGCCGGACGATCGACTTGGCAGCCGGTGTCAGGGTCGAGGACGATGGCGGCCTCGAAGCTTAGGGGCCATCCCGACAGCCCTGCCAAGATGGCAGCGTTTCCCCACACTGCCAGAGAGTCACAAGCTTTCATGGACAAGGTGCCTCCCAGGCAGGTTTAATCTTTGAGTCGCCGGGTCAACACCAGTGATGCGACGCTTCAGAGACGTCGCGTACGTACCCTCGTTGATCGAACCCGCTGCCCTTCGGGGTGGCGGGCTTTCTTGGGCGAGTGGACCATCCGATGTCTTACCGGCGCCTCACAACACTCTTTGCTATTGCCTTTGCTTCCGCATCGATGACGTCGGTTCACGCCGATTCAGCCGCCGATGAGGCGGCTATCATGCAACGCTTCCAGCGCTGGACAGCCGATTTCAACGCTAAAGATTCGGCCGGGGTTTGCGACCTCTTCGCACCAGATCTTGTCTACTCGATCCCGGAGGTAGTGCAGGGCACGCGAGAGACGATCTGCGCAAACCTCGCAAAGATGCTGGCCAGGTCCGACATCCAGCTCCACTACGACAATCCCGACGTTCATGAGATTGTCGTCCTTGGCGATGTCGCGGTCGTTCGATTGACCTGGACCCTCACGACACAGGTGAATGGCGCCAAGGACAAGACGACGGAAGAGGGCATGGACATATTCCGTCGTCAGCCCGACGGCAGGTGGTCCATTGCCCGGTTCGTCGCGTTCACGACCCGCGCGAACAAGCTGCTTCCATAGCTCTAAAGCCACCAGAGCCGCACTACCAGCAGTGACTTAGGGGCCTTCCTTATAGGGGCAGTTCGCCGATCCGGCCACAAACATGAACGCCAAAAACGACTTGATCCCGAGCTAGCAGCAGGCGGCCATCCTGCTTTTCAGATTTCGTGTCGACATCACGGAGAAGCCTTCTTCGGCGCGTCGGCTTTCAATATGTCGTGCACCGCAGCCATCGCGTCGCCAATCTTGTCCATGCCCTCGGGCGGCTGCGAGTTGGTCTGCAGGATGATCATCATGTTTTCATCTGAATACCAGGCATAGAGGGTCCGGTAGCCGAGTGTTACGCCCTCATAGAACCACAGAGGTCCAGCCGCCCCATGTATCGCGCGAGCGAGGCCAAGGGAGAAGCCGGCTGGATCGGCGGCGGAGACGTCGTGGATCGGCACGCCGGTCTTGAGGGAGATCAGCGACAGCCATTCGGCCTGCTGTTTTGGCGGCACCACCTGCCCGGCAAAGACCGCCCGCATCCAACGGTCGAGGTCACGGGCGTTCGAAATCGCACCGCCGGCAGCCTGCGCCCAAGTCGTGCTCGCCGTCCGCATGTCTCGCCCCAGGATCGGCTGGTTCCACGAGACCTTGCATTCCTTCGGTTGATAGTCGGTGCAGGCCGGGTTCTCGAAATAGCCATGCGCCAGCCGCGTGATGACCTCCGCCGGGTAGGGCCCATCTTCGTAGAAGGTGGAGTTTAGCCCGAGCGGCTTGAGCAGAAGTTCGTGCACGAGGTCGCGATAGGGCTTGCCTGCCGCTTTGGCGGCGATCATGCCGGCTAGGATGTAGTTGGTGTTGGAGTAATGATAGCCGGTGGTGGATGCGAGGTTGTTCGTGGCGCTTGGGTAAGCCAGTTTGACGAGATCTTGTGCGCTCAGCGTGCGGTTGGGTTCCCCGGCCCAGGTCCGCGACATCGCCTCGGTCTCGGAGTAGTTTGGGATGCCGCTCGACATGTTGAGCAAGCGTCTTACTGAGACGTCCTTCCACGCCGGATACTCGGGCAGCCAGCGGCCGACCGTGTCGTCGAGCGATAGCTTGCCCGCCGCCTCAAGCTTCAGGATGACGGCCGCGGCGAAGGACTTGGACGTGCTGCCCATCTGGAACAAGGTGTCCTGGCTCACGGGAGCGTCGTTCGGCGCCCGGCCTACCTTGCCCGCGAAGGCTTCGATCGCGGGCCCAGGATCGCCGAAGCTCACATAGGCGGCGATGCCGGTCGCTTTCTCGACGGGATCCCGCTCAGCCAGCCAGCTTTCTAGCGCCGCCTGCACCTTTTCAGGAAGGCGTGGTT
>DATHHQ010000655.1:0-17809 GCA_035490095.1 Bradyrhizobium sp.
CCATAATCGCCGAGCGTCACTTCGTGGGTTGTGCCCTGTGCGACGCAAACGGTGGCGCCATTCAGTCCCTTCAGGTCCTTGACGCCGCTGTCGCGCCGAACCACAAAACCCTGGCCGTCATAGAAATTGATCGGCCCCTGCCGCAGGCCGAGCGTGACGCCGCGCAGAAAGGTCTGCGTCGAGTTGCGATAGAGGACGTCGATCTCGCCCGATTGCAGCGCGGTGAAGCGGTTTTGTGCCGTGAGTGCGACATAACGTACTTTGCTGGCGTCACCGAGAATCCCAGCTGCCAAGGCACGGCAGTAATCGACGTCGAGGCCTTTATAATTTCCCTGGGAGTCTGGCGTGGAAAATCCGGCAAAACCTGCGCTGACGCCGCACACAAGCGTGCCGCGCTGCTTCACCGTGTCGAGCGTTCCGGCCGCTGCCCCGGAAAACCATGCTGTGAGCAATCCCGTAGCCACGAAGATTCTTTTCATTGTGCTCATCCTCCTATTGACCAACAGTTTCCAATGCGCGGTCTACCGCGGTACCGAGCCTGTCGACGATCATGTCGATGTCGTGTGATGTCGCGATGTAGGGCGGTGCGAGCAGGACATGATCGCCGCTGCGGCCATCCACCGTCCCGCCTGCCGGATAACAGGCGAGGCCGTTTTCGAACGCGGCGGCCTTGATGCGCTGGTGGAGCTTGAGGCCGGGATCGAACGGCTCGCGGCTGGCGCGATCGGTGACGAGCTCGATGGCCTGGAACAGGCCGCGTCCGCGGATGTCGCCGATGTGCCGGTGATTGCCGAAGCGCTCGATCAATCGCCGCTCGAGGTGATTGCCGAGATCCCTGACCCGATCGAGTAGTTTCTCTTCAGCGATAATCCGCTGCACCTCGAGCGCCGCCGCGCAGGCGAGGGGGTGCGCGAGATAAGTATGTCCGTGCTGGAAAGCTCCCGAGCCCTGCCTGATCGTGTCGATGATATCAGCGCTTGCGAGCATCGCGCCGATCGGCTGGTAGCCGCCGCCTAACCCCTTGGCGATGGCCTGGATGTCGGGCGCGATGCCTTCCTGTTCCCACGCGTGAAGCGTTCCGGTGCGGCCCATGCCGCACATCACCTCGTCCAGGATAAGCAGGGCGCCGTACCGGTTGCAGATCTCGCGCACTGCTCTGAAGTAGCCTTCGGGCGGCGGCACGCAACCGGCCGTCGCTCCGATGACGGGCTCGGCAATGAATGCGGCCACCGTGTCGGGGCCAAGGCACTGGAACTCCGCCTCCAGTTCGGCCGCCAGCCGCGCCACAAAATCAGCCTCGGATTCATCGTCGCGCTTCTCGTGATACGCGAATGCAGGTGTCACGTGGCTGAAGGCGGTCGACAGCAACGGCGCGTAGGGTTCGCGGCGCCAGGCGTTTCCGCCTGCCGCCAGCGCCCCCAGCGTATTGCCGTGGTAGCTCTGGCGACGGGCGATGAAGCGCTGGCGTTGGGGCTGACCGCTTTCGATAAAATATTGCCGGGCCAGTTTGATGCTGGCTTCGATTGCTTCCGACCCGCCGCTGACGAAGTAGGCGTAGGCGAGGCCGCCAGGTTCATCGCCGACGAGCCGGTCGGCCAGCATCTCTGCCGGCTCCGAAGAGAAAAAGCCTGTATGGGCATAAGCGAGCTTCGACGCCTGCCTGGAGATGGCCTCGATCACGCGCGGATGTTGGTGTCCGAGGCAGGAAACGGCAGCGCCGCCGGAGCCGTCGAGAATCCGGCGGCCATCCTCGGCAATGAGCCACACGCCGTCACCGCCGACGGCCTTGGGAGGCTGCCCGCGCAGGCTTCGATGCAGCACGCGGCTTTGTCTAGCGGCCATGACATTCAACCTCAATCAGCAACATACTGCGACATCGCCGCGAGGCGAGCTTCGGTCTCTTCGAGGCGCCGCTTCGCGCCCACGCCGCCCAGCACAAACGTCACCGCTGCAAGCGACTGCGCGATCGCGATCGCGCCGGTCAGGCTCGGAAAGAATCCAGGCGACGCGGCCGCCTCGAACAGAAGCACGTGATCGGCGCCCTCAGCCATCGGAGCGGCGACCGCGTCGGCAATCGCGATCAGCGCAGCGCCGGAACGATGCGCCGCGCGGGCTGATGACACGCTTGCCGCCGAATAGGGCGCAAACCCGATGACGATGACGGCGTCGCCGGCACGGAATGCGCCGAGATCAAGATCCTCGGGACCCGATCCACCAACGAGCTGTACCGCATCAGGTCGGAACAATCGAAGCTGGTAGTTGAGCAATTCCGCCACGCCGCGGCAGCTTCGAAAGCCGGCAATCCAGATGCGCTGCGCCGCTTGCAGGCTCTTGGCCGCCCTTGCCACGCTGTCCGTCGAAATGCGGGCAAGGCCTGCCGCCTCAGCTTCGAGCTTATCGGCGACCAGCATGACGTCGGAATTCGGACCATGGCGCCGCCCCTTGGTTCGGCCCGAGAACGGAGAGCTTTGCGCAGGCCGGCGCGCCTCAGTCAAAGCGGCGCGGAGTCCGTCCCATCCTGAATAACCCAGTGCCTTCGCCAGCCGCGTGAAGGAAGCAGGATCGGCGCCCGCCGCGGCGGCGAGGTCGCGCATCGAACGGGTCGTGGCGTCATAGTCATTGGCGGCAACAAATCGCCCAACTTCCCGCAGCCGCATCGGCAGTGATGGCAAGGCGCTGCAGAGTTCGCTGAGGGGCGAGGATGGGGGGGGCGGCTGGCTCATGAAACATATGTTGCACAACGGGCTTTCCTGTGCAACATATGAAACGCGCTGTTAAGCGCATGGCCGAAGATCTCTGCTGCGAGAAGGATCTTGTGCTGTGACGGCATCCACGCCCGAACCTGCTCGTCGCAAGCGGTTGCGCATTTCACTGAGCCAAGAGCGCCTCGCGGGTCTTTTCTGGCAGATCGTGGTGGTGGGGATCGCGATCGCTGTCGTCGCCTGGCTCTGGTCGAATGCCGCTCACAATCTGTCGGTGCGCCGCATCTCGACCGGCTTTGCCTTTCTCGGTCGCGAGGCCGGGATGCCGATTGCCGACGCACTGCTCGCCTACAGCCCCAAAAACACCTATCTGCGCGCCTTCATCGTTGGCCTCGTCAACACGCTGCGTATTGCCGTCATCGGCATCGTGCTCGCGACCGTGCTCGGGACGATGATAGGCATCGCGCGGCTATCGTCCAATTGGCTGCTGTCCCGGCTGGCCGCGGTCTATGTCGAAGTGCTGCGTGATCTTCCGCTACTGCTGCAGCTTTTGTTCTGGTACGTGCTGATGCAGGGACTTCCGGCAGCCCGCGCGGCATGGATGCCGATCGACGGCGTATTTCTTTCAAACCGCGGCCTCATACTGCCGTCGATTCCGATCGATGAAGGAAACCTTTGGGTGATGGCTGCCGCCGCGGCCGGGCTGATCGCGTCGTACGTGCTGAACCGGCGACTGATCGCGCAGCATCTGCGAGATGGCCAGCCGCGTCGGCTCTGGCCCTATGCCCTTGCCCTTGTGATCGGATGGCCGGCGCTGGTCTCGTGGGGTCTCGGCGCATCCTGGACCATCGCGATGCCTGAGTTGCGCGGCTTCAATTTCGTCGGCGGATGGACGCTGTCGCCGGAATACTTCGCGCTGCTGGTCGCGCTCGTCACCTATACCTCGGCCTTCATTGCCGAGATCGTGCGCAGCGGTATTCAGGCCGTACACAGGGGGCAATGGGACGCCGCCATGGCGCTCGGTCTGCGCCGCAGTTTCGCGCTGCGGCACATCATCATGCCGCAGGCGCTTCGGGTCATCATTCCGCCGATGACCAGCCAGTATCTGAACCTGACCAAGAATTCTTCGCTGGCGGTCGCGGTCGGCTATCAGGACATCGTGTCGATTGCGAATACGACGCTGAACCAGACCGGCCAGGCGATCGAAGCCATCGCGCTGATCATGCTGGTGTTCCTGACCATCAGCCTCGGCATCAGCCTGTTCATGAACTGGTACAATGCGCGCATCGCGCTGGTGGAGCGCTGAGCGATGACCTCAATAGCGGATGCACCGGAAAATCCGCTCCCCGTCGGTCGATCGCGATCGCGCAGGGGCAGAGGCGGCGCGATCGGATGGCTGCGCGCCAATCTATTCTCCTCGATTCCCTCGACCGTGATCTCTCTGCTGCTGATTTTCCTGCTCGCGAAGGCGTGCGTGAGCCTGCTGCAGTGGGGTTTCTGGAACGCGATCTGGAGCGTTCCCGACAACCAGACCGGCGCCTGCCGGGCGATCCGTGGACTTGGCGCCTGCTGGGCGGTGATCCCCGAGAAATTTCGCTTCATTCTGTTCGGCACATATCCCTTCGACCAGCAGTGGCGGCCCGCCGTCGCGACCCTGACGTTCATTGCACTTTTCTTTGTGTCGAGCCGGCGCAACTGGTGGCGCAAGGAATTGGTGCTGGTGTGGGGCGCAGCACTGGTCGCGATCGGCTTATTGATGTGGGGCGGCGTCTTCGGGCTTCCCTATGTCTCCCAGGATCGCTGGGGCGGGCTGCCGGTGACGCTGATTCTCGCGACCTTCGGGCTGGCTTTCGGCTTTCCACTCGGGATTGTCGTAGCACTCGGCCGCCGTTCAAAGCTACCGGCGATCCGTTCGCTTTGCGTGCTTTATGTCGAGCTCATCCGTGGCGTTCCGCTGATCAGCCTATTGTTCATGGCCAGCGTCATGTTTCCGTTGTTCATGCCTGATGGCGTCAACATCGACAAGCTGCTCCGGGCCCAGATCGCGTTCGTGCTTTACGCCGGCGCCTATCTTGCGGAAGTCATACGCGGCGGCTTGCAGGCTGTTCCGAGGGGACAGCATGAGGCAGCCGACGCGCTCGGCCTCTCGTACTGGAAGAAAAACGGTCTGATCATTTTGCCGCAGGCTATCCGTCATGTGATCCCGCCACTGGTGAATACGTTCATCGCATTCTTCAAGGATACCAGTCTGGTCCTGATCATCGGCATCTTCGACCTGTTGACGACAGCGAAGACCGCCATCATCGATCCCGCGTGGCAGTCGTTCAGTGTCGAGGTCTACCTGTTCGTGGGATTGATTTATTTCGCTTTCTGCTTTGCCATGTCACGCTACAGCCGGCGTCTCGAAGCGCAGGCCGGATCGACCTGACGGGCAGGGTGCTTTTCGCTTGTGACCGCCCGCCGGTATTCAATGGCGACATTCTGGCCTTACGAGCCCGCGTCGACACGCGGTCAAGAGCCGGTCCATTCACCCACAAATCTAAGATAGTTCTGTCGCATAATCATAATGACTCTGACGCAACAGAAGAAATAAGGTTGTGGATAAGGGAGGACAACCTATGAGCGACAACAAGTGCGCGATAATGGAACTGCATTGCCTGGAGCGGGCGAGGTCTGAACCCCGAAATAGAGGAAAATGGATTGCGCAGGCCGAGCGGTGGCACGAACTCGGACGCGCTCAAAACTCTTGGCGACTCCAGAAGAAGCCTTTTCAACAGTCGATGCAGCCAGGTCCAATGGCAACGCAGCCCAATGCGACCAATACTCCACGGCAACAGGGCTGACTTTTACCCTCTGAAGAACGAGCAACAGCCGAACTCGAGTGACCTGGCAAGTCCAAACAACCGTTAAATCGAATGACACACGACAGAAGGCGATAGCCCCCGCGTGAGTCTCTCATGCGAACATGGAGCCGCTTTACCGATGTCACTTTGTCTCAGCAACGTCCTTTGATTCCACAGAGTCATCTTCAGGGGCGATCAGCACGGGCGGTTCGTCATATCCTTTTCGGCTACTGTAAAAGATAAGCGCCATGAGACCGAACCCGACGGCCAGTGAAATAATCACCCCGAACACCATCGCCGCATAACCTGAGGCTGGCATGTCGGTGCCGTCTCCCAGTGTCCAGCCGCGATAGATGACAACGCCGGTGGCGATCAATAGCGACAGCAGCACAATCAAGATAATCCACGAACCAACGCCGAGGCGAGCCGACATCGCGGGTTCCGTTGATGTGTGATCCTCGCTACCGGTGCATTTCATTTTAATCCGTTCGAGCGCGCGGACCAGAAGTTCCCAAGCCGTTTTTGACATCACCCGTTCCTATCGTTGACGCCCATGCACCAGAGAACAGACTCACTTGTCGAGGTCGGCTGAAGCACCCAACAGGATTGCGCAACGTGTGTGCTCATGTCTTTCGAAAACCGTAGTGGGTTGTAAAACGCACGAAATTCACTCGGGCGCCGCAAACCGGACTGCCGATGCGAGATGCCGATGCTCTGCTCGCGGAGCCCTTCCTGAAGTTTAATTTAATGGTGAAGGTGGGTTGTCGGTCTAAAACATCTGCGCGCATCAGCTTATTATTCAGCGGACAGCTCCGGATTTGGCTTCGGCGAGAAATGATGCTGCAGAAACCAGACGCAAGAGATCAGGCCGTGGCGACGCCGGTGCGCATCGTTGCGCTCGACCGCGCGCGTTCCGTCATCACGCTGTTGGTGGTGCTGCACCACTCGGTTATCAACTACACCTATTTCGGCCATGGCGACAGCATGCGCTGGCTCGGCTTCGACTTGGTCGTGCTGTTCAATGACAGCTTCTTTATGGCCTGCATGTTTTTCATTTCTGGATTGTTCGTTCGCGGCAGCCTAGCGCGCAGGCGACCGGCGGATTTCCTCGGCAGGCGTGCCTGGCGATTGGGTGTGCCGTTTCTGGTCTCGATCTTCGTCGTGATGCCGATTGCCTATTATCCGACCTTCCTGCGCTATCATTTGCCGGGAATAACGGACCTTAATTTCCTTCATTTCTGGTGGCACACGCTGACGATCGGTCCCTGGCCGTCAGGCTCGGCGTGGTTCTTGTGGGTCCTGCTGGCGCTCGATGCGATCGCCGCGCTGCTGTGGGCCGGGGCCCCCCGAGTGATCGAAGCATTCGGGCAACTCATCCATACCCTGTGCGACCGGCCGATGACCGCCTTCGTTGCGTTCCTGGTCTTCTCAATCATAATCTATCTGCCGATGCGCCTGATCTTTGGCGATTCATCCTGGCTGGTGCCCGGTCATTATCCGCTTCCGATTCAAACCAGCCGGATCCTGCTATATGCCGGATATTTTTTTGCCGGCGTCGGTGTCGGTGAGGTCAGCCTGAGAGCCGGGATCCTTGCTGAGAATGGAATGCTGGTAAAGCGCTGGACAGTATGGCTCGCCATTGCGATCGCCTCCTATGGAGCCATCCTGCTTCTGGTCTACACGCACCACAGTGGGCTGGTCGACTTCAATTCACCGCCGCTTTGGTGGCACACGGCTTATGGTCTCGTCTTTGCAATGTTCAGCGCGGCGATGACGTTCACCGTCCCTGCGGTTTTTCTGCGCTTTGAGCGATCTTCGTTTGGGCTGCTCGACGCGATGCGGCCCTCGGCTTACGGTATTTACCTCCTGCACTTCATTCCGCTCATCTGGCTGCAATACGCCGTTTACGATCCAGCCTTCCCGGCGTTCGCCAAATTCGCGATCGTATTCACCGGCACGCTTTCCATCAGCTGGGCGCTGACCGTCCTGCTGCGGAAAATGTCCACTGTGGCGCGGATGATCTAGCGCCGACACACGAACTGTCGATTTTGAAACAAGAACTGACGTCGCTTGAATGGCAGCTAGTGCCTGAAAATTTGATCGGCATGGGAGAACAAGAACCAAATCCAGTACGCCGTCACGGCAATCAGGACGGTCGAAAAGAAAAAACTGGATAGGCGTTTTTGCGTCATCGACAGATGATAGCGTGACCGGGCGAGGCCACAACGCAATCTACGCCTTAACCTAACCGGTCAAGGTTACCGTGCACATCGACTGGCGGGCAAAGAAACCACGGGGCGGAACTCCAGGCAGAGTTTCGCACACCGGGATGAGCCATGTTGATCGAATTCGCACCTTTAGTTTTCGGCATTCCGGCTTTGCGCGCGGTCTTCTTATTTTTCTCGGTTCCTGAGCACTGAGCAAAAAGACCACCCGAAGGTGGCCGTTGCGTAGCTATCACAAAACGCTACGCTGTCTCACGGGCAATCGAATAGAAGCCGATCAAAATTCCGCGGCGTAAATCGACCACTGGAGGCATCCTCAATGGCAAGGATCAGGATCGGTCTGGTCGGCTGCGGCTTCGTTTCGGAGCTGCATATGTACGCCTACAGGCGTGTCTACGGAATCGATGTCGACGTCAAAGCCGTCGCGGCGAGGGGCGACCATGTTCTCGATTTTGCTCGGCGGCATCAGATACCGAAGGCGTACCGCAGCTTTCGCGACTTAATCGCCGACGGCGAGCTCGATGTTGTCGACATCTGCACGCCGCCCAATTTACACACCTCGATGATCGTCGATGCGATGCAGGCCGGCAAACATGTCATCTGCGAAAAGCCATTTGCCGGTTATTTCGGGCGAGAGGACGACAAGGTGCCAATCGGCAAGCACGTCCCAAAAGCCCAGATGTACGAGCGCGTACTGGAAGAAATGGAAAGCACCCGCGCGGCGATCAGCAGGACTGGCAGGCTCTTCATGTATGCAGAAGACTGGATCTACGCGCCGGCGGTGACCAAGACCGTGGAGATCCTAAAGGCCACCAAAGACAAGATCCTGTTCATGAAGGGTGAAGAGAGTCACAGCGGCTCGCATGCGGCACACGCCGCCCAATGGGCCATGACCGGCGGCGGTTCGCTGATCCGCATGGGATGCCATCCGCTGGCAACAGTACTCTATCTCAAGCAGGTCGAGGCGAAGGCACGCGGCGAGGCGATCAGCGTTGCCAGCGTGACCTGCGACGTCGGCAACGTTGCGGCGTGCCTGCGGCCGGACGAACGAGCTGTGCTCAAGTCCAATCCAGTGGACGTCGAGGACTGGGGCATGCTCACCGTCACCTTCTCCGATGGGACCAAGGCGACTGTGTTTTCCGGCGACATGATCATGGGCGGCGTGCGCAACCTGATCGAAACCTACACCAGCGGCGGCTCGCTGTTCGCCAACATCACGCCGAACACGCACATGATGAGCTACCAGACCAACGAGGAGAAGCTCGCAAGCGTCTATTTCACCGAAAAGGTCGACCGGAAGACCGGCTGGCAATACATCTGCCTCGAGGAAGAATGGACGCGCGGTTATTTGCAGGAAATCCAGGATTTCATGGAATGCGTCGCGACCGGCCGGCAGCCGCTCGCGGATCTCGCGCTGGCCTTTGAGACGATCAAGGTCAACTACGCCGGCTATTGGGCGGCCGAAGAGGGCCGTCGCGTCACCCTGTGAGATTCTCGCGCCGCAACCGGCTTGGCCGCTTGCCGAGGCCCTCGACGCCGAGCATCTCCGTCTAGCGCCTTTTTCGGTTTCGATGGAATCGAAACGCGGCTCTAGATTCTTGTTTTGACGCGTTTTCTTGACGCGAACCGGTTTCCACTTCGCTTGAAAACGCTCTAAGCGGCGTAGATCGACGATTTCGGGAGCGGGAAAACCGGGTCCCGCGTCCGAATATTGCTCGGCCAAATCACCGAGATATGTTCGCCGGCATTTTGCATCACGACCGGCGTCGAGCGCTCGTTCTGGCCGGAGAGCGGCGTACCGGGTGGGTAGAATTTCACGCCATAGCCCTGGATCGTACCACCCGGCGGGATATCCACGTCGAGCGCCGCCTTGCGAACAGCCTCGGGATCGAAACTGCCGTATTTCTCCTTGGCGACGGGCAGGACGTTGTTGAGCAGGACCCAGGTCTGGTTGAAGCCCATCGAACAGTGCGGCGGAACGTCGGTGGCGCCGGTTTTCTCCCTGTAGCGCGCGACCATGGTGTTGATGAGATCGCCGATGCCGGGCGCGAGTTTCGAGGGATCGAGCAATTGCGCAGGCACCGGATCGATATTGCAGAAATTGTCGATGTCGGCGCCGAAAGCCGCGCGCAGCTTGTCGAGCTGGCTATAGCCCGCGCCGGCGCCGAACAGCATCTTGAAGCGAAGGCCGTTCTCGCGTGCCTGGCGTAGGAGCAGGGTGATGTCGGGATTGTATCCGGCGTGCGAGATCACGTCGGCTTTGGCGCGCTTGAGCTTGGTTACCAGCACCGAGAGGTCGGGCGCGGACGCCGAATAGCCTTCCTTGAGCACGACCTGGAGGCCTGCCTCCTTGGAATAGGCCTCGTCGGCGGCGGCAACGCCGACCCCGTAGGGGCCGTCTTCGTGAATCAGCGCGACCTTGACGTCCTTGGGCTCGATGCCGAGCTTGGCCTTGGCGTGTTCGCTGATGAAGCTGGCAAAGGCCTGGCCGTACTGATCGGAATGAATCTGCGCGCGGAAAACGTATTGCAGGTTTTTGTCCTTGAACACGGCGGTCGCAACCGCGGTCGTGATCCAGAGGATCTTCTTGTGCTGCTCGACTTTGCCCGCGAGCGGGACCGCGTGCGAACTCGCATAAACGCCGTTGATGATGTCGATCTTCTCCTGGTTGATCAGGCGTTCGGCCTCATTGATCGCAACGTCGGGCTTGCTCTGGGAATCGGCGGCGAGAGGGAAGACCTTGTACTTGCCACCGATGCCGCCCTTCTCGTTGACGAGATCGATTGCAATCTGCGCGCCGATCGAGGAGGCAACCGACCCGCCCGCAGCAAAGGGACCGGTCAAGTCGTAGATCAGGCCGATGCGCAACGTCTCGGCTTGTGCCCTTGCGCGTGTCCAATCGAAGCTCAACACGGCGGCCGCAGCCGCGGAATTCTTGAGCAGCGTTCTGCGTGAAGTCGGCATCATGTCCTCCCACTGAACCGTCGTTTCAGACTGGCTTTTCTTCTTTTTAGCCAAGTATTTGGAGAATGCGTCGGAAAGTCAACACGCGCGCACCCTCGTCATGGCGGCTCGCCGGTTTGCTCAATCTGTCGTGCGACGGCCACCGCGCAAAGCGGACGTTCACCGAAAAGCTGACGTTTGAGATGTGCCAGAAGCCGGGGGATCATCGTGGTTCGCCAGAGAATGCCTGCCGCAGCGCTGACAGCCGGTCGAGCGCAGCTTGCGGCAGTGGGCCTTTTTGGACCGCGGCGAGTGCGTCTTCGAACTGTTGCGGCGTTGCCATGCCGACCAGGATAGTTCCCATTGCCGGGTGAGACAGTGCAAACCGTGTGGCGGCCTCGGTCAGGCTGGTGGCGAACCCCTCCTTTACCAGCGGGATTAGACGGCGTGAGCGCTCGACATCGGCGTCGTAGCTCATCGCCGAACCAATCGGCTCGGGCGCCGGACTCGCAATCGGGTGACGCTCGGCTGAGCCCGACAGGGCGCCGCCGGCGAGCACGCGGATGCCCACTGCGCCGACGCCGGCTGCCTTGGTGTGATCGAACAATCGCCCATAATCTTGTGCCGGATAGTTCGTCGGCAATTCTTCGGCGGCGGATGGATTGAGCATGTTGTAGACTACTTGCGCGCTGTCGAAGGCGTCTGCATCAATCACTTGATGGAGGGCCGCCGTGTCGCCTACTGCCGTAATCCCGAGGAAACGAATCTTCCCCTGCTGACGCAGGCGCTCGAACGCCGGTACCACGTCGCCGAGCACCTGTTCGACGCTCAGCGCCGATCCGCCTCCTGTCTCGGTAATCGCATTGTGCAGGTGAAGGATGTCGACCCGGTCAAGACGGAGTCGCGCCAGACTGCCTTCGAGCGACATCGTTACGGCATCGGCAATGCGGCCGAACTCGCTGGGCGGCAACCGGACCTTGGTGCCGACGGCCACGTTGGCCGGCTTCAGCTTCTGTAAAACGCGGCCAAGGTTCTTTTCCGATTCGCCATCACCGTACTGCACCGCGGTGTCGAAGTAGTTCACGCCGGCGGCGATTGCCCGCGCGATGGTGCGCTCCTGGTCGGCAGGATCGCCGCGTACCATGATTCCGCCGACTGCGCCGCAGCCGAAGCCCAGCACCGAGAGCTGCATTCCCGTGCGCCCAAAGACCCGCAATTGCATCGCTGTTCCTCCGACTACATGCACAATATTCTAAAAGATGCGCCGGACTTGCGCCACGCTGAAGTCGTGGCCGGGGGGCCGCGCCGACGTAAAGCCGGTCATCCATGTCCGTTGTAGGTCAAAAGCGACATCGACGGCGTGTCAGCTTGTGGCGCGAAACTGACGGTTGGCGAAGGGCCCGGATCCGCTAAAGTGGCCTCCAACGATTAGCGGACCGGTGGCGTCGTGGGCCGCAAGAAATGCCAGGGGGAAAGTATGGGTCGGAAGATAGCTATCGTCGGAGCTGGTGCCGTTGGCGGGTATGCCGGCGCCCATATGGTGCAGGCGGGCGAGGACGTGACGTTCATCGATCCCTGGCCCGAGCACATCGAGCACATGAGAAAGCACGGGCTGCGCGTCACCCACGCAAGGGACGTCGCGGAATTCTCGGTTCCCGTGCGAGCGCTGCACGTCACGGACGCGCAGCAGCTCGCCAAGGAGACGCCGGTCGACATCGCCTTCGTGTGCATGAAGTCCTACGACACGGCCTGGGCTACCACGCTGATCCGGCAGTATCTGGCGCCGGACGGCTATGTCGTGTCGCTGCAGAACTGCATGAATGAAGAGACGATCGCCGGCATCGTCGGCTGGGGCAAGACACTGGGGTGTATTGCCAGCAGTATCACGGTCAACCTTCCTGAGCCCGGCCACATCCACCGGGGCGCTGGCAAGGGCGGGGCGGCGCACACCGTATTTCGCGCCGGCGAAGTGCACGGCCGTATCACGCAACGGGCGGAAGAAATTTGCCGCCTGGTCGGCTACGCCGACAGCGCCAAGGTGACCGGCAATTTATGGGGCGAGCGCTGGTCGAAACTGGTCGCCAATGCCATGGGCAATGGGCTCTCGGCCTGCACGGGTCTGCCCGGCGCAGATATGTTGCAAAGCGAGCCGATCCGCCGTTTCTCCACGCGGCTCGGCAGCGAAGCGATCCGGGTCGGGCAAGCGCACGGCTATCAACTGGAAGAGATCTTGCATCTGCCGGCTGAGACGATAGCCCGTGCCGGCGAAGGTGACGAGACGGCGATGTGCGTCTGCGACGAGCAGCGCTTCAAGGACGGCAAGCGTACCTCTTCCGAGCAGCGTCCCTCAATGGGCCAGGACATGCAGAAAGGCCGGCGCACGGAGATCGAATTCCTCAACGGCTTCGTCGTGCGGGAGGGCGAGAAGGTCGGCCTCTCGTGCACCGCCAATGCCGTGCTGACGGACATCGTCAAGCGCGTGGAACGTAATGAGCTGAGCCCGGATCCGCGGCACATCACTGAACTACGGTTGAACTGAGCCGCCGGCGGCAGAACACCTGGTTACGCCCGTGGCTTCGCACATTCGAGAGCGGAACTGGCTTATCGTGAAACAGCAGGTTCGGGATCATCCAGGGCATCCCGAAAAACTTGCCCCGAATCTCCGATTGGGCGGGCCGGTAGCCCGGAAAAGTGGGTACCGGTTTTCCCTCGGGACAAACGCGAAGCGTATGCCCGGAGATCACGCTCAAACAAAAAGATAGAGCGGGATGACGATTCGACGAAAAGTCATCCCGCTCTGGAGGTAGCATCGTGACGCCAAAGGTACCCAAGCGCGCCAAAGCCGCCCCGTGAGGGCTTGGCATGAGTCTTCCAACGGGCGCGCCGCCATTTCATCCATCCGCAACCTTTGGTGGAAGGAAAGGGTGGGCGCCGTAAAATGGTAGAATGAATGTGGGGGTCGGGCACCCAGTTTTGGCCTTCTTCGACCATTGAAGCGGCCCGGAATCGCCCAGAATTGGCCCTTCGGCACAAGCAGCCTTCGACAACGGCTAATCATCTGGGTTTAAAAAAATGAAACCTTATGATCTCAAATCGATGTCGGTGGACGAGCTATGCTCGCTTCACGAATTTGTCTCCTCCGCATTGGCTCAAAAAATACCAGCCGAAAAAGCAAGGCTTGATCAAAGATTGCGCCAGCTCCGCCTGGGTGCTGAACCCCACAAGATGAGTCACGCGCGGCGCCCTTACCCGAAGGTTTTTCCGAAATTTAGAAATCCCGCGGAGCCGTCCGAGACTTGGGCAGGCCGCGGGAAAAAGCCGCGCTGGCTGACGGCCCAGCTTAAGCTCGGAAAACGGATCGACGATTTTCGGATCCATTAGCGGCGGCGTAAGCGGCCCCTAGTAGAGCATGATCCGGAAAAACATGCCCTCGGGCCACGACCCGATGGATGGGTACCGGTTTTCCATCGGGACAAACGCGACGCGTTTGCCCGGAGACCATGTTCAAACAAAAAGGCAGAGCGGTATGACGATTCGAAGAAAAGTCATCCCGCCGCAGGTTCAAGCCGGAATGCGCTTTCTTTTTCTGTGTAGCTGCGGCGATTTCCGAGCCGATAGTTGCGCGTTCCTGACCAGGTCGCGCAGTCTGTTCAATTCCAATAATTGAACATTGAGATTGGCTGCGGCGTTGATGACGACTGCAAGGCGGGTATCGGTGGCGCTTGAACGGCGCTGCTGAATAGAACTCATTTGAACCCCCAACAAACTCAAATGGACGCTAAAAAAACTGAGCACAAATTAGGCTGGACGTATGTCACGCTGATGAATCGAAGCTCAAGTTAGTCCGCTTTGCCCGACATATCAAGGTCAGCAACTTAAGGGCGAAACATACCCGCTCAGCATATCACCGTTTGAGTTAGCTACCGGCGATGCGCTCGCTCGAAGAAAAGGGGGGCTTAGAAGCCGCGACATAGTAACGGCCCCAGCCTGGGGGATGCTGAGGCCGGGGCGCACGCGCATATGGGAATTGGCGTTGGGCAGAAACGCTGCATAATAGAGCAATGACCGGAACCGCCCTTAACGTCGTGTCCTTCCTGTTTCTCGGCTTCTTTCTCGGGATGCGGCATGCAACTGACGCCGACCACGTGGTCGCCATTGCGACGATCGTCAGTCGCGAGCGCAGCATGGTGGGTTCGGCGCTGATCGGTGCCGCCTGGGGCGTCGGGCACACCATCACGGTCATGGCGGTCGGCGCGGCGATCATCGTGTTCGGGGTCGTCATCCCGCCAAAGCTCGGTCTGTCGATGGAATTCGCCGTCGGCATCATGCTGGTCCTGCTCGGCATTCTCACCTTGACAGGGATGGGCCGCGCGGTCGGCGCCGCCCACGCCCATGCGGGCGTCCCCGGCGGACATGCGCTCGACCTCCACGATCATCTGCATACGCACGGCGACTACGTGCACCAGCACCCGCACGGTCACGGCCCCGGTACGCACGGGCACGCCGAGGAGCACACGCCGCTGGCGCGGCTCGACCGCAGCGGGCTCGGCCGGATCGCGTTCTATGAGTGGCTGCGACCCTTCGCGGTCGGCCTCGTGCACGGCCTTGCAGGATCGGCTGCCGTCGCCCTGATGGTCCTGTCCATCATCCGCGAACCGCTCGCCGCGCTCGGCTATCTGCTGCTGTTCGGGCTCGGCACTATCGTCGGAATGATGCTGATCACGCTGATCCTGTCGGCGCCGTTTGCGTTCACGGCGGTCAATCTGCCGAAATTCAATTGGCGGCTCCGCGTGGCGTCGGGCCTGGTCAGCTTCGTCTTCGGGGTGGTCCTGATCTACGGCATCGGCTTTGCCGAGGGCGGCCTGTTCACCGACGCGCCGACTTGGGAACCCCGTTGACCGCTAGCGCGGCTCGCGGTCCAACGGCAAGCCATGAGTGCGCAGGTCTGTAGTGCGCGCAGGTCTGTTTCGTCGCCGCGCCGGTTGACCGCCGCGGAAACCGAGGGATACACTCCCGCAACGATACATAACAAATAACAATACATGGAGGATGCGCCATTCAGACGATCGGCATGCCCGGCGGGCGGTCGTTGTTGCTGGCCGGCGTCATTGTGGCGCTCGCAGCAATCACGGGTGCCGCGTGGCTGCACGAGGTGCGGCCGCGGTCGGCGGCGCAAACTGTCAGCACGCGAGCCGAGAAACCCCAGCCGCCGGCATTGACGGCGGACGAGGAACGCTTCGCGACAGCCTTGTGGACCGTCCACCGGGAGGCAACCCGGTTGGCGGTGGCGATGAGCTTTGCCGGCATCACCTATCAGACCGAGGATCGGGACACGCGCGCGCTGGCACGAAAGATCGAGCCGATGGCGAAATTCTTTCATGATGCCGAAATGCAGGTCCGCACCATGAGCACGCCGCCCTCGCTGTCCAGGACGCAGGGGCAGTACGTCGACGCCATGGCGCTCTTTGCCAACGCTGCCGCCGAGATGCTGAAATTCACCGAGGATGGTAACCCGCAGCGTCTCGGCGACGCCCACCTTATGGATGTGAGGGCCTCGGAAGACATGCTGCGCGTCGGCGAAGTGCTGTGGCCGGGACAATACAAGCCGCACTAGGGGGCGATCGGATCGAAGAAGAAGAGACAGGCAGTCCAATCTCAATCAGGGAAGCTCAATCTAGCTCTAGGGAGGAAGGCAATGAGAAAACGCGCGTTACAAATTCGTCCGTCCGTGTGGACCGCGGTGATAGCGGCGCTGGCATGCTTGTTCGGCGCGGCGGCGCAGGCCCAGCAACCGATCTGCTCGGCATGGCTGATCGAGAGCAGCCGTTTCATGAACGTGCCGTTCGGATCGTTCATGCCGGATCGCGCATTCGTGCCCGGCAGCACCAAGCCGGAGAGCAACATTCCGAGCGTCGATCTGCCGGTGAACATCGGCGTGATCAAGTGCGGCAATGAGTTGATCCTCTACGATACCGGCTGGAAGCAGCAGGATTATCTGAAGATGACCGGGTCGGAGCACTGGGCTCCGCTGCCGGACCAGCTGAAGGTTCTCGGCTTCAATGCCGCCGATGTCACCAAGGTGGTGATCGGCCACGCCCACTGGGACCACGCCGGCCAATTGTCCGACCTGCCCAATGCCGTGCTCTACGTCCAACGCGAGGAGCTCAAGTCGATCGAGTGGGCGCTTAACTATCCGGAGCCGCACATCCGGGCGGTCAACTCCGATCCCGGCGGCTGCAATCGTACGCCGGCTTGCGGTTACATGCCGCTCACCATCGAGGAGGTCTACGGCAAGGTGCTGAAGGGCAAGGCGGTGATCGTCGACGGCGAGACGGAGATCCTGCCGGGCGTGCGGATTCATCCGGCGTTTCGCGCCCATACGGCCGGCTCGCAGCTGCTCGAGGTGCCGACCAGCATCGGCAAGCTGGTGTTCGGCTCGGACGCGTTCTCGTCGTACGAGGGCATCCGCGATTGGATGACGGCGAACGTGCAGCAGACCGATACGGTCCAGCAGTTTCTCGCCTACGAGAAGTGCTACAAGATCACCGGCGGCTACAGCAACTGCGTCGCCGCACACGAGCCGCTGAGCTACACGGACAAATATCCGCTGACGAAGAATTCCTGGGTGGCGCTGAACGGCGGACGCATGGCCGAGATCGCGCTGGCGCCGGGTGAAAAATCGCGCAAGCCATGAGGGGTGTTTTCGGGGTGGGACTAGTCTCCCCACCCCGACCGCTTCATCCTGGGATTGAAAAAAAACAAATCGGCGTGCGCCGGCTGACCCTCTGGCTTGCCTGCGTGCTCTCTCTGTTGGCCGGCAGCGCGTCGCCGCATGATGCGAGCAGCTATGGCGGTGTGTTTCGCTCCCGCGATCTCGGCGCCGCCTGGTTGAATGCGGACGTCGGCCTGTTTCTCAATGCGGCGCTCGTCATTGCGGTCGATCCACGCGATTCGTCCCACCTGCTGGTCGGCACCGATCTTGGAATCCTGAGTTCGCACAACGGGGGACGGAGCTGGGTGCCGGAGGCGCGCGACGTCATCATCGGCGCGGTATTTGCGCTCGCCTTCTCGCCGGACGGCGAGCTGGCCATGTGCG
>DATHHQ010000656.1:0-4064 GCA_035490095.1 Bradyrhizobium sp.
GTTAAAACCATTGCGTGCGGGGACGCCGGGTGATTCCGGGTACTCGTTGTTACTCGTGTGCGTTCTACCACTACCAAGTGCACACGAGGCCGCGGGTGCCACGGGCATCCGGCGTTCCCCACGCCCTCTTTGGGCGGAAGAGCTAAACAACGCCTCGGGCGCATTGCGTCGCGAGGGCGTAAACGCGCGTCTGGAATTGAAGCAGACTCCGTCATTCCGGGGCGATGCGAAGCATCGAACCCGGAATCTCGAGATTCCCCGATGTGCAATTGCACATCTGAGGTCTGGTCCTGCGGACCATCCCGGAATGACGGCGTCTGGATTCCTGATCGGGCTTGCGCTTCGCGCGCCCCGGAATGACGGTTCTCAACTGAAATGGCTGTTTGAAAATTGAATCGGAAATCAGAGCGCGCATAACATCCGCGACTCGTGTCACCTCGCCCTGCTTGCGAGGCGAGGTCGCCAGCCGTGGACTGCGGCACGGGCACAGCACGTGCGTCCCCCGGGTGGCTGCCATCGCCGCGGGGAGGGCGACCGGCCGGCTCTGAAAGCGCCATTTTTTTGCTGCGAACAGTTGAGCCCATGTTATAAGCCCGCCGCACCGATCGCGATGATGTTGGATGAGGTTGATCCAAAATCATGAATGTGATCGATTCCAATGGCTTGGAGCAGGATGGCCACCCGAAAACCGCTGCGCGGTTTTCGACATCACGCTCGGGCATCGCGGCCGGACCTTATGCTATCAGCGGGCGTGGCGGAACTGGTAGACGCGCTGGATTTAGGTTCCAGTGACGAAAGTTGTGGGGGTTCGAGTCCCTCCGCCCGCACCAAGCGCTGACAGCGTTTGCATGATGATTACTGGAGGCCTATTTCCGAAGGGGAAAACTCCCCTGAAGCAATGGTCCGCCGAACCACCGACGCAGGCTCCAGGGCGCGTCGACCAGATTGACAATGTCCCGGCGCTTAGCGCTGGGACCAAGCGGGAAGAAGATTGACGCCATGCAGGTCACCGAAACCCTCGTTGAGGGATTGAAGCACGAATTCCAGATCAGCGTCCCCGCATCGGATCTCGATGCCAAGGCGGACGTCCGTCTCGTGGAACTCAAGGACAAGGTACGCCTCAACGGCTTTCGTCCAGGCAAGGTGCCGGTGAGCCATCTCAAAAAGGTCTATGGCCGCTCGGTGATGGCGGAGACCATCGATCAGACCATCCGCGATACCAATTCGCAGATCTTCACGGAGCGCGGTTTCCGTCTGGCGACCGAACCCAAGGTTACGATGCCCACGGAGGAAAAAGCCGTCGAGGACATCCTGACCGGGAAATCCGATCTCACTTACACGGTCTCGATCGAGGTGGTGCCGGCGATCCAGCTCGCCGACTTCAAGAGCTTCACGGTCGAGAAACCGGTGGTCGAGGTGACCGACGCCGATGTCGACGAGGCCATCAAACGCATCGCCGACCAGAACCGTGCGTTCGCCGCCAAGGCCGAGGGCGCAAAGGCCGAGACCGGAGATCGGGTCACGATCTCCTTCAAGGGCACCATCGACGGCACGCCGTTCGACGGCGGCATCGGCGAAAACATCCAGGTGACGATTGGCACCGGGCAGTTCATTCCGGGCTTTGAAGAGCAACTGATCGGCGTCGCATCGGGCGAAACCCGCACCCTGAAAGTTTCGTTTCCGAAGAACTACGCCAGCGAGAAGCTCGCCGGCCAGCCGGCCGAATTCGAAACCACCGCTACCTTGATCGAGGCGCCGCAGGACACCAAGATCGACGACGAATTCGCCAAGACCCTTGGCCTCGAATCACTTGAAAAGCTGAAGGAAGCCGCGCGCGAGCGGCTGGTGGCCGAATTCGCCGGCGCGAGCCGGCAACGGGTCAAGCGCATGCTGCTGGACCGCCTCGACGAGAGCCATCGTTTCGAGGCGCCGCCGTCGCTGGTCGAGGAAGAATTCAAGCTGATGTGGAATTCGATCAAGGCCGAGATGGAGTCCGGCGGCAAGACGTTTGCCGATGAGGACACCACGGAAGAAGCCGCCAAGGAGGAATACCACAAGATCGCCGACCGCCGGGTCCGGCTCGGTCTCGTGCTGTCCGAGATCGGCGAAAAGAACAAGATCACGGTCACTGACGACGAAGTCAGTCGCGCGGTGATCGAGCGCGCGCGCCAGATGCCAGGACGCGAGAAGGAAGTCTGGGACTACTATCGCAACAATAACAATGCGCTCGCCCAGCTTCGTGCGCCGATCTATGAGGACAAGGTGGTCGATTTCATCCTTGAACTCGCCAACGTGACTGAAAAGAAGGTCACGCGCGAGGATCTCTACAAGGACGACGAAGCCGAGAAGAGCGCGGCCTGACGGTGTCAGCCAGGTATTAAGGATGTGCCGCGAAACGGGCATAGCGGCGGCATCCGTCGCTATGCCACGGGGTGCGAATCAGCTTCAACTGGAATGACTTCGCACGATATTGACCCGGCCTTGTCGCCGGGAAATTGGCCCATATCTGTGAGCCCTGTCTTTAAGTCCTGTATCACGGGACGTTCGTCCGCCGCCCGGCAAATTCAAGCCAGTCCAGCCTGGCCGATGGACGTTCGCCTCCTGCCAACCCTTGGGTGACTAATGCGCGATCCTGTCGAAACCTACATGCAACTCGTGCCGATGGTGGTCGAGCAGACCAACCGCGGCGAGCGCGCCTACGACATTTTTTCGCGCCTGCTGAAGGAGCGCATCATCTTTTTGACCGGACCGGTCGAGGATGGCATGTCGACCCTGGTGGTCGCGCAGCTTCTGTTTCTCGAAGCCGAGAATCCGAAGAAGGAAATCTCGATGTACATCAATTCGCCCGGCGGCGTGGTGACGTCGGGTCTTGCGATCTACGACACCATGCAATTCATCCGTCCGCCGGTGTCGACGCTTTGCACGGGTCAGGCGGCGTCGATGGGCTCGCTGCTGCTGGCCGCCGGCCACAAGGATATGCGTTTTTCGCTGCCGAATTCGCGCATCATGGTGCACCAGCCCTCCGGCGGCTTTCAGGGCCAGGCAACCGATATCATGCTGCACGCCCAGGAAATCCTGAACCTCAAGAAGCGGCTCAACGAGATCTATGTGAAACACACCGGGCAGACCTATAAGGCGATCGAGGACGCGCTGGAACGCGACAAGTTCCTTACCGCCGAGATGGCCCGGGACTTCGGTATTGTGGACAAGGTGATCGACAAACGCTCGGAAGAACCCACGGCGAAGACCCCGTAGTACCGCGGTCCGCAACAGGTGGTTAGCGTTAACCATAGCTGCCACCAGCAGTTTTAGCCACCAACGGCACCTGCTTGCCCCCTTTTTGGGTCAGAAGTTCCGCTTTCGTGCTGGTTTGGCAACGTGGCAATCGCGCAACGCTTGGCTGATTTCCAAATCTGGCGCTCGCCTGCGTGCTGCAAATCACGGTATTGTCACGGGTATCGGAGGCTGGTCCGGTTAGCGAATTCTTGATAGTCGGCTGTCACCATGGTTGGCTAGGTCGGATCGGTTAAGATGGTGGGAGATTCGAGTTGGCCGCAATTCGAGCGGCATCTGGAGTGTAGGGTCTTTTTTGGTACGGATTTTGCTCTATCTACAACTCTGTACCGGTACGTGCCGGAATGGAGCGATCGAGCGGACGGACGGAGATAAGAATGAGTAAGGTCGGCACGAGCGACTCCAAGAACACGCTCTATTGCTCGTTCTGTGGCAAGAGCCAGCACGAGGTCCGCAAATTAATCGCGGGTCCTACTGTGTTCATCTGCGACGAATGCGTTGAGCTCTGCATGGATATCATCCGCGAGGAGAACAAATCCTCGCTGGTGAAGTCGCGCGACGGCATTCCGACCCCGAAGGAAATCTGCAAGGTCCTCGACGATTACGTCATCGGTCAGAGCCATGCGAAGAAGGTGCTGTCGGTCGCGGTCCACAATCACTACAAGCGCCTCAATCACCAGACCAAGCACAACGACGTCGAACTGGCGAAGTCGAACATCCTGCTGATCGGTCCGACCGGTTCGGGCAAGACGCTGCTGGCGCAGACGCTG
>DATHHQ010000657.1:0-9931 GCA_035490095.1 Bradyrhizobium sp.
CAGCGAGCCGTCGCGCCTGCCGCGCGAGCGTCTCAACCGCGCCATCGTGTCGGGCGTGCGCTACATCGCCAACTCGCCATCGATCCGCATCGTGCTCGGCCGCACGCTGGTGACGGGCGTAATCGGCGGCTCGGTGTCGGCGCTGATGCCGCTGGTTGCGCGCGACCTGTTGCATGGCGGGGCGCAAACTTACGGCATCATGCTCGGGGCATTCGGCATGGGCGCGGTGATCGGCGCGCTGAATATCGCCGAAGTGCGCAAACGAATGAGCGGCGAGGCGGCGGTGCGCGCCTGCGCATTGTGCATGGGCGGCGCGATCGCTGCGGTGGCGCTGAGCCGGGAGCCGGTGCTGACCGCGGCGGCACTGGTGGTTGCGGGTGCGGTGTGGATGCTCGCGGTCGCGCTGTTCAACATCGGCGTGCAGCTCTCGGCGCCGCGCTGGGTCGCGGGCCGATCGCTGGCGGCATTCCAGGCCTCCATCGCCGGCGGCATCGCGATGGGGAGCTGGGGTTGGGGACGTCTCACCGACGCCGCCGGCGTGGAGACCGCGCTGCTGGTTTCCGCAGGCCTGATGTTCGTCTCGCCGCTGCTCGGCCTGTGGCTGCGCATGCCGCCGGTCGGCGCCCGCAATGAAGCCGCCGAGGTGCTGGCCGATCCCGAGGTACGGCTGCTGCTGACCGGGCGCAGTGGACCGCTGGTGGTCGAGATCGAATATCGCGTCGACCAGGAAAACGCCCGCGCCTTCCACAATGTGATGCAGGAAGTGCAGCTCAGCCGCCAGCGCAACGGCGCCTATGGCTGGTCGATCGCGCGCGACATCGCCGATCCCGAACTGTGGACCGAGCGCTATCATTGCCCGACCTGGCTCGACTACCTGCGCCAGCGCAATCGTTCGACGCAGTCCGAGCGCGCGCTGCATCAGCACGCGATGGATTTTCATCTCGGGCCCGATCCGGTGCGCGTGCGCCGCATGCTGGAACGGCCGTTTGGATCGGTGCGCTGGAAAGAAGACACCCCCGACCGCGCCGCCAGCGAGGTCTTGCCGGTCGCCACCGCGGCGGGCGGCAGCACGTAAGTGCTTGACCGGAGCCATCTAACTTAACCTTTTTGGTCATACCGGGGCGACCCGAAGGGTCGAGCCCGGAATCCATAACCACCGCAGGTAGTATGGATTCCGGGCCTGCGCCAAACGGCGCATCCTCAGATGTGCAATTGCACATCGGGGAATGACAGCTTCTGAGTTTCGTGAGGGACTCGCGCGGCGCTCTATTGGCCGTGATCGGTCAATACCTTCGCGCAGGCTTTGCTGAGCTTGGCGCGGTTCTGCTTGAGACACGCCAGCACGATCTGGTCGCCGTCATTGATCTGAGCGCGGCAAAAGCGCGAGACGTCCCGCGCGCAGGCGTCGTGTCCCTGCTGCGCCGACGCGGCTGAAACCATCAGGATAAACGGAACAATGAAAAGAAATCTGGCCATGTGGCGGCGCCTGCCCGGTCGTGAGCTGAACGCCTTCTAGCTAATGCGCTCAAGCCGGCGCCGCAACGGCTCTTGAACAACGTTGCGGCGAATCCGAAGGCAGAGGCAGGCTTGGATGACTCGCCTGAATTACCTGCCTGAATTGCTTACCCGAATTACTTGGCGGCGATCTTGCCCGCCTGCGCCGCCGCTTCCTTGTCCATCACGGCCCGGCATCCGGTGCTCAGATTGGCCCTGTTCTTCTTCATGCAGGCGGTGATGGCCGGAATGTTGGGGATTTCCGAGCTGCAGAGGCGGAACGCATCGCCGGTGCACATCTGCTGCGCTTCAGCAGAGTAGGCAAAGCTCGAGGTCGACGACAGCGCCGAAATGGAAGCTGCGAAAGCCACCACGAAAGCGGCCTGGCGAATGGTCCGGGTGATCAAAGCGGTCATGGTCGGCTCCTGTTGGCCCAGTTCGGCGGGCCGTTTCTGATGCCCACACCTTGCTCCTAACCCTCCGCGCTGACTGTGACGTCCATCACTAGGCAAGGATCGGCCCATCTTTTTTTCCTCGGCCGCAGAAAACCGCGATCAGCCAATGGAACCGAGGTTGAAATGCTGCCTTCAGCGGGTTGGGCCGGGCATCCACGTCTTCTCTTCACGTGAGCAGGATAGACCAGGATCGTCGCAACGAAGCCGGTCCACGACGAACGCGCGGATCATTTTCAGCGTGTTGGTGCATTTTCGGCGAGTCGCTTCCGGCAACATTTAAATTTATTTGCCGATCCGGGCTGCGTTGTTACGGCGTTAAGACCTCATTCGCATTAATGCCCCGGGGCCGAACGACATCTGGTTTTCTTGAGAGGCAAAAAATGCGTAGTGCGTTAGGCGTGATGTTGGCGAGTGCTGTTTCGGTTTTTGTTATCGTTGCCGTATGGTTCTGGACATATTCTCCGCGCGCCGTTCTGGCTGCGCCCGACACCGTCAGCGCCCGGCTAGCCGAGCGGCTTCCCCCGGCTGCTTCCGCCAAATCAACACGAGCGCCGGCGGATGAAATCGAGGTCACCGCGACGATTGCGGCCAGACCTTCCACTGTTGCGTCTTCCACCGTTGCGTCTTCCACAGTCAAACCATCGGCTGCTTTGCCATCCCCTGCTCTGGCTGCCGCGCCCTTGCAGCCGAAATCCGCGTGCGCCAATGCGGACGCGCTTGGCGTGAGCCGGGTGGTGGAAATCGACACCACGGGCGGGCCGGGTTTCGGCTTCGAACATTTCAAGCAGCTCGACTTTCTCGCCGACAAGGAGGTCGTGCTGACCTTTGACGACGGTCCGTGGCCAAGCAATACGCCCGCGGTGCTGAAGGCGCTGGCCGACGAATGCACCAAGGGGGTGTTTTTTCCGATCGGCAAGCACGCCACCTATCATCCGGAAATTCTCAGGCAGGTGGCCGCGGCCGGGCATACCGTCGGGGCCCACACCTGGTCGCACGCCAACCTCAACAGCAAGAAGATGACCGAGCAGCAGGCCAAGGACGAGGTCGAAAAAGGTTTCAGCGCGGTGAAGCTTGCCCTGGGCGCGGCGCCGTCACCGTTTTTTCGCTTTCCGCAACTGCAGCATGGTCCGGCGGCGATGGCCTATCTCGGGTCGCGCAACATCGCGACGTTTTCATGCGATCTGGATTCCTTTGATTTCAGGGCAAAGGACGCGGCGCAGATCGTCAACACCGTCATGACCAAGCTGGACAAGCAGGGCAAAGGCATCATTCTGATGCACGATTTCCAGAAGCATACGGCGGAAGCCTTGCCGACGCTGCTGGGCCGGCTGAAGGCCGGCGGCTACAAGGTCGTGCAGATGCGAGCCAAGGCGCCGCTGCAGACGTTGGCCGAGTATGACGAGGGTCTCGTCAAGGACATGAAGCTGCCGACCGTGAGCGCGCGTGCGCTCAGCAATGTGGTGCAGACGGTTTCGCAGTAACGTACCGACGGTCTAGAACGGGATGACTTTTCTTCGAATCGTCGTCCCGCTCTATCTTTTTGTTTGAGCATGATCTTTTCGGAAAACCGGTACCCACCCTCGGATCAAGTCCGAGGGCATGCTTTTCCGGATCATGCTCTACGCGATCTCGAGCGAGGCCCATGTACGCGGTCCGATGATGCCGTCAGGCACCAGTCCATGGTCACGTTGAAACTGCCGTACCGCGGCTTCGGTGGCGCCATCGAAAACGCCACTCGCGGCTACATTGACCTTGGCCTGGATCTCGCTCACCAGATCACCCGTTGCGCCACGCCGGAGCGTCGGCCGTCCCGACGCATCCACCGCAGGTATCACCGAGGGAGCCGGAGCAGTTCCTGCCATGATGGCCGCCACCTGCTGGCGAAACTCCGGCATATCGAACGTCGGATCATCCTTGCGACCGAGGGGCAAGGCATACTCCTTGTGCCCGCAACACATGATCGCGTTCGCCCTGATCTTCTTGAGGATCGCCGCGACACCTCTGCGGTAAGCGTCGAGTTGGACGGCTGGCCAGGGGTCGTTGGCTAAACCGGTATTCTCTGCCTCGATCCCGATGAAGTTCGTATTCCCGGCGCTGAAGCCCTGCCAGTTGCCGACTCCGGCATGATTGCAACGGCCGGCCGCGACCACAAAAAAAGTACCATCACGTCCAAGTCCGAGTTGCGACAGCGGACCGGCAAGGTCAGGTCTCCCGTTGATGATGACGTTCAGGCTCGGCATGTTTCCGTTACGGGGCCCGGCCGTGTGATGACAAATGACGCCCTTGATCGGTCCAACCTCACCGCGTCCGCGATTCTGCCAACCCGGTTGTTCGGCCACCTTGAGACCTGCGTCCAGCAGGACTCGCGCCAGCCAAGTCAGTGAAAAGGGCATATTTTGCTCCTCTACCTCCGGCAACACCAGTTCAGGCAATTTTTGTCGACAACCACGAAAACCGCTTCGCTATCGCCTGGCGTCTTCACCCGCGTTTCGCGCGCACAACTTCCACCCCGCCTCGCGCCGGCGGCAGGTCAGCGTCAGCGGTAGCGTCGGCCTCGCTGATCTCGACGTCGCAGCCACAGACGTGGTCATCTTCGTGTGCAGTCGGCGCTGGGCCGCGGGCGGGCGTTCTTGTCTTTTTGACTGGACGCTTCGCCTTGGCTTTTTTTGAAACCTTTGCCACTGCCCTTCTCCTCGCATTTGCAGGGTATCAAGCCCGGCCCGTTTGCAATCCGATGGTTGCCTGCCAAAGCCAGCAAGAAACGAACCTGGGCGACCAGATTCCAGCGACTCTCGACAGATCGATGCCGCGATTGTTTTGGCTCCGCTTGTCGAGTGATGGCACCATGCTTCCTATAGCCGGGTTCGCAACCCGTCCGATAACTCGAATTGCGGTATTCGAATGTGAACCGCTTTACACATTTCCATATAAATCAGGCTCCCGCCGAGCGAGCGAGTGGCCTAAGTCGGGCAGCCGCCCCGTGACGAGCGACAAGGAGAGGCGCGGACGCTCGGCGTCGCCAAAAAAGTTCAAGCAGTCTGCGCGAGGCAGACTGCTTTGGCCGGGCAGACGAACTCGTTACAAATCGTCGCCTCACCAGTAGATGCCGTGCCGATGCATTGCGTATTTGACGCGCGCGAGTGTCGATGCACCCTGGCGTTTCAGCGTTGCGACCTTGACGGCCACGGCGTATTTCGCGGCGGCGATCAGGCCCGGCCGCCGCATCCTTTGGCCGCCCTGTTGCATCCTTTGGCTCTGTTGCAACCGCTGACTCTGTTCCAGGCTTTGGCTGTTCTGCTGGGGGTTTTGGCCGCTCTGTTGCCGTATCGACGGCCGCTGCCTTGTGGCAGATTTCGGCGCCTCGGCAGCTTTGGACTGTTCGACACCGGCGGACGGCTGATCGCTCGATGCCAGCGTCAGGCTTCTGGTGGCGCCTGCCTGTGCGGATGCGGAGACCAGAACGAACGCTGTGATCAGAATGAATTTGCGCATGCGGAGTCTCCTGTGTTTCTAGCAGGAGACTAGACCGGTCGATTTTGCGGCTATGTGAGTTAGATCACGCAGGTTCGGAGGGCACAGACGCGCGCTCCGCGATGCCGCCGCTTCAACAGGAGGCGAAGGAAATTGGTCGACGTAAACTCTTTGCCGGGCTCAGTGTCGGCCGGGATAATGACGATGTGCTCACGACCGTATTTCTCTAGTCGTAGTTCCTCAGCCTCCCGCCATGTCGGGACATCTTGCCCCGGCATGAAATCCTGCCGCTTCACGATATTGAACATCTCGACAACCTCTCGCTGAATCCAATTTCAGCAGCGAGTCGCGCAGTCAAGGCGGGCTGGGCGTCGGGAAATTGCGATGATTTTTGATTTTGCATCACGGGGGCGGGACGCTGAGCGATCGCGCGCCAGCTTTCGCCGTCCCCAATTTTTCTTTCAACGGACCTCGCATTTTTTAAGGCCGTGAACCCATAAATCTGCCGGGTGGACGGCTGGCCAGGTCCGCTATACTCCTCCGATAGCCGACGTATTGTTGCATAGCAGCGAAACGACGCTATGTGCGAGAAGCGGACAAATCCGAGTCCTGTTACCGTTCACCGTCCCTGCCCCGAACCGATGCCATGGTGGTGATGGCGATGCCACGGTTCGAGCCGTGTAGCCGCCTGTTTTTCGATCGGTCGTGTTAGAGGCGTCGCCGTTCCGATCGCGGTACCAGAGAAGGGCACCTCGCTCGCCGGTAGAACGTGTCATGGAGAGCCCAATGTCGATGCTTGAAGCCGGACTGCGTGGTGGCACAGTGGCCATTCTTCTGCTGGTCGCCATTCTCTCTCTCCGCGATTCGGGACGCACGCCGGCGGGACGCAACTCCGCCCTGTTTTTGCTGAGCGCTGTCGGCTACGTGACTTGCTCGGCGCCGGGCGTCGCCAGTCTCGATACGCCCCTTGGGCTTTCGCTCCTGGCGGTCAGCCTCGGCCACCCAGCGTTGTTCTGGATCTGGGCAGCAGCGACGTTCGACGACGAGTTCAAACCATCATGGCGGCGGGGCTTTGCCTGGCTCGGTCTCGTGGCCCTCGGGATGTGGAGCCTCCTCGACAGCCAGCCCATCGTGGGCTTTGCGTACTCCGCGTTGTCTTTGCTGTTCGTAGGCCTCGCGGCCTGGCACGCGCTGGCCGGACGGGAAACCGACCTCGTCGAGGCGCGCCGTCGCCTGCGCATGCTGCTGGCGGTTTCGGCCGCGTCGTACGGCGCGGTGCTCATCGTGACCGATGTCGTGTCGCCCGGCAGCTCGGTGTCCGCACCCTTCAGCATCGTCAACGCCGCTGGCCTCGCCACGATGACGTTCGCTATCGCCCTATTGTGGCTTGGCATCGCGCACGAAGCGTCCGCCGTTTCTCCGACTGCTTCCGACCAACGGTCCTCGCCGCGGCCCGAGGCACCTGCGGCAGGCCCCTTGGATCAGCAAGAGGCGGCACTTTTGGAGGCGCTGCGCGAGCTGATGGAGGAACAAAAGCTCTACCGCCATGATGGACTGACCATTGCGGTGCTGGCCGCGCGGCTCGCGATACCCGAATACCGGCTCCGGCGGCTCATCAACCGGCGGCTCGGCCACCGCAATTTCAGCAGCTTCGTCAACGGCTACCGCCTGGCGGAAGCGAGAGCCGCGCTCGCCGATCCGGTCCAGGCGAACGTGCCGATCCTCACCATCGCCCTCGACACCGGCTTTCAGTCGCTCGCGCCGTTCAATCGCGCCTTCAAGACAACGGCCGGCATGACGCCCAGGGAGTATCGACGACAGCATCTATCGCGGCCGGAACCGAGATTCGCCACCTGATCTCTGCTGAATTTCCGGAATCGATCAGCCGGATTTCACAATTCGATCCGTCGTCGTCGGAAATCGCAAAGAACGGCGACGCCGGCCATGCTAGGAATGCGCCCCACATCAGAAAGGGAGCGCCCCGATGGCGGCCCATGTCTCCCGCAATACTGCGCTTGCCGTATTGCTCGTCGGCGCGACCTGCCTTGCGAACACCTCTGCGGTCTCGGCGCAGCCCAACGACGCCGAACCGGCGACGCGCCGGGCGAATGCCGAAGTCCTGCGCTCGCTGCCGTTCGGTGACCGCGTCGACTTCGATGAGGCGCAGCGCGGCTTCATCGCGGCATTGCCGGGCGCCATCATGTCGGCCGACGGGCAGCGAACCATCTGGTCGATGCAGCCCTACGCGTTCGAAACGGGCGAGGCGCCGGCGACCGTCAGTCCGAGCCTGTGGCGCCAAGCCCAGCTCGACAACTTCCACGGCCTCTTCAAGGTCACCGACCGCGTCTACCAGATCCGCGGCCTCGACGATTCGAACATGACGATCGTGGAGTCCGACAGCGGGCTGATCGTCATCGATACGCTGTCGGCGGCCGAGTCGGCGAAGGCCGCCATAGGCCTCTACTACCAGAACCGTCCGCGCAAGCCGGTCGTCGCGGTCATCTACACGCATCCGCACACCGACCATTTCGGCGGCGTGAAGGGCGTGGTGAGCGAGGAGGAGGTCCGCACCGAAAAGGTGAAAATCTTCGCCCCCGATCATTTCATGGACTACGCGGTGGCCGACAACGTTGTGGCCGGCAATGCCATGTTCCGGCGTTCCTTGTATCAGTTCGGTTCGGTGCTGCCGCCCGGCGAACGCGGCCAGGTCGATGCGGGTCACGGCAAGAATATCCCACGCGGCGGTACACTGACGTTGATCGCGCCCACCGACCTGATCAAGGAGAGTTACGAGACCCGCACGATCGACGGAGTCGACATCGAATTCCATCTGATGCCCGGATCGGAGGCTCCCGCCGAAATGATGTTGTATTTTCCCCAGTTCAAGGTCCTGAACATGGCGGAGGATACGAACCACACCATGCATAACCTGTACGCGCTGCGGGGCGCGGAAGTGCGTGACGCCAGGCTGTGGTCGAGCTACATCAACGAAGCGCTCGATCGATACGGCGACCGCTCCGATGTGCTGATCGCGCAGCATCAGTGGCCAACCTGGGGAGCAGAAAGGATTGCGGCTTTCCTCAAGAAGCAGCGCGACATGTACAAGTTCATTCACGACCAGTCGGTGCGGCTGCTCAATCGCGCCTACACGCCCAACGACATCGCCGAAACCTTGCGAATGCCGGCAAGCCTCGCCGGTGACTGGTCCGCGCGCGGCTATTACGGGACGCTGAGCCACAATGCCAAGGCCGTATATCAGAAATATCTCGGGTGGTACGACGCCAATCCAGCAAATCTCTCGCCGCTGCCGCCAGCGGAGCAGGCGCGCCGGACGGTGGATTACATGGGCGGCGCCGACGCCGTGATCGCACGTGCCCGCGACGACTTCAAGGCAGGGCATTATCGTTGGGTTGCAAGCGTGATGAACCAGGTGGTATTCGCCGATCCAGCCAACCGACCAGCACGCGAGCTCGGCGCCGATGCGCTCGAGCAACTGGGCTACCAGGCCGAAGCAGCCACGTGGCGCAACGCCTATCTGATGGGCGCAATGGAGCTGCGCAACGGCGTTACGAAGGTTCCGGGCATTGGCGCTTTCTCGTTGGATGTGTTGAAGGCGATTCCCGTCGGCGTCATCTTCGACTTATGGGGGGTGCGCCTCAATCCGGAGAAGGCAGAAGGCAAGACGATGGTGATCAACTGGACGTTCACCGACGTCGGAGAAAAGTTCATCACCAATCTGGAGAATTCGGCGCTAACACACTTGCGCGGCAAGCTGGCTGCCAAGGCGGATGCCGGCTTCACCCTGTCGCGGGCGACGCTCGATTCAATCCTGGCCAGACAGACGACCTTCCCAAACGCCATCAAGGCCGGCGACATCAAGGTCGAAGGAGAGGCGGGCAAGCTCGGCGAGCTGATCGGGATGCTCGACGAAATCGCGCCGGATTTTCCGATCGTCGAGCCGGTGCAGGCGAAACCATGAGACGACATCGGGGCGACGTGATACGCCGCCGCGGACCCGAACGATTGGCTCGTTGAATCTAAAAGCTTCGAACAAACCCGAGCGTGTCGCTCTGGTTTGCAGGATGGTATCGCTCCGGCCGCTTACTGCATTTATCGCAACGCAGCCTGGCGCTGAGCTGGTCGGGCGTCATGGATGCGAACCACGACACGCCCATCCCGTCTGGTGTCGGCGTTGGGCTCGCTAGTGCGCAGGAGAGCGAGGGGCCCCTGGGGCCAAAATTCAAGGACCCGACCGCACGCAGTGACGGTCCCCGCAAAAATTGTAAAATTTCCGAAACTCGCGCCAGAAACGCTTGAACCGTTTCGGCGATAGCTGGTTAATATCGTATGCGGTGATGGCCCTTGCTCGAAGGGGAAAGAACTGGGCGATCACCACCAGGGCGGGTAGTTTGCGCCAAAACGCAGAGTGGAAGCGACGGAATGTTGTGGCGCGGTATCCTGGTTGCGGTCTTGATTGTCGGCGCAATCATTTGGGCCCGTCAATTTTCTAA
>DATHHQ010000658.1:0-4771 GCA_035490095.1 Bradyrhizobium sp.
CATGCTGGACCTCGCGCTCGGCGTCGATCGCCTCTTCGCGGATCAGCGACCACAGATCGCTTTGCAGCGCGAGCAATTTGCCGCGCGCATCGATGTCGCCGCGTTCGCCGCGGGTGAGAGGAATCGTCACGACCTCGCGGACGCGGCCGGGCCGCCGCGACAGCACGACAATGCGATCGGCGAGCCGAACCGCTTCCTCAAGATTATGCGTCACATAAACCGCGCCCATCGAGCCGTCGGCGAGCAGGCGGATAAAATCCTCCATCAGCAATTCGCGGGTTTGCGAATCCAGCGCCGAGAGCGGCTCGTCCATCAAGAGAATCGCGGGCCGCACCGCCAGCGCACGGGCGATGCCGACGCGCTGGCGCATGCCGCCCGACAATTGTTTTGGATAGGTGCGGCGAAAATCCGAAAGGCTGGTGCGGCGCAGGGCGTCGTCGACCACGGCGCGGCGCTCGGTCATGCCGAGGCCCGCGTGCAGCAGCGGGAATTCGACATTTTCCTCGACCGTGCACCAGGGCAGCAGCGCGAAATCCTGAAACACGAAGGTCAGCGGGTTGCGGCTGTCCGGCGGCGGGGCGCCGCGCAACTCCGCCAGGCCCTCGCTCGGCTGCAACAACCCGCCCAGGATCGACAGCAGCGTGCTCTTGCCGCAGCCCGAGGGGCCGACGATCGCGACCACCTCGCCCGACCCCACCGTGAACGACACATCGTCGAGCACCTCAAGCGCGCCGAACCGGTGACTGATGTGGACAGCGATCAGATCCATTTAGTGTTCCGGTCCCGATCCGTGATCCCGAGAGTCGTCATTGCGAGGAGCGAACGGGTCGCGCGAATGCGCGCCCGATGACAGGCTCCGCGACGAAGCAATCCAGACTGAGTCATTCCGGGATGGTGCGTCAGCACCAGACCCGGAATCTCGAGATTCCCCGATGTGCATTGCACATCTGAGGTTCGATGCTTCGCATCGCCCCGGAATGACGGCTTCGGTTAGCGCGAGCATCAATCCGCCTTCACATAGTCCTTTGCAATGATCGCGTCGGCATCGAATCCCTTGTCGACGAACCCCTGCTCCTGCAGCCATGTGATCTGGTTGCCGACATTCTTGACGTCGAGCTTGCCGTCGGGATCGATATAGGCGCAGTTGCCGACCACCTGCTCGACCGGCAGGTTGGTGTATTTCGCAATGATCTCCAACAGCGGCTTTGTTGCGTCGTTGATCGGCGCCTTGCCGCCGGCGACGGCAGCCAGAATCACATCGTGATATTCGCGGTCGGCGCGGGCCAGCGCACCGAGAAGCTTCGTCACCAGTGGCTTGTTGGCCAATGTCTTGGGCGAGGCGAACACCGCGCCAAGCTGCCACGGCGTCTCGTCGCCGACCCACCCCAACAGCTTCGCGCCATCCGCGTCCATCAGCGTCCGCGCGGTCGAGACCGGCAACAGCGCGGCATCGACGGTCTCGCCTTTCAGCGCCGCGGCCGCGTTCGACAGCGATTGCAGCGGCAGCACTTTGACGTCACTGAGCTTGAAGCCGTATTTGTCGGCGAGCAGGCCGAGCGAGTAGTGAAAGCTCGAGCCGGTCTGCGTCACCGCGATGCGTTTTCCGGCGAGATCCTTTGGCGTCTTGAGGCCGGCGGCGTAAGCGTTGTTGCTGGCGAAATAACCGATCAGGGGATAGCCCGCCTTCTCGCGGCTCATGCCGCCGATCACCTTCAGCGTGCCCTTGCCCGCGAGGTTATAGAGCCCGGCGGTGAACGCCGTGATACCGAAATCGATATCGCCTGACGTGGTCGCGACCGCGATCGGCTGCGCTGCATCGAAGAATTTCAGTTCGATATCGAGCCCGGCCTCGCGGAAATAACCCTTGTCCTGCGCGATGAACACCGGCGCCGATGACGACAGCCGGAGTACGCCGACCTTTGCCTTGAATGGCTCGTCAGCCCGCGCGATCCCGCCCGCCGTCAAAGTCAGCAGGCCCGCCAGCACGAACCGCGCAAATCCCATCATGCTGTTTCCTCCGCGTTTATTATTCCAGAGTCCCGCCCAGCGGCTTGAAGCATGGCTTCGACGTCTCGGCAATGGCAGCGCGCTCCCTCTCCCCTTGTGGGAGAGGGTTGGGGTGAGGGGTTACGGCCTAACGATAGATCTTAACCCCTCACCCGGATCGCATCTGGCGATGCGATCCGACCTCTCCCACAAGGGGAGAGGTGACACCGAACATGCAGAACGATTTTCGACTTCATAACGTGGGTCTAGAGACCTTTCGGGATCGTCTGATCCTGTCCGACAAAAGCCCCTTGCTGTTTCAACTGGTTCTGCAGTTTACCCACGGCAATGTCACGCGGGATGGTGTTGCCGCCGAGCGCCAGCGCCGCCGCGGTGCCCGCGGCTTCGCCCATCACAAAACACGCTCCGGAGACGCGCGCCGCCGACTGGCCGTCATGGGTCATCGAGGCGCAGCGACCGGCCACCAGCAGGTTGTCGATGCCTTCAGGGGTCAGCATGCGATACGGCAGTTCATTGAAGCCGCGCGATTCCGGGATCGGCGGAAATGTGAAGGCGACGTCGCCGGCAACATGGGATTCCATCGGCCAGCCATTGACGCCGATCGTATCGTCGAACGACGCGCAGCCGAGCACGTCCTCGCCTGAGAGCATATAGCCGCCGACCACGCGGCGGGTTTCGCGGATGCCGAGTTGCGGCGGCAGGTCGACGATGTAGGATTTCTCGAACCCCGGCACCGTGCGCAGGAAATTGAAGGCATTGACCGCCTGACGGCGGCCGTCGATCTCGCCGCGGGTGAGATCGTCGGGATCGAGGCCGTTGATCGCGGTGCCGTCCTCGCGGGCCAATTGCGTGAAATTGACCCGCCATTCGATCTGGGAGCGCTGTGGCCGAACGATCGCGGCCTTGCGCGGGAAATGATGCGTGCCCGCGGCTTCGGCCTTTTCCATCAGCGCTGGAATCGTCCGCCACGCGTCGCCGGCTTTCTCGGGATCGATGCCGTTGAGGCGGAACATCATCGAGGGGTAGAGCATGCTGCCGGCGTTGTCGCCGACCTCAAAGCGCGCGCCGGCCCAGGCCGCGAGATCGCCATCCCCGGAGCAATCGATGAAAATATCCGAAAGCACCGCCTGACGGCCGGCCTTGGTCTCGACCATCAGCGCGCTGATGCGGCGCGCGTCATGCATCACCACGCCGGCGCCGAGCGCATGGAAGAGAATATCGACCTTATGGCCCAGCAGCAGATCGTCGGCCGCGATCTTGTAGGCCGCGGTGTCGTAGGCCTGCGCCAGAATCTTTCCCAAGACCAGATGCGGCGCGTTGAGCCCGCCGAGACGATCGATACGCGCCAGGAGATCGGACGCGACGCCCCGCACCACGCGATGCATCTCGCCATGGACATTGGCATGCAGCCCGCAGAAATTCGTCACTCCGGCCGCCGTACCCATGCCGCCAAGAAACCCATAACGCTCGATCAGCAGCGTGCGTCGCCCCGCCCGCGCCGCGGCCACGGCAGCGGCGATCCCGGCGGGTCCGCCGCCGAGGACGACGACTTCATACTCACCGTATAGCGGCACCTGCCGCGCAGGCTCTTCGACGGTCTCGGAGGGCAATTTGGGGTTCCCGGATGGTGAGCGGGTGATCATGCCTTGGGCGGCAGATTTTAGCTATCGCGGCGACACAGTATCTGTAGCATTCAGCACGCGGACTGATACGCAAGCCTGGTGTTGCTCGCGTTCCGCGGAACTGAGAAAGTAGACAAGAAAAGGACCGACGCCGTTGAATATCCTTGTTCCCGTTTTGCTTGGCCTCCTGATCGGCGCTGCTCCCGCCTTGGCAGCGGTGGAGCAATGCCGGTTCATCCAGGCGAAGGCCGAGCGGGAAGCATGTTACGAGCGTCAGGCTGCAGCACTGGCCGCCAAGCGCAAGCCTGAACCCACAGGTGACACAAGGACGCTGGAATCGCTGCAACAGATGCGTCGGGACGACGACGCGGTTTACCAAAGCCTGCGCAGCATCTGCCGGGGTTGCTGAACGGCTTCACAAAAAATATGCCTTGCCACTCGCCCACTTCGCCGCGCGTTTTTCGGCGAACGAGGCAAGACCCTCCGAGGCTTCCGACGTCTGGCGCTTTGCCGCATGCATCCGGACCAGGCGCGCATAGGCATCGTCTTCCACGCTCATCCCGCCAAATGAGCTTTCCATCGCCAGCCGCTTGGTTTCGGCCAAAGCGTCCGGGGCATTGCCCAGCAATTGCTCCACGACTTTGGCGCCTGCGTTTTCCAGATCGGCCAGCGGCACCACCTCGTGCACCAGACCGATGCGGAGCGCTTCCTGCGCGCCGAAACGCTCTCCGGTCAGCGCATAGCGCCGGACCTGCCGGACCCCAATGGCGTCGCACAGTTGCGGGATGATAATCGCAGCCGTCAGCCCCCATCGAACTTCCGTGATCGAGAACACCGCATTGTCGGCCGCGACCACCACGTCGCACGCGGAAATGACACCGGTGCCGCCGCCGAAGCAGCCGCCCTGGACCAGCGCGACAGTCGGGACCGGCAGCCGGTTGAGCCGCTGAACCGCTTCGAATGTGGCCTTTGAGACCGCCTCGTTCTCATCAGGCGATTGTGGCCTCACGGCGTTGATCCATTTCAGGTCGGCGCCGGCCTGAAAGTGCTTGCCATTGCCTTTCAGGACGACGACGCGAAGCTGAGTTTTCTTGCCGAGTTCATCCATTGCCGACAGCACGCCATGAATGAGGCCCGCATCA
>DATHHQ010000659.1:0-7065 GCA_035490095.1 Bradyrhizobium sp.
TCTGTGTGGAATTAAACGGCATGGCGATTCGGTGCGCGTGATGCGTGCGGATCGCGGCCAGGCGACTGCGTCTATTTAAGGCAAGACCCTTCCAAGTAAGTAACTTCAAGGCAATCAACTTCAGGCTGGTAACTTCAGGGCTGGAATAAAGGCAAGACATGAGAAACGGTCAGAACAATAACAAGCGGATGCGCAACCGGAACAATAACAACAACAATAACAACAATAATAATAACAACCGGCGCGGCCAGAACCCGATGACGCGGGTGTTCGAGTCCAACGGACCCGACATCAAGATTCGCGGCACCGCATCGCACGTCGCCGAAAAATACGTCCAGTTGGCGCGCGACGCCCGCAGCTCTGGCGATCCGGTGGCCGCCGAGAATTACTATCAGCATGCCGAGCATTATTTTCGCCTGATCGCCGCCGCCCAGGAACAGTTCCGTCAGAACCAGCCGCAGCCGCGCACCGAGAATGAAATGCCCTCGGAGGACGGCGACGACGAGAGCGAGAGCTTTTCGAATTTCGGGCAGGAGCCCGGTTTCGTCCCGGCGCAGCAGCAGCCGTTCGTGCCGCGCGACAACCCTCCGCGCGACCAGCAGCGCGACGGTCAGCCCTATCAGCCGCGCGAGCAGCATCCGCCCCGCGAGCACACCGGCAATCGCGAGCATCGTCCGCAGCCGCAGTTTCAACCGCAGCCACAGCCACAGCCGGTGATTCCCGATAGCGTCAGCGTCGATCGCCTGCCGTCGTTCATCACCGGGCCGCAGCCGCAGATCAATGGCGGCCCGGGCGGTTTCGAAGGCGGCGAGCGTTTCCCGCGCCGCCGCCGCCGGCCGCACGGCCCACGCCCCGATGGCCTGCCCGCGCCGGTGACGCCGAGCGACGATTTCAATCCGGGGAATGAGTAAGCAATTCGCCGCGTAATTCCTAGGACGTCATCATCCGCCAACGGCGTCGTGCGAATGCGCGCCCGTTGGCGAGCATGACGGTCTCAGCGCTGTAGTGGTGCTACATCATCGCGTTGCAGGGGCGACGGCACCAGCACCGGCTGCAGTGCCGGAATGAGCCGTGTGCGTTCGCGGTGCGCCGGGATCGCGCGGTACACCTGCTTGGTGGCTTCCACGATGTGAACGCCGGCGAACGGCAGCGACAGCGCGGCGCCGACGCGCTCCCATGCCATGGCGGAGCGCAGGAACCAGCCGCCCCGGACCGGCGGCATGAACAGCGCCTCGCCCCACGCCGTCGGCGTGAACCAGGTCTGCCGCAGCAATTGCGTGATCTGCGAACGCGAATACGGCCGGCCGTGACCGAACGGCGTGGTGTCGGTGCGCGTCCACACCCCCCGGCGGTTCGGAACAACCGCCATCATCCGGCCCGACGGCGCCAGCACGCGCCACACCTCGCGCAACAGCCCCTCGGGATCGTCAGACATTTCCAGCGCATGAATCAGCAGGATGCGGTCGACAGCGGCATCCGGCAGCGGCAGCGAAAATTCGTCGACCAATGTCGCCAGCGCCGGTCGCGCGGTCGGCCATTTCAGCACGCCCTGCGCCGCCGGCATGAAGGCGATGCAGCGCTCTGAGTCTTCGCGGAAAAGCCCCAGATAGGGCGTGGGATAGCCAAGGCCAAGCACCCGCTGTCCCAGCGCGTTTGGCCAGCGCGCGTGGATGCCGCGATTGATCAGCCGCCGCGCCACGATGCCGAGGCGCTGCGAATAGAAATCGCGGAGATCGATGACATCGATGGTCATGGGCTTAATCTAACACGTCGCCGCTGCACGCGGGGCGCAGAATATGGCATTGCCTGTGAAGCGTTAACGCCATATTTCATGACTATATGAGCCGTGCTAGCGTTCCCGCCTCACTGTATCCCTGGAGATATCATGGCCGCCGAAATCCGCCTGTTCCCCTGCCTCACCGACAATTTCGGCTATCTGATCCACGACCCCGCGACCAAGGCGACCGCCTCGATCGATGCGCCGGAGGCTGCGCCCATCATCAAGGCGCTGGAGCGCGAGGGCTGGACGCTGACCGATATCCTGGTCACCCATCACCACGGCGATCATGTCGGCGGCGTCGCCGAGTTGAAGCAGAAATATAACTGCCGCGTGGTCGCACCGCACGACAAGTCCACGAAAATCGCAAATACCGATGCGCGCGTGAAAGAAGGCGATGCCGTCAAGATCGGGGATCTCATCGCAAGGGTGCTGGAAACGCCGGGCCACACGCTGGATCACGTCAGCTATGTCTTTGACAGCGAGAAGGCGCTGTTTGCCGCCGACACCCTGTTCTCGATCGGCTGCGGCCGGGTGTTCGAGGGCACCTATCCCCAGATGTGGGACTCGCTGCTCAAGCTGCGCGCGCTGCCCGACGATTTCAAACTCTATTGCGGCCATGAATACACCGCCGCCAACGTCAAATTCGCGCTTACCGTCGAGCCGGATAATGCAGCACTTAAAGCACGCGCCGAGCAAGTGACGCGTCTGCGCGCCGATAACAAGCCGACTGTCCCGACGCTGCTTGGCGAAGAGAAGAAGGCCAACGTATTCCTGCGCGCCGACGAACCGTCGGTGGCGGCCGGCGTGCGGCTGAAAGGCAGGAGCGCTGCCGAGGTGTTCGGCGAACTGCGTGAACGCAAGAACAAGTCCTGATGGATTCGGTGCCGACCGCCGCCGAGATCATCGCGCGGCTTGAATTGAAGCCGCATCCGGAAGGCGGGCACTATCGCGAGACGTTTCGCGACAGTCGCCGCGATGTGAACGGCCGCTCGGCTTCCACCGCGATCTATTTCCTGCTGGCGCGCGGCGAGTGCTCGCACTGGCATCGCATCGACGCGGCGGAGGTCTGGCATTATTACGCCGGCAGCGCGCTGAATCTGCAAATTGCCGATGACGTCGGGCAGCGCTGCATCCGTCTTGGACCAGATCTCGCCGCGGGCGAAGTGCCGCAGATCATCGTGCCGGCGCAGGCGTGGCAGGCTGCCGAAAGCAGCGGCGACTGGACGCTGGTGGGCTGCACCGTGGCGCCGGGATTCGACTTTGCGAAATTCGAATTGGCAGAGCTTGATTGGTTCCCTGGCCGTTGAGAAATGTATTCGGGAATCGGGTGGGTCTGCAGCACCAACTCACTACCTTGAGGCTTCACAGAGGAAGCCGACATGCTCAGCACCATCAACATGGCCGATATTGCGGAAGCCCGGACGATTGAGCCGGCGATTCTATATTTCGGGACACCGGTGGTCCTGATCGGCTCAACCAACGAAGATGGCTCGCCCAATCTCGCGCCGATGTCGTCGGCATGGTGGGTCGGATGGCGCTGCATGCTGGGTCTCGCGAGCAATTCCAAAACCACCGAAAACATGATTCGCACCGGCGAGTGCGTCCTCAATCTTCCCTCTGCGGATCTCGTCGATGCCGTCAACAGCCTCGCCCGCACCACCGGCTCGAACCCCGTGCCCGCAGGCAAGATCAAGCGCGGCTATCGGCACGAGAGGGACAAATTTGAAATCAGCGGTCTGACGCGATTGGCAGGCGAGACGGTGGCCGCACCGCGCGCTGCGGAATGCCCGGTGCAGATCGAGGCAAAGCTGGCGCATGTCCACAAGATGGCCGAGGAAGACGATGTCTGGCGCGGCAATCTCGTGGCGATCGAGGTTCGCGTCACCCGGGTGCACGCGCATCCGGGAATCATGATGGACGGCGAGCCCCATCGCATCGATCCCGACAAGTGGCGGCCGCTGATCATGAGCTTTCAGCAATTCTACGGCCTTACGCCTGCCAGGCTGCAACACTCCGAACTCGGCCAGATTCCCGAGAGCGCCTACAAGCCACCGGGCTGGCGGCCCGCGGCTTAACTTAAACTTTGCAGGTCTGTGTAGGGTGGGCAAAGCGAAGCGTGCCCACCACCACCAGTTCAAGCAAGCACGAAAGTCATGGTGGGCACGGCAAGAGCGCCTTTGCCTACCCTACCCGTTCTTAATTCCTGTGCTCCTGCGGAACGGGAAGACGCTGGATGATCAGCACGGGCAGTTGGTCGAATGCAGGTATGTAACCCCGCTCTCGATACTCTTGCTCGGTGATATCTATGAAGGTTTTTCCGTCGGTTATTCGAGCGGTGTTGGGTCGCCCGCTGACACTGCGTTTCTTATGAATTCCCTTGAATGCCGTACTTTCCTGCTGATCCTGTTTTTCGGCGGCCAGTTCGGCAACAACCGAGCTGCCGAGAGAGAAGCAAGCAACCACGGCCAATAGGATCGGCACAATCCGGAGCATGTGGATCATATCCTATCGCTTCCAAAACATATCCTTCGCCGCGATCAAGCCACCGCCGGCGATCAGCACCGCGGCGATCGCGATCCCGGCACTCGGCTTGGCAAAACCCGCCAGAATCAGAAACGCCGTCGAGAGCAGCGGCGTCGCATAGGACGCGGCACCCAGGACGCGGATATCGCCGCGCTTCATCCCGATATCCCAGGCATAGAATGCCGCACCCACCGGTCCGACGCCGAGCGCTATGATCGCCAGCCATTGCGCCGTGGTATCGGGCCAGACCGTAACCTCGATCGCCCCATGCACGGCCGCCGCGAGCAGCGCCGTCGCCAGACAAAAGCCCGCCACCGCATCGGTCGGCACCGATTTGAGCTTGCGCGACATCACCGAATAGGACGCCCACACGAAAGCGGCGACGAACGCCGCGATCAGTCCGGGCATCTGACCAGACGCGAACCCGCTGCTGTTGCCCGCAAACAAGAGCACCGTGCCGATCAGTCCAAGCAGAGCGCCGATGATATGGTGCGGCGCCAGCCGTTCACCCGGCAGCAGCGCCGAAAACAGCACGATCAACAGCGGCCAGAGATAGTTCAACAACCCGGCTTCGGCCGGAGGCGCGAAGCGCAGCGCCAGAAAATAAAGCGCGTGATAGCCGAACAGACCACCGACCCCGACGATCCATGCAAGGGGCGGTTGCCACAATGCGCTGACGGCATCCGGCCGCCCGATCCAGGTCAGGGATCCCACCAGCGCGCCGATCGCGAACGTCATCGCCGCCAGTTGAAACGCCGGGATTTTGCCGGTCGCAACCGTCAGCACCGCCAGCAGCGACCACATCAGGATCGCGGTCAGTCCAATTAGCGTGGCGGTACGTGAGGTCATCTTATCTGGAAACACAGATCGGAGCACTCTTGTTCGTCATGGCAGGGCATAGTGGTCTGCCTTGCGCAGACTACGCCATCCACTTCTTGTTGTTCGGTTGTAAAGACGTGGATGCCCGGCACAAGGCCGGGCATGACGACTCATTGAACTTCGTCGCTCTCTCCGCATCGGAGAGGTGAAGCAGACGCAACAATCACACCATATATTGCCCGCCGTTGATCGAGAGCGTCGAGCCGGTGATGGCTCCGGCCTCGTCGGCGGCGAGGAACACCACGGCGCGGGCGATTTCCTCGGGCTCACCGAGGCGATTGACCGGAATCAGCGGCAGGATGCTTTTCTCCAGCACCTCCTTGGGCACCGCCTGCACCATCTCGGTGTTGATATAGCCCGGGCAGATCGCATTCACCGTGATGCCGCCCTTGGCGTTTTCCAGCGCGAGCGCCTTGGTGAAGCCGATATCGCCGGCCTTCGCCGCGGAATAGTTGACCTGGCCGAACTGACCCTTCTGGCCGTTGATCGAGGAGATATTGATGACGCGGCCGAATTTTCGCGCGCGCATGCCTTCGATCACCTGACGCGTCATGTTGAACAGCGAGCCGAGATTGGTGTTGATCACCGCATTCCATTGCTCGAGCGTCATCTTGTGGAATGCGCCGTCTTTGGTGATGCCGGCATTGTTGATGAGCACGTCGACCGGGCCGAGGTCGGCTTCGACCTTCTTGACGCCGTCGGCGCAGGCGTCGAACGAACTGACGTCCCATTTGTAGACGGGGATGCCGGTTTCCGTCTTGAATTTGTCCGCCGCCGCATCATTGCCCGCATAGCTGGCGGCGACCTTGTAGCCGGCGGCCTTCAGCGCCTTGCTGATCGCCGCACCAATACCCCGCGTTCCCCCCGTCACCAATGCAACACGTGCCATATCGAATCCTTCCCTAAGCGCTTTTCAAACCAACTTTTATGTAACTTCGAATTATGCGGCCGGTTTGACCGACATCAAGAATAAAACGCCCGGCGCGGGCGCCGGGCGTTTTATTTTAGCAATAAGCTGTGCAACTGCGAGATGATGTTTTCATCACGCCGCGCCGCATGATTAGTCGCGTGCAATGCACATGGCGATGCCCATGCCGCCGCCGATGCACAGCGTGGCGAGGCCCTTCTTGGCGTCGCGCTTCTGCATCTCATGCAGCAGCGTCACCAGCACGCGGGCGCCGGAGGCCCCCACGGGATGACCGATTGCGATTGCGCCGCCGTTGACGTTGACCTTGGAGGTATCCCAGCCGAGGTCCTTGTTGACCGCGCAGGCTTGCGCCGCGAAGGCTTCATTGGCCTCGATCAGATCGAGATCGCCGACATTCCAGCCGGCCTTTTTCAGCGCGGCGCGGGAGGCCGGGATCGGGCCGGTACCCATGATCTTCGGATCGACGCCGGCCTGGCCCCACGACACGATCCGCCCCAGCACGGTCCTGCCTTCCTTGGCCGCCTGCTTCGCCGTCATCAGCACCACCGCGGCCGCGCCGTCGTTGATGCCGGAGGCGCTGCCGGCGGTAACGGTACCGTCCTTCTCGAAGGCCGGCTTGAGCTTGCTCATCCCCTCGATCGTTGCGCCGTGGCGGGGAAATTCATCGGTATCCACCACGATGTCGCCCTTGCGGGACTTGATGGTGACGGGAACGATCTCGTCCTTGAAGCGGCCGGCCTTCTGTGCGGCCTCCGCCTTGTTCTGCGAGCGGACCGCGAACTCATCCTGCTGGGCCCGCGTGATCTGGTACTGCCTGGCGACGTTCTCGGCGGTATTGCCCATGTGGTAACCGTTGAAGGCATCCCACAGACCATCCTTGATCATGGTGTCGACGAATTCGACCGGCCCCATCTTGACGCCGCCGCGCAGGTATTGGGCGTGCGGGGCCATGCTC
>DATHHQ010000660.1:0-13637 GCA_035490095.1 Bradyrhizobium sp.
GAACTCGAGGTCGTCGAAGGCATGCAGTTCGACCGCGGCTATATCTCGCCCTACTTCGTCACCAACGCCGACAAGATGCGCGTTGAAATGGAAGATGCCTACGTCCTCATCAATGAAAAGAAGCTGTCTCAGTTGAACGAATTGCTTCCCTTGCTGGAAGCCGTGGTGCAGAGCGGCAAGCCGCTTGTGATTATCGCGGAAGACGTCGAAGGCGAAGCTCTCGCCACCCTCGTCGTCAACCGTCTGCGTGGCGGCCTCAAGGTTGCCGCTGTCAAGGCTCCGGGCTTCGGCGATCGCCGCAAGGCCATGCTGCAGGACATCGCAGTTTTGACTGGCGGTCAGGCGATCTCGGAAGATCTCGGCATCAAGATGGAGAACGTCACGCTCGCCATGCTCGGTCGCGCCAAAAAGGTGATGATCGACAAGGAGAACACCACCATCGTCAGCGGCGCTGGCAAGAAAGCCGACATCGAGGCACGCGTCAACCAGATCAAGGCGCAGATCGAGGAAACCACCTCGGACTACGACCGTGAGAAGCTGCAGGAGCGTCTGGCCAAGCTCGCAGGCGGCGTCGCGGTGATCCGCGTCGGTGGCGCGACCGAGGTCGAGGTGAGGGAGCGCAAGGATCGCGTTGATGACGCGATGCATGCGACCCGCGCGGCTGTGGAAGAAGGCATCGTGCCGGGCGGCGGCGTCGCCCTGCTCCGTGCCTCCCAGCACCTCAAGGGGCTTCGCACCAAGAACGACGACCAGAAGACCGGCGTCGAGATCGTCCGTAAGGCCTTGTCCTATCCAGCCCGCCAGATCGCCATCAATGCCGGCGAAGACGGCTCGGTGATCGTCGGCAAGATCCTCGAGAAGGACCAGTATTCTTATGGTTTCGACTCGCAGACCGGCGAATATGTCAACCTGATCACCAAGGGCATCATCGACCCGACCAAGGTTGTTCGCGTGGCGATCCAGAACGCGGCGTCCGTCGCGGCGCTCTTGATCACCACCGAAGCCATGGTGGCCGAACTGCCGAAGAAGAACACCGGCGGCGGCGGTGGCATGCCCCCGGGCGGCGGAATGGGCGGCATGGATTTCTAAGTCCAACCGTTCAGAGCTCAACAATAAGAAAGGTCCGGCAGCAATGCCGGGCCTTTCTGCATTAGCTACACGTCCATCTCGACGACGATAGCTGCATGGTAACCGTTCTCAAGGGATCAAGCGGAGATCGTGCAGCACTTCGCCGAAAGCGCCAGCCTTCCTCGTAATGCACCGTGAGTATGGGGTTCACGTTTCGGCGTTGCGAGGAGACGACGATATGAATCGCTCGGCGCGACTTTTCCTCCGGACTTGCCCCCAGCAAAGCCGTCCAGCGCCCGCTTGGCGGCTTGGGCGAAGGGACAAATCCCCGCGCGCCAAGCCAGGCGCCAAGCGGGACACCTGACGTCAACCGAGATGCCCAAGCGAACTGTCCAACGATCGCCACGAACACCGGCGAGTTTGGGCGGCCGAAACAACCGGACCACCATGTCCTCTAGCTCCAACACCAGTATCGCCAAGAAAGCTCGCAAAAAGGCCGAGGCGGATTTTGCCACTTGGCTCATGATGGCCAAGCTCGGTGGTTTCGATGACCTTCCGTCAAACGCACAGAGCTTTCTGACTAACTATAGATCCCGACTCGAGACGATGAGCGAGGCCGAGTCCACGGCCCTGGCCGTTCGCGAGGTCTACAGTGCTTATTACAGCGAGATGGGAGGGGTGGGCGCGGCGCCGGAACCAAAAGCACGCACACCCACGACACAGGGCAAAGTCGTGCGGTTCCAGAGACGGCCTAAATCTCAGCCCGGTCTATCGGCTGCGCGCCATTCGACGGGGCCAATGATCCGAAAATCCCTCCCGGCACTACTGATTTTCGCGAGCATGGTGGCCCTGATTGTCACATATAGATTTCTGACGCAGTAACACATCAACGCCCGCGGATGTGCGGGGACCAAGTGCTGCTTACAGCAACCGCGCAGAACCTGAAGCGGCAGCGCCGCAACGATGTCGCGGTGGGCCCGTTAGCCCGTATTCCTGACCGCTTCAGCTAGCATGGCGTAAAGCTCGCGCTTGCTGAGTTCCTTAGGCTGCCTCCCCACTGTCTTCCGCGACACCTTCTTTGCCACCGGGCGGGCACAGGCGGCCAACAACGCCGGCCTTCGCTTCGGCACCGGCCTTATCTTGGGTTTTGCTGTTGGCGGCTTGTGACCACGCTTCAGGCCCAAACGAGCTAGCTTGGCGCAGACCGCGTCACGGCTACAGCTGAGGCGGCGCGCGATCTGCGCGGCGCTATGTCCTACGGCCCAGAGTTTTTTGAGCAGCGCTACGTCTTTCGCATCCCAACTCATGCGAGATACTATACGCCGATTGCCAACTACACGCTAGTCGCCTCGCGGATTGCCAGGAGGCATCCAACAATGAATCGTCGAGGCCTGACCGATCCCCGTCGCTATGTAGGATCGCGAACGATCGCAACTCGCGTCAAGTCGGGTGCAGTCTGTTTGAGAAGCTCAAGCCATTTAGCGCTCATGTCGTAATCGAACGAGGTGAAACCGGTGGCGTTGCCGCCCGGCCGCGCTAAGCTTTGGACAACGCCCGCGCCGACGGGATCGGAGACATTCACGAATACTTTCCTCCTGGTATTCGGACGCCAAGATCGAGGATATGGCGTCTGAAAAAACGCGCGGACGCGGTATTAAACCGGCAAGACCCGGTCTATGCTGTGGTCAATAAAACAGCCTGCATGGGAGGAAACACGATGTCGACCAGCCTGCGCACCATCACGCGTCGTCAAGTCCTGGCGGGGTCTGCCGTCAGCGCCGCCGCGCTAGCCTCGGGCTTTCCCGCACCGGCCATCGCCAACAGCGATCCGATCAAAATCGGCTACTTGCCGGCGTTGACGGGTCCCAGCTCGTCGACTGGCGTCGGCATCAACCGCGGCACCGAGCTCTCGGTCGAGGAGATCAACGCCGCCGGCGGCATCGACGGCCGCAAGATCGAGCTGATTGTACGCGACACGCAGAGCGACCCGACAAAGGCTGTCAACGCGGTGGCCGAGCTCACGCAGCGGCAGAAAGTGGCCATCATCTTTGGCCCGCTCAATTCGGGTGAAGCGCTGGCGGCGACGCCGTTGATCGCGCGTGACAAGGTCCCGATGATTCATCCATGCTGGGTCGACCAGCTGATCGACGTCAAGAAGTACCCGATGGCTTTCCGCAACGCCCCGACCAACCAGCAGATCGGCGGCGCGGCGAACCAATACGTGATCGATGTGCTGAAGCTGAAGAAGGTCGCGGTCGTAAGCGATACGACCGGCTACGGTACGGCCTCGGTCGATGCCTATGTACCGATGCTGACAGCCAAAGGCGCCGAGGTAGTCTTCTCAGGGCATATCGACGCCGCCAATCCCGACCTCAAACCCGACATGCTGCGGATGCGCAGCGCCGGCGCCGACGTGATCATGCCATGGAGCGTGAATGCAGGTTTTCTGGCGCGCATCCTCAATACGCGCGGCGCGATGGGTTGGGACGTGCCGGTGGTAGGCCAGACCACGCTTGGCTCCGGCCAGACCAAGGCGCTGCTGGAGAAGCCGGAGAACTGGAACAAGGTCTACTCCAACAATTTCCGCAACGTCTGCTTCAGCAAGGACGGCAAGCTGCCGGCGCGCGCGCAGGAATTCGTCGAGCGGCTGCGCAAGGCCAAGCTTGACATGGGCGACACGCTGCTCTGGTGGATCGCCCTCGGCTATGACGCGCCGCGCCTGATGGCCGAGACAATCAAGGCGGCCGGCAGCTCGCCCGAGCAGATCACGGGCTACTGGAACAAGCTCAAGGCATGGCCTGGCGTTTATGGCGATATCACTTTTACGCCCGAGCTGCACAACGGCTTCCAGGACGACCAGGTCATCATGTGCGAGGTCAATTCTCTCCGTGACGGTGCGTTCAACCTCGCGCCGGGCTACGGCGCCTAGCCGATGATCGAGTCGATCGTCTCCTACGGCCTGGCAGTGGGAGCGGTCTATGCCATGATCGGCATCACCTACAACGTGATGTTCTCGGCCTCGCGGGTGTTCAGCTTCACCTCGGGGATGTTGGGGATGCTGGGCGGCGTGCTGGGGGCCCTGTTCATTACCAAGTTCGGCCTGCCGGTTGTCGTCGGCCTGGTGCTGGTGCTCGCGTGCGGCGTGCCGATCGGCGTTATCACCGAGATCGTCACCGTACGGCCGGTCCTGAAGAGTCTGGAACAGCATCTGTACGTGCTATCCACGCTGGCCTTTGCCTTGATGGTTCAGCAACTCGTGGCCATCGAGTGGGGCACCGACGCCCAGCCCTTCCCGCGTCTGATACCGATCGGCCCGGGCTGGCTCGATCAGCAGTTCTGGCTGCCGATGCTTGCCTGCGCCGCGACGATCGTGGGGCTCGAATTCCTGTATCGTCGCACACTGGTCGGCCGCGCCTTCGTCGCGATTGCAGAAGACAACTATGCCGCCCGTGCACTCGGCCTGCCCGAGCAGGGATTGCGCGTGGCAAGCTTCGCGCTTGCCGGCATCATCGGTATGCTGGCAGGCTTTACCGGCGCGGAGATGCTGCTTGCATTCTTCGGCAACCAGTCGATCCTCAATTTCTATGGTTTCATTCCGGTGGCGCTGGGTGGCATGGGGTCGAACCGCGGCGCCGTGTTCGGCGGCCTTGCGCTGGGTCTTTTCCAGCAGGCGGCAAATTTCCTGCTCGGCGGCATCTTCGCGGCCGTCGCGGTTTTCGTGGTCTTCATCGCCATCCTGCTGGTCAGGCCTGAAGGCCTGGCCGGCGTATCCACGACCCGGCGTGTCTGATGACGGTGACCGATCCTCCGATAGCGACTGAGGTGGCAAGTGCCGGCCGGCAGGCCCGGTTCGAGATCGCTCTGCCGTGGCTGGCGCTCGCCGCAGCAGGAGCCGGCCTGCCGTTGCTCGATGACTCTTATGTCGGCGTGATCGCCCAGCGCGCCTGCATCTACTGGATCCTGGTGGCCGGCCTCAACCTGGTCGTAGGCTTCGCTGGCCAAATCGCAATCGGCTGGGTGGCGCTGCTGACAGTGGGCGCCTACACAACAGCCGTGCTGACTGCCGGGACCGTAACTTCGGCCTGGGATCCCTATCTGGCGCTCGCCGCAAGCGGCCTCGGCGGCGCGGTGTTTGGCGGCATCGTCGGCCTGCCGGCGCTCCGCCTGCGCAACTTCTACTTCGCCATAACGACGCTGGGCTTTGCCACCATCGTCACCCAAGTCGCACTTGCATGGAAGAGCGTGACCGGCGGCGGCATCGGCACGCCGGGTCCGGTGTTCCCTTGGCCTTTCGATCCGGGTTGGGGTTTCTATTATCTCTGCTTCGGTCTTGCCGCGCTTGCCACCTGGATGACGGCCAACATCGCCGCCAGCCGGTTTGGCCGTGCCCTCGTCGCCATCCGCGACGCCGAAGTCGCCGCCGAGGCCTCGGGCATCGCCAGGCCGCGATGGCTGATGACCGTCTTCCTGTTCGCTGGTGCCTTAGCGGGCATCGCAGGCGGGCTATTCTCTTCGCTGCAATCCTACATCACGCCTGACGCCTTCACTTTCGACCTGTCGATCCTGTTCTTCATCGCCATCCTGATCGGCGGCCGCGGGTCGATCCTCGGCCCGCTGCTCAGTACCATCATCCTGACCGTGCTACCTGAACTCGCAGCACCCCTGGTAGCCTGGTCGACTTTTCTCTATGCCGCACTTTTGCTGGTGATCGTGCTGGCCGTCCCCGGCGGGATCGCAGACCTGCTGGACTACAGGAACCGCCGGCCGATGAAGCAGCATCGTGAGATAGCGCCGCGCCCGGAACTGCTGCCGCAGTTGCTGGGCGAGCACCGCGACAGCGCGGCGCTCGTCCTTTCGGACATCGCGTTGAATTTTGGCGGTGTGCGGGCGATCGACGGGCTCAGCCTCGAGATCCGATCGGGTGAGGTACATGGCCTGATCGGCCCCAATGGCAGCGGCAAAACGACGGCCTTGAACGTGATCTCGGGCTACTATGCACCGTCGTCCGGCCAGGCAACATTGAATGGCATCGCCCTGCCGTTCAAAGCACCACACACCCGTGCGGGATACGGAATAGCACGCACGTTCCAAACGCCACGCCTGATCGGCGGCGCCTCTGTGATCGAGAATGTCATGATCGGCGGCACCTGCAATGGCAAGGGTAGCTTTGTCGAATCGCTGATGGGGTTGCCGCGCCACCGTCGCGACGAGGCCTCGTTCAAAACCGCGGCGATGCGAGCGCTCGAAACCGTCGGGCTGGACCAACTCGCGGCAGTGCGCGCCGACCGCCTGCAACACAGCGAGTTGCGATTCATGGAGATCGCCCGCGCGCTGATGTTGCGCCCGACATTTCTGATGCTCGACGAACCGGCGGCCGGCCTCTCCGCGGAAGAAATCCGCCGCCTCGGCGAACTGATCAAGGCGATTGGCCGAGCGGGTACGGGCGTGTTGCTGGTTGAGCATCATGCCGACTTGATCTTCGATATTTGCGATCGTGTGACTGTGCTCAACCTCGGAAAAGTGCTGGCGGCCGGCACGCCGTCCGAGATCCGCATGCATCGGGAGGTGGTCGTTGCCTATCTCGGAGCCTGAGTCTCGCTTGCAAGTCATCGGCCTTTCGGCCGGCTAATCCCGACAAGTGGGTACCGGTTTTCCCTCCGGACAAACGCGAAGCGTTTGTCCCGAGATCATGCTCAATCAAAACTCTAGAGTGCGATGGCGATTCGATCTAATCTCATGGCGCGCTAGATTGACACGGAAACGGAGGCCCATCTTGCTCGCCAAGATCGAAATTGGTAGCGCCACGATCCACCGCATCATCGAGCAGGAGGGTCCATTCTTCGAGGCGATGCAATTTTTCCCGAGCCTGACGAGGGAGCTTCTCGACGAGAATCGAGGTTGGCTGCAGCCCAGATTCCTCGATGCCGAGGACAGGCTGATGCTCTGCATCCAGAGTTACATCGTGCAGACGCCTCACCACACGATCATGATCGACTCCTGTGTGGGCAATCACAAGCCGCGGCCGACGCGGAGCTTCTGGCACATGATGAATTCCGATCGCTTCCAGAAAAATCTCGCGGCAAGCGGGTTCAGCGTGAACGATATCGATTTTGTCATGTGCACGCATTTACATACCGACCACGTCGGCTGGAACACGCGGCTCGAGAACGGCCGGTGGGTGCCGACCTTCCCGAAGGCGCGCTACGTGTTCGCTGACCGCGAACTTGCTTACTGGACCAAGCGCCAGAAGGACGACCCGGCGGCGTGTCCCTGGATCACCGATTCTGTGCTCCCGATCGTGGCCGCCAATCGCGTCGATATTGTCAAGAGCGCGCACGCCTTCAACGATCTCGTGACGCTCATCCCGACGCCCGGCCACACCATCGACCACTATTCGGTTCAGGTCGGCAAGCCCGGCGTCGATGCCATCATTACCGGAGACATGATCCACTCGCCGCTGCAAGCCCGCTATCCCGAACTGGGCATGATGTCGGATTACGACTCCAGGCAGGCGGGACAGTCTCGGCGGGAATTGTTCGGTCGCTTCTGCGATACGCCTACGCTGTTTTGCACGGCGCACCTTCCCTCGCCGTCCACCGGTCGCGTGGTGAGCTGGCGTGATGCGTTCGAAATCGTTGACACCTAGCCCAGCCCACGCCTCAGGACTTGTCCATGGCATTGTCGGCGACGAGCTCTGCGCCGTTGATGTAACTTGCCGCATCCGAGACGGCAAAGACGACGAGATTGGCGATCTCCTCGGGCGCACCCCAGCGCGTATCACGCATGCCCTGATTGCTCGACCAAAGCGATCGCTCGCGCGCGGCGTCCTCGGGACTGAGCTGGCGCTTGGCAACTTCTCGTTCCCATTTGGCAAAGCGCTCCGGCGTATTGATGAAGCCCGGTATCACGCAGTTGACGCGGATGTTGTGCGGCGCAAGCTCGTTGGCGAGCACCTTGGAGAACCGGATCTCGGCCGATTTCGCCGGTCCCGTGCAGGAGGACAGAAACGGCGGATTAAGCGTCATGATCCCGGTCTGACCGCTCACATTGATGATCCGGCCACCGCCCCGCGCGATCATCATCGGCACTATTCGCTGACAGATGCGGAATTGCGCGAAAAAGTTGATCGCCATGCCGTCGACGAGTTCCTCGTCGGTCACTTCGAGAAACGGTTTGTAGGTGCCGGTGCCGGCATTGTTGATCAGGATGTCGATGTGGCCGAGCTTGTCTTTGACGACGCGCGGAATCGTCTCGATCTGTTCGACCTTGGTCACGTCCAGCGGGTGCGTCTCGATCTTCGCCTGGGTGGTTTGCATGATGTCGCGCGCCGCATCGGCGAGCGCCGACTCCCGCCGCGCACAGATCAGGACTTTCACGCCCTCCCGCGCGAGCGCGCGCGCCGTCTCAAGGCCAATTCCCTTGCTCCCACCAGTGACGAGAGCCGTCTTGTTCGCAAGCCCGAGTTCCATCGCCTTGCTCCTTTCAACGATCCAACCGCTTGTGACCATCAAGCTTTCTGTAAGCCTTTCGAAGTTTCCTGATTCCTGGCACCTGCTTCCACCACATCGTTCACTGCATGGCTTCGGCGATCTTTTCCGCCGCCATCAGGGTCGGGAAGTTGGTGTTGGCACACGGAACCACAGGGAAGATCGAGGCGTCGACCACGCGCAAACCCTGTACCCCCTTTACGCGACCTTGCGTATCGACAACCGCCATCGGATCGTCCGGCAGGCCCATGCGGCAGGAGCACGAGGCGTGCCACACGCCGATCGCTGCCTTGCGCACAAAGGCTTCCAGCGCCTCTTCGTCGCTCATGACTTCGTCGAACGTGAATCCCTCGACGACGAACGTGTCGATAATGTAATGGCGCAGCGCCGACGGCCCATCCATCAGCGCGGCGGCAATTGCGGTAAGAATCTTGTTTTTGGCGTTGACCACGCCGATCTTGCGCACGCGGTCGGAGTACGAGGCCGGGAATGGTTTGTCGGTCACCGCCCTGAGCGGCGCACTCATCTGCAGCGCCGCCATCTTGCGAAAGCCGCTCATCAGGCGGTCGAGGTCGCGCCTGTCGGACAGCAAGTTGAACTGGACGATCGGCTCCATCAGCGGGTCGCGCGAGGCGAGCTTCACCTGCCCGGTCTCGGAGTAGGTCTTGTTGACGAAGGCGAGCAGCGAGGCGATCTGCGCACCGACTGCATGCCAGGCCGACTTACTGAGGACGGCGACGAACATGTCGCCCCTTGGCACGCCGGGCAGCTCCGAGGAGTATCGCAGCGCAACCTGGACGTGGCGCCTGGTGTGCTCATTCATGCGCGCGCCAGGGCGGATGAAGGACGAAAGCGCGATCGAGGGATGATCCATCAAACGCTGCCCGACCCCCTCAAGGCCCATCACGATCGGAATGCCCATCTCCTTCAGGTGCCCGACCGGGCCGATGCCGGCGCGTAGCAGATGCGCCGGCGAATGGATAGCGCCGCATGAGAGGACGACCTCGCGACCGCGGAACTCTTGTTCCCGGCCGTCGACTTGCGCCTTGACGCCGACGCAGCGTGTGCCCTCGAAAATGAGTTCGTTGACCTGCGTGTCGGTCGAGATCGTCAGATTGGCGCGCCTGCGCGTTTCGTTATCGAGATAACCCATCGCCGCCGAGACGCGTTGCTCGGCGTGATTGGAGTGCGTTACCGGGAAGTAGCCTTCGGCGAACTCGCCGTTCTGGTCGGGTAGGAACGTGTAGCCGGCGAGCCTGCAGGCCTCGGCAACGGCTTGCGCGTGCCGGGTCCAATGCTCCTGCGGGATGCGTCGGACGGGGATGCGTCCATCCTTGCCGTGGAAGGGCCCGTCGAAATCGAGGTCGCGCTCGACCTTCTTGAAGTAGGGCAGCACATCCTTCCAGCTCCAGCCCGCGGCGCCACGGGCCTCCCATTCTTCGTAGTCGGTCGGCGCCCCGCGGTTGGCCAATTGGCCGTTGATCGAGGACCCGCCGCCCAACACGCGCGCCTGCTCGTATTTGCGCAGCGGCGGGCGATCCTCCTCGGGGTTGTTGTGGCTGACGACCTGGGTCGTGACCTTGAGTTCGGTCCAATGGAAGCGCGGATCGAAATAGGCCATGCCCGAATAGCTGTCTCGAATTTCGGGCGGCTCGTTGCCGGGCGGCGTGTCCTGACCCGCCTCGCAGAGGAGGACCTTGTTAGCGCTTTTGGCGGAGAGCCTGTGGGCTAAGACCGAACCTGCCGAGCCGCCACCAACAATGATCTTGTCGTACACTTTGGCGTTTTCCCTTTGGTTTATGTTGGGAAGTTAACGCACCTCCGCCTTCCAGTCACGACAGCTGTCGCTGGTGCGAGGCCGCACCGCCCTGCTTCTGCCACATGAGATGTTGGTCGATAGCGCTTGCCCGCAGAGACGACTGACGTGTCCTAGCTAGCAAGCAGTGGGTGGCCCACACGCGCGATGGCGCGCCGTGATCCGATCGCGCCAGCAGCGTTTGATAAGCTCCAGCTTTCGATCGTGTGTAATAAGGCAGCCCCGCGGACTTGCGTTAACGCGTTGGTCATTTCTTTGCGTTCATTTTCACGATCTCATTCAACAGAGAGGCACCATGTCTGACATCAGCATTCCAGGCGGACGGATCCGTTCTTTCGTAGAGCGAATCGAGCATATTGACACCGAATTGCAGGAGTTGAACGAGTCGAAAAAGGAAGTCTTTTCAGAGGCCAAGGCTGAGGGTTTTGATGTGAAAATCCTCAAGGAAATCATCAAGCTGAGGAAGCAGGACAAGGACGAGCGCGACGAGCGCGACACTCTACTTGATATGTATATGAGGGCGATGGAAACGGCCGGCCCGGAACTAGCCGCCAAGGCCGCTTGACTCAATCGAAATCCAGGCTTGACCCAAGTGGTTGGCCCCAGCGCTCCGGACAGGTGATCGGGACAACCCGGTCACCCCTCATTACAGACAAGGTTTTCCGTACACACGGCTGCTACCCGACTGAGATCAAGTGCGTTGACGGCGACATTTTCGCGAAGCGCAGAGAGGACGGGAAGTACATTCGCGTTCCACCTCAATCTGCACGGCGTTGCCCTGGGGTACTTGGCGTGCAGACTAGACACAGTCGACCGTGGGTTCGAATCGCGATTTCACCCTGCCCGTTACGTGGTTTAGACCATGGCTTTCTTCTGAAGCATTAGAAATTCAGTCGCAAAATCAACGCGGTTGACAACACACCCCTTCCTCCAAATTCGTGACTTGCCGCCGATCCGTGAGGCGCGGCGGCTCTGTCCAGCAAGTCGGTAAAGCGAGAGCCCGGAAGAACCGCGCGCCGCCAATGACTCCCCACAGTTGCGTGGTGGAAGCGAGCAGAAACGCACCGATCCCTTCGACAGCGAAGACTTTCCGGCGACGATCACAAATTCGCCGGAAGTGGCTGAGATCGTCTGTCAACGCTTGGTTGATTCAGGCTTTGAAATCAAATCGGCCGAAAGTGCCGAAGGGAGGAACCGCAAAATGGGCAAGGATGACCTGGTCGCGGACATTGAAAAGATGTCTTTGTCGGAACTGGCCGCACTGGAGGCAGACGTGGTCCGCCAAGTCACTGCTGGCCCGATCGCTCCGCAGGGGCCAGATGCCATTTTCGATGGGGATGAAAAGCGGATGAGAGCTCTCAAGCGAGAGATCAGCTCTCACTAGGCAAGGGCGCGGGGCTTCAGTCCCGCGCCTTTGCCCTTCCAATCGATGGGCCCCGGACATCAGCCGAATACGGGGCTGGCAATACATCAGCGGAGGCCCGCACGAGTGTCTCCGGCCGGATGATGGCGAGAACCTTCAGGATTGATGGAGACCACCGAGACAGCTGGACGAGGAACCAGCGCTCATGGTTCTTGGGCCGGACGCGACCATGCAGTCTTCGCCGCAAGACATTCAATTGATGTCGAAGCACTGCGCGAAAATGAGTGGCCCAATTACACTAAGACCGTCAATTACACTAAGACCGTCATGCGTGTTGCGACGGCCGCTCGAAGGTTCGCAGAATCGTCGCCAGCCAGCTCGTCGTCATCCCCGCAGAGGATCGCCATCATGGCTTCCCTGATGTCGTCGTTGGAGTGAAGGTACTCGTTCGGAGCCTTCATCGTGTTGATCCCGTAAAGGTACATCACACCGGCCCAAATGCGTTCTCTTTCGAAAGGTGGCGAGTATGTAACGACACCGGTTTCTTCCTCCTGCACCACCGCGTACGCCCAGCGGTCCGCTTGCTCTCGTAACATGGAGCCGTTCAACAGATCCTCGAACACCCGACAGACAGCTTGGAGATCGACCTCCATTTACCAACTCCCCTTGTATCGGCCGTTGCTATCAAATTGATAGTGTCTCACCGTCCTATCGCGCCGCTCGGGACGAATCTGCCGAACATTGCCCATTCGATCCAAGGTCTCATGCCAACCGCGCGTGCATCCGGTCACGGTATCAAATTCGTGCACGTAGCGACGCCCGGCCAACTCGCGCGCACTGTTCGCGGGTTGAACCGGGCCGTAGTAGCGGATACGGCCGTTCTCAAGCGCTTTGTCTCCTCCCATACCGTACTTCTCTCTGAAGAACGGCCCAAAGAATGCGCGATCGATTTGCCGCAGGCGATCGGGTGAGAGGCGTTGATTGGCGTATGTCGGAGGGATCTTCCTCAACGGTACGACAGCGGCGGCAAAGGCCGACCCTTCGGTCGCAGCGTCCGACCGGCGCCCGACTTCCGAAGATGCCGTATCAAAGCTAAGGCGAAAATCATCAACGTTCATGGCCATCCCCTGTCGCCACGAATTGAAGCGCATTCTACTGACGCGTCGGCGCGTCCAAGCAAGAGCCGATAGTCGATCCATTGGTGTTGACGTTTGTGGCGGCGGCATGGCTGATTTAGGCGATCGCAATGCAACACTGTAATTCGGCGAGTTCTCGTGACTCCGCCGGCTCAAACGATTGCAATCTCTTACGGAACCGATCGCTCGATAACTTCGGGATGGGAACGTTGGCGCGGACCTATGTGCTTGAGAGCGTACAGACTATTCGTCGCGTAATGCTGGTGCTCAATATCCACTTCTGAACCTGCCGGGACCGCTAGAGCATGATCCGGAAAAGTGGGTACCGGTTTTCCGAAAAGATCATGCTCAAACAAAAGATAGAGCGGGATGACGATTCGAAGAAAAGTCATCCCGCTCTAAGGGTCCCGACAAACCCGCTGGCCTTCACCTACTGGGCGCTTCTTCGAGGTTGCCTGCCGCGCGGCGGGCGCGCGACGGCTGCTTCTTCTTGCCAGGCTCGCGAGAGCTGACCGGACCGACGGCTAGTTGCCGCCCGTATAGGTGATCGTCCAGATCACGCCAGACTTCGCCACAGTGTAGAAAGGCGTCGGCATCTGGAAGTTGGTGTAGACCTCGCCGTAATCCACCACATACATCGTCTTGCCGTCGTTGCTGAAGACCACCCTGTTCGGGCGCTCCAGTCCACCGCGGTTCTCAGGCTTCTGATAGGCGTTCGGCCCGGGATCGATGTTCTGCGCAAATCTCGACCATTTGACACCCGTCGG
>DATHHQ010000661.1:0-8966 GCA_035490095.1 Bradyrhizobium sp.
GATCGGTCCAATGCTACCCATTGGGTTATCGACAATGCAATTGGACATTTTGCCCGGATGGCGTGCACTGCAACCCGCCTCGCGGATGCGCCCGACGCTGTTTCGGAAGGGTCCCGCAGCGGCATCACGATCGCGTCGCCGACACGATTGAGACCGTGATCTGCCGTCATGGTCTTGGTATGTTGAGGGACAACCAAGGGGATTTTCAAAATAGTCATTTCCATCCATCGCCATGCGCGCGCCGTTGCCATGCTGGCCGTGCTTTCGATGTTCGCGGCATGGAATATGGTATCGGCGACGGCGCAGGACGCCAAGGCGCCGGACTATGAGGTCATCGTAGCCTCGCCCGACCGAAGCGATGCCGACCGGCAAGCCGATCAGCGCCGGCAACCCGCCAAGATGCTCGCCTTCGCCGGCGTCAAGGCAGGCATGAAGGTGCTGGATATGGAGGCGAACGCTGGCTACAGCACGGAGCTGCTGGCGCGCACCGTCGGCCCGACCGGCGTGGTCTACGCGCAGGATTCCGCCGCCATCATCGAGCGGTTCGTGAAGGACAAGTTCGACATCCGCGCCCAGAAACCCGTCATGAAGAACGTCGTGCATGTCGTCAGGAATTTCGACGATCCGATCCCGCCCGAGGTCGGCGGACTCGACCTCATCACATTTTTCTTCGCCTATCATGACGTGACCTACATGGAGGTCGATCGTGCCGCGATGAATCAAAAGATGTTCGCCGCGCTGAAGTCCGGCGGCTTTCTGATCATCGCCGACCATTCCGCCCGTCCCGGCGATGGCACGACGGTTGCCAAGACCCTGCATCGGATCGAGGAAAGTACGCTGCGCCAGGAGATCGAGGCGGCGGGTTTCAAGCTCGCGGGCGAAGCTGATTTCCTGCGCCATCCCGAGGATCCGCGGGACGCGGCGGTATTCCGTCCGCAGATTCCGACCGATGAGTTCGTGCTGAAATATCAGAAGCCGTTGTGAGGCATCGCGTACGCCTGGCATGACAACCGACCATCAGAACGTGCTGAGCGTTACCAATCTCACCAAAACCTATCGCTCGGCCGGAGAGCAAATCGAGGTGCTGCGCGGGGTGAACCTGAGTATCGCGGCGGGCGAGCGCGTCGCGCTGAGAGGGGAATCCGGCAGCGGCAAGAGCACCCTGCTGCATCTGATCGCGGGACTGGACAATGCTGACGGTGGCGAAATCAGGCTGGCTGACACGCCTGTGTCTGGTCTATCCGATGCCGGCCGGGCAGCGTTGCGGCGCGATCGGCTCGGTCTGGTTTTTCAACAGTTCAATCTGATTCCGAGCCTGAATGTCGAAGACAATCTCGTGTTTCAGTCTCGGATTGCCGGCCGTCACGATGCCACCTGGCATGCCGAACTGGTCGAGCGGCTGGGGCTCGGCGGTTTGCTGAAGCGCTACCCGGAGCAATTGTCCGGCGGCCAGCAGCAGAGGGTCGCGATCGGCCGCGCGCTGGCGGTGAAGCCGCTTCTGCTTCTCGCCGACGAGCCCACCGGCAACCTCGATGAGGCGACGGCGGATGACGTGCTTGCGCTTGCGCGCGATCTCGTCGCCCGAACCGGCTGCGGTTTCCTGATGGTAACCCACAGCGCGCGGCTGGCGGCCACGCTCGACCGCCAGATCAATCTCCATGCGGGACTTGTCGCATGAGCCGCGCCATCTGGGTTCTCGCGGTTCTGTTGAGCCATTGGCGGCGGCATCCGATGCAGCTTACGACATTGCTGATCGGATTGATTTCCGCGACCGCGCTGTGGAGCGGCGTGCAGGCGCTGAACCAGCAGGCTCGCTTAAGTTACGACCGCGCCGCCGCGACGTTCGGCGGCGCCAGAACGGCTGCTCTGGTCGGCCGCGACGGCAAGCCGTTCTCGCAACAGCTTTTCGTCGAGCTGCGCCGCGCCGGCTGGCCGGTGTCGCCCGTTCTCGAAGGTCGTGTCCAGATCGGCGGACGGTCGTTCCGGCTGTTGGGCATCGAGCCCGTCACGCTGCCCGCGGAAGTGGGCAATGCGCCGGCGATCGGAAGAGCGGACTTGCAATCGTTCGTCACGCCGCCGGGACAAACGCTGGTGGCGCCCGAAGCGCTTGCCGAGTTGAACCTGCCGGAAGGCGCAACACCGCCTTCGAGCGGCGGTACGTCGCTGCCGCCGCTGCGCGCCCAGGCGCAACTTGTGCCGGGCGTGCTGGTGGTCGATATCGGCATCGCGCAGCGGCTGCTGAACATGCCGGATCAGGTTTCCCGTCTTTTGATCGGCAAGGCCAAAGCCAGGCGCGCGCCGCTTGAAACCATCGTTGGCGACAGACTGCGCCTGGTCGAGCCAAACGCCGAGAGTGATCTCGAACGCCTCACCGACAGCTTTCACCTGAACCTGACGGCCTTTGGGCTGCTGTCATTTGTGGTCGGACTATTCATCGTCAATTCGGCAATCGGGCTTGCGTTCGAGCAGCGCCTGCCGATGCTGCGGACTTTACGCGCCTGCGGGGTGTCGGCACGCATGCTGAACGCGGTGCTGCTGGTCGAACTGGTATCGCTGGCGCTGATCGCGGGGATCGTGGGACTGGTCTGCGGCTATCTGATCGCGGCATCGCTGCTTCCCGATGTGGTGGCGTCGCTGCGTGGACTCTATGGCGCACAGATCCCCGGCCAGTTGACGCTCAAGGGCGAATGGTGGATTGCCGGCCTCATCATCAGCGTCGTCGGCGCGCTGGCGGCGGCGACCGCAAGTCTCGCGAAAGCAATCCGGCTTCCGGTGCTGGTTGCCGCGCAGCCCTATGCCTGGCAACAGGCGCAGCAGCGATGGTTGATTTTCCAGAGTGCGCTGGCGCTGGCCGTGTTGGTTGCCGCCGGCTGCTTTCTGTGGTTCGGCGATTCGCTTGTTTCGGGATTTGCCGTGCTCGCGGCGTTGCTGCTTGGCGCCGCACTTGCCCTGCCGGCAATCCTGGAACGCGTGCTTTCTCTCGGTCAGCGACGGGCGCGTCGCCCGCTCGCGGTCTGGTTCTGGGCCGACAGCCGCCAGCAGCTTTCGGGATTATCGCTGGCCTTGATGGCGCTATTGCTCGCGCTCGCGGTCAATGTCGGTGTCGGCACCATGGTGGAAAGCTTCAGCCGGACATTTATCAGCTGGCTCGACGGACGGTTGGCGGCGGACGTCTACATCAATGCATCCAGCGACACGCAGGCGGCCGAGATCAAGGCGTGGCTGCGTGAGCGTTCCGAAGTCGAGGCGATACTGCCGGGCGGCCGAGCCGACTCGCAAATGGGCGGCGCGCCGATCGAAGTTCTCGGCCTGTCCGACCACGCCACCTATCGCGATCGCTGGCCACTGCTCGAATCAACTGCAAACGCCTGGATTCGCCTGCGTCCGGGCGACACCGGCCTCATCAGCGAACAATTGGCCCGGCGCTTGAAGCTTGCGATCGGCGACCGCGTCGACGTGCCTGCGCCGGAGGGTAACTGGACGCTCGAGGTGGTCGGCATCTACGCCGACTACGGCAATCCGAAGGGACAGATTGCCGTCAATATGGCTGCCCTGACCAGACGCTTTCCCGGAATTCCGCAAACGCGAATGGGGCTGCGCGTTGCGCCAGGCCAAATCTCGACGCTGATATCCGCGCTGCAGGATAAATTCGGGCTCGACGACCGCAGCGTCGCCGATCAGGCAACGATGAAGGCCGAATCGACGCGGGTATTCAACCGCACTTTTGCGGTGACGGCGGCATTGAACGCCTTCACCCTCGGGGTCGCCGGCGTCGCGTTGCTGACCAGCCTGCTGACCCTTGGCAATTCTCGCCTGCCTCAGCTAGCGCCGCTGTGGGCCATCGGACTCACGCGGCAGCGGCTTGCGGCCATTGAGCTGTTGAAGACGATGTCGGTTGCGTTGATCACCACCCTGCTCGCGCTGCCGCTGGGCCTCGGGGTGGCCTGGTGCCTGATCGCGGTGGTGAACGTGAAGGCATTCGGCTGGCGGCTGCCGTTTCACGTCTTCCCGCTGCAATTGCTTCAGCTTCTGGGCGTCGCCATGGTGGCTGCGCTGTTTGCCGCACTGATACCCGTTCTCAAGCTGGCGCGCATGCAACCGGCAAGCCTGGTAAAGATTTTCGCCGATGAACGATAATATCAGCATATCCCGACGCGCCTTCGCGGGCGGCGGGCTTGTTGTGGCGCTTGGCCGCAACACTGCGCTTGCGCAGGGCTTTGCCGGGCTGGGCATGAGCGGACAAGGATTCGCGCCCGTCACTCCCGGCAAGACATTTGCTTTTCCGGCCGATCATGGCCCGCACCCGGACCACCGGATCGAGTGGTGGTACGTGACGGCGAACCTCGTGGATTCCGCTGGCGCCGCCTACGGCGCGCAGTGGACCTTGTTCCGTCAGGCGATGACGCCCGGCGCGCAACAGGAGGGATGGGCCAATCAGCAAATCTGGATGGGCCACGCCGCCGTCACCCGCGTCGATACCCACCGCTACAGCGAAGCCTTTGCGCGAGGCGGCGTCGGCCAGGCCGGCGTGGAGACAAAGCCGTTCAGGGCCTGGATCGATTCATGGGAAATGCGCGGGTCGGATCGGATGCGCGAGGAGACCATCGCGCCGCTCGAAATCAACGCATCGGGCACGGATTTCAGTTACGCGCTGCGGCTGGATGCCGATCGACCGCTGGTGCTGCAGGGCGATGCCGGCTACAGCAAGAAATCGGAGCGCGGACAGGCCTCGTATTATTTCAGCCAGCCCTATTTCAAAGCGGCCGGCAGCATCACCATCGACGACAAGCCTCACGAGGTCACGGGCCTGGCCTGGATGGATCGGGAGTGGAGCAGCCAGCCGCTCGCCTCCGATCAAACCGGATGGGACTGGCTCTCGCTGCATCTGACCTCGGGCGAGAAGCTCATGTTGTATCGGCTGCGTCAGAAAGATGGCCACAACGATCTCTACGGCAACTGGATCGAGCCGGACGGCCGTTCCATCGAAATCGCGTCGACCGACAATAGCATGACGCCGACAGCTTTGACCGAGATTGAAGGACGCAAGATCCCGACCGCATGGCGCATTGCGATTCCGAGCCGTTCGCTGACGATCGAGTGTGTCCCATTGAATCCGCGAAGCTGGATGGGAACGAGCTTTCCCTATTGGGAAGGCCCGATCAGCTTCAAGGGCAGCCACGCCGGGTTAGGATATCTGGAAATGACCGGCTATTGAGGTCACGGCCGTCGTTTCTTGAAGGGAAATCCAGCGATGCTTCACTACACAGCACTCGTCACCTGCCTGGCGATCTTGCTTTACTTCTTCACCATCATTCAGGTGTCGAAGGCGCGCGTCGCATTCGGCATCAAGGTGCCGGCGACATCGGGCAATCCCGACTTCGAGCGGGTGTTTCGCGTGCAGATGAACACGCTGGAATGGATGCCGATCTTCCTGCCTTCGCTGTGGCTGTTCGCGATCTACATCAGCGATCCAATCGCAGCGGGGCTAGGCCTGGTCTGGATCGCCGGACGCATCCTTTACATGACCGGTTATTCGCAAGCCGCCAATAAGCGCGGGCGGGGCTTTGCGATTCAGGCAGGCGCTGCCGTGCTGCTGTGGCTGGGCGCGTTGGGCGCGATCTGCTGGCGCCTCATTCATCCATGAGGGCTGGGCGCGAGTGACTCGAGACCCTGCATCAGCTATCCGGAAGCGATCGAAGTCAGCGATGCCAGCGGCACATTGAACGCGTAGACAAAGCCGCTGGGCTCATAGGTCAACTGCACGTCGCCCTTGAGCTGCTTGCCGAGCGTTTCGATCAGTCGCGTTCCGAAACTTCGGCTCTCCGGAGACCTGACCGCGGGGCCATTCTTCTCCGTCCATTTCAAATGTAGACGCTGCAGCTTGGGATCGAGGGTCCAGGCGATATCGACACGCCCCGTTGGCACCGACAATGCGCCAAACTTCGTGGTGTTGGTGCAGAGTTCGTTGAGCGTCATGGCAATGGCGATCACGGCTCCCGATGTCATCCGGACGTCAGGCCCGGCAATTGAAAATTTCGGCACATCGGGGTTGTCGAAAGCCTCGGTGGCGCCGCGGACAATCTTCCCGAGATCCGCGCTGGTCCATCGCGCCTGCAGAAGCAGGTCGTGCGCTCTCCCCAGCGCCAATAACCGGCCTTCGATCGCATGCTGCGCATGTTCGGCACCCGGCACATTGCGCAGGCTCTGGGAAGCAATGGCGCTGACCGTCGCCAGGGTATTCTTGATGCGGTGGTGCAGTTCCTCGAGGATCAGCTTCTGAAGCTTGTCTGCCGCCTCGCGCTCCCGGGCGTCAATGCCCGCCTGAGCGAGCAAGCCCCGGGCATCGATTTCGGCCTGCGCCAACAGCAGCCGAAGGCTGACGTTCTCCGCCTCTAGAAACTCCTGAGCAGGTGCCCCTCCGTTTGACGAGCGCTGACCTTGGTGACTATCCGTTTCAAACATGACTGACTGTATCACCATATGTCGGCTTCCGCTCATATCATTGCAGGCGTGGTTTTCGGCACAATCGAGCGATTATTGTAGTTTTTCAGTCTGATAATACCGGTTTCAGACGTCGCGGATCATGCTCTGTATCTCGGCAATCATCTCCTTGGCCTCGAGCGGCTTTCCGTGAAAGCGGCTGTCCGCAGGAATATCGATGGTTGCCGGCGTCACTTGCCCGGATACCAGGATGATCTTGATCGGCGGCCAGCGCTCATGCACCGCGTGGGCGAGTTCCAGGCCGTTCATGCTGCCGGGCATCTGGATGTCGGTGAACATCAACGCGATGTCAGATCTGCTTTCGAGGATTGCGACGGCTTCGTCAGCATCCACCGCCTCGACCGAAGTATAGCCCGCGTCTTCCACCATATCGACCGCGCGCATCCGCAACAGCATTTCGTCCTCGACGACGAGAACGACTGCGGGAACAACGGGCTGGTCGAGTGCCATCATGGGGGACGCTTTCGAAGCAAAGGAAGAAAACCAGTTCGCGTCATGGCTCGGAATGGCTGCGAACACAGAGACAAGCATCTCATCGCCAATATGATCCCGATCAACTCAATAATAGCGCAAAGAAACCATCGCGCCGGCGCAAGAGGCGACCGGGCGACCAAGGTCCTGATATCGCTCGTAGTAGGAGCCCACACCTGACGGAAACGCCGCGCTGTCTCCGCATGAGACAGCACGGCGTTCCAGTTCCGAGAAACAAGCTGCGATCAAAACGACCGTTGCTAGGGCCCCTTCGTCAGCGGGCAGCCCGAGTCCTTGGCGGCCGGGAACGCCTTGTCGCCCGGCACCACGGCGAGTTGCTTGTAGTAATCCCAGGGCTTCTTGGACTCGGAGGGCTTTTTGACCTCGAACAAATACAGGTCGTGAACCATGCGGCCGTTCTCGAGCACCTTGCCGCCTTGCGCGAACAGATCGTCCACCGGAAGTTCCTTCAGTTTCTTGGCGACAGCTTCGGTGTCCTTGGTGCCTGCTGCCTTGACGGCCTTCAGGTATTGCAGCGTCGCCGAATAGGTGCCGGCCTGGATCATGTTCGGCATGCGGCCGGTGCGCTTGAAGAAGCGATTGGCGAGATCCCGGCTCTTGTCGTCGCGATCCCAGTAATATCCTTCGGTCAGCACCAGGCCCTGCGCGGCCTCAAGACCGAGGCCATGGACTTCAGCCAGCGTCAGCAACAATCCCGCCAGCTTCTGGCCGCCCTTGACGATGCCGAATTCCGCTGCCTGCTTGATCGAGTTGGTGGTGTCGAGACCGGCATTGGCAAGCCCGATGATTTTCGCTTTCGAGCTTTGCGCCTGCAGCAGGAACGAAGAGAAATCGGAGGAGTTCAAGGGAATGCGAACCGAACCCACTACCTTGCCGCCCTTTTCCTTGACGAGGTCGCCGGTGTCTTTCTCAAGCGCATAGCCGAAGGCGTAGTCGGCGGTCATGAAGAACCAGCTATCTCCACCCGCCTCGACCAGCGCGCCGCCGGTGCCGACCGCGAGCGCGTGGGTATCGTAGGCCCAGTGGAAGCCGTAAGGCTGGCAGGCATCACCGGTCAGACGCGACGTCGCCGCACCCACGACGATGTCGATCTTCTTCATCTGCTTTGACAGATCGTGAATGGCGAGCGCGACCGACGACGTCGTCAGTTCGGTGATCATGTCGACGCCTTCGACCTCATACCAGCGCCGCGCGATACTGGTGGCCAAATCAGGCTTGTTCTGATGGTCGGCGGAGATGACCTCGATCTTGTGGTCCAGCACGCTGCCGCCAAAATCCTCGACCGCCATCTTGGCCGCTTCAAAAGACCACCTGCCGCCGTAGTCGGCATAGACGCCGGACTGGTCATTTAGAATGCCAATCTTGACGCCCTGTGCCGACGCCGGCCCGGCAAATAAGAGGCCGCCCACCGCAATGGCTATCAACAATCCCGACTTCATACTTTTCTCTCCCAGAAAATTTACTATTGCGACCATGATATTTTATAACCCTGCGGCTGCCCATATATTTCAAGTTATCCAATAGTATCGGAGCCCCGCGAGGGACCGATCGAACGATCGTTGTTCTATCATCAGCCGGTGGACGCCGGCTTTTTTGCGCGCGCCGAGCGGTCGGCCAGACCACGGACCACGATGTAGAAGATCGGCGTGAAGATCAGGCCGAACAGGGTCACGCCGATCATGCCGAAGAACACGGCAACGCCGACCGCCTGACGCATTTCAGATCCCGAACCGGATGATATCACCAGAGGCAACACGCCCAGAATAAATGCGAATGATGTCATCAAGATCGGACGCAGCCGCAACCGGCAAGCCTCGATGACGGCCTCCAGGCGATCGCGGCCCTCAAGTTCGATGTCGCGGGCAAATTCCACGATCAGAATCGCATTTTTCGCGGCGAGCCCGACCAGAACCACGAACCCGATCTGAGTGAGGATGTTGACGTCCTGTCCCATGATCCGCACCCCGATGGTC
>DATHHQ010000662.1:0-4966 GCA_035490095.1 Bradyrhizobium sp.
CAAAAATCCGTTCCGGCGGCTTGTGCCGCTCGCCGGCGGTGCGCGGCAAAAAGCGCTGCCGCATGCACGGCGGTGCGCCGGGATCCGGCGCGCCAAGGGCAAACCAGAACGCGCGCCAGCACGGCCTGTTCACCAGGGAAGCGATCGCCGAGCGCAAGCAGGTTCAGGCCTTGTTGGGTGAAGCGCGGAAGTTTTTGCAAGCGATGAAATGATCTGTTTCGCAGAAACATGGAACCACGATGAACGGTGGCACCTCGCCGTTTCCTCCACAACAGATTGATACTTTGTGCATCCGCCCGCCAATCTTCGCTTGCAGCGCAAGCTACGGCACCGCAGGCCATCCTGTTTCACGTGCGCTCGATATCGCAGGTCGCGCTGATGTGCTGGATCTGGGCGGGGTGGTTTACCACGCTGCCGCGCACGAGCTGCTGGCCGTCAATGATATCAAGGAGCGTTACTGCTCAGTGTGATCCGGAGCACAGACTCGTCAATTATGACCATGAGCAGGTTTTCAGGCTTTCTCGGCGGTGACTCTAGCTCATTCATGCCAATAGAAGGGTTATCGGCAACGCCGCCGTCTGCTATTGTCAGATCCGCTTGAGCGAGAAAGATAGATTTATTTATTGAGGTCTTCGGAATGAAAAGCTTGTTTGCCGCGATTGTCGTCTTCGTTGGTTTCACCGGGTTGGCCGCAGCGCAAGCACCGGTTGCCGTTGTTGAGGACGTGCAAGGCAAAGTTACCGGCGCCGAATTCATGGACTATGTCGCTCCCGGAACGGTCATCAAGCTCGGGCCGGCGGGAAAGGTCGTGCTCAGCTACATGAAATCTTGCTGGCGCGAAACGATTACAGGGGTCGGAACCGTGATCGTGGGCGCGGAAGACAGTATGGTCCATCTCAGCGAGGTCAAGGCCGGCAAGGTGCAGTGCGATTCAAGCCACTCGCAGCTGGTCGATCGGCAAGTCAGAGAAAGCGCCGCGACGGTGGTCCGCAGTATTGGCGACGACGTTTCAATGTTGCCGCAGGTTACGCTCTACGGCCTTTCGCCAGTTGTGGAGACCACGGGCCGCGGAAAGCTCGTGGTTGAAAGGCTCGACGTGGCGGGCGAGCGGTACGATGTGAACCTCACCGCGGCGTCTGTGGTGCGGGGCAAGTTCTACGATTTTGCCAAGACCAAAACCAGCCTGAAGCCGGGTGGTACCTATGCGGCGAGCCTGGGGTCACAGAAGACCGTTTTCCGGGTCGATCCCGGAGCCGAGCCCGGACCGACCCCTATCGTCGGCCGTTTGGTGCGTCTGAAATAGCCGAGCGAGTTCGATAGCCCGGAACCGCTATGGGCAGGGTCATCAAACGAGATGCCGTCGCGATCATTCTAGTTGCCTTGACGTGCGGGATTGTTTCCGTTCTTCCTCCTTTTAACTTCATCCATGGCTGGTCGATCGACGCTCTCACCGCGCTGCGCTGGGAGGTGTTCGGCACGCGCCGTGATCCCGGCTCCGCGCCCGTTGTCGTGATCGCGCTCGACGAGGAGACCTCCGAAACTCCGCCGTTCCAGGGATCGCCGACCCTGACCTGGACCACGGAAATTGGCCGGGTTCTGAGTGCGGTCATCGATGGCGGAGCCAAGGTGGTCGGCTTCGATATCGTATTTCCGAGATCGATCGAACAATCCGAGCTTCCTTTTGGCGACGATTTGCTCGGCGCGCGCATGCGCGGTTTCGACCGGGCCTTCCTTCGATCTCTTGCGAAGGGATCCGGCGCTGGGAAGGTGGTGCTGGGCGAAATTTTGGGCGGTGACGGACCTTCGCCCGGACAACGGATCGCGGTCGGTCGGCAGAAGAACATTCGGGCGTTAAATGTACATACCGACTCCGACGAAGTGGTGCGGAAGGTACCGTTGACGTTCCCGGCCGACGGCAAGCAAGTGCCCTCGATGGCGCTGGAGCTGGCGTCACGCGCGCTAAAGGCCGAACCGGCGCTGGCGGAAGACGGAAGCGTGACGCTTGCCGGCCATCGCATTCCGAGTGCGGAGCCGAATACGCTGACCCTGAATTTCGAGGGGGGCGGCAATGATGTTCCAACGTTTTCGTTCGCCGATCTGTGGGCCTGTGTCGAGCGTAACAATACGGATTTTTTCCGTCGCGAGTTCGCCGACAAGGTTGTCATCTTCGGAACGCTGCTCAATTCGGAAGACCGGAAATCCACGTCCAAGCGTTTCGCGACCGGGCTCGAGGGATCGCGGGCGCCGCGTTGCGCGCTGCCGCCGGCACAGCCGGGCGCCGGGCAATTCAAACGCAGCACGATCGCCGGCGTTTATGTTCATGCCACCGCCGTCGATAATCTGATCGCGCATGACGCAGTTGTCGAACTTGGCGCTCTGCCGGTGACCATCATCGCAATCGCGTTTGCCGCGCTGGCCTCGCTCGCGGCACGAATGCTGGCGCCGGGCGCCGCCGCGGTTGTCTATGCTGGAATGGTCACAATCTGGACGTGCTGCGCAACACTGGCGTTTACACGGTCGTTGGCGTTGCCGCTTAGCGAGCCGTTCCTTGCCGCACTCGCTGCGATGGTTGCGATCGTCGCCTACCGCCTCGTTGTTACGGATAAGGGAGAGCGATTGCTCCGGAGCAGTTTCGCGCTTTATCTCGCGCCGCAAGTGATCGACAAGATGCTGGCGTCCAAAAAGCTGCCGGTGCTGGGTGGCGAAACCCGTGATGTCACCGTGTTCTTTTCGGATCTGGAGGGGTTTTCGTCGATTTCCGAGGAAATGACGCCTGCGGAACTGGTGGCATTTATGAACGAGTATCTTTCCGCCATGACCGACATCATCGAAAGCAAAGGTGGCTATGTCGACAAGTATATCGGTGACTCGATCGTGGCGGTGTTCGGCGCCCCGGCCGACGACAGCGACCATGCCAGCAATGCGGCGCATGCTGCGCTCGGGTGCCGTACGGGGCTTGACGAACTCAATCGAAACTCCGCTGCCTTCAAGGGCTACAAGGTCGCGCACCGGATGGGGCTCAATTCGGGGGCGGCACTGGTCGGCAATATCGGCTCGAAGCGGCGCTTTAACTATTCCGTGATGAGCGACGCGGTGAACGTCGCGTCGCGGCTCGAGGGCGCCAACAAGTATTACGGCACCACGATCGCCGCTTCGGAAATGACGGTCGCGCTCACGGGGTCGACGTTCGCATGGCGCGAACTTGACGCCATCCGGGTCAAGGGACGCGCCACCCCGGTAAAGATTTACGAACTGCTTGCGGAGGCGGGGCAGGAGACGCCGCAGCAAGCGGCGGCTGCCGCGACCTATGCCCAGGGTCTCGCGCATTGGCGAGCCCATGAATTCGACGCCGCGGCAAAATACTTCGAGAGGGTCGCTGATGTCGACAAGCCGTCCGCGCTGTTTCTCAGCCGCGCCAAAGCATTTGCAAGCGATCCGCCGGGTCCGGATTGGGAACCGGTCAGCACATTGGACGCAAAGTAGGGGATTGCGAGCTTCGCGGCTTTGAAGTTCTACTCTGCCGCTGCGCTCGCGAGTATGCCAGCCTGCCTGTTGGTCACGACCACCTTGATGGCATCCTCGACCCGATCTCGCGCGTATCGGAGCGCGGTGGGCAGGTCGGCGAGCGGAAAGGTATGGGTGTGAATTTTGGTCGCATCGAATCGCTTTTCCGCCATTAAAGCCATCGCGCGGCGCGTGGCGCTGCGGCCTTCGCCGCGAATGCCGTAGACGTAGATGTTGTTCTTCACCAGATGGGCCAGATCGGTCGTCACCGGCTGGTGCGGGAACGCCGCCAGGCAGATTTTCCCGCCGCGGTTGGTCATGTGGATGGCTTGATTGAGGGTAGCTTCCGTGCCGGCGCATTCGATTACATAGTCGGCGCCGATTCCGCCGGTGAGCTGTTTTACCACCTCGACGGCATTCTCCTCGGCGATGTTGATGACGCGATCGGCGCCGAGCCCCTTGCCGATGGCGAGGCGCTTGTTGCGCGTTCCGGTCAGGATAACCGGGCTCGCCCCGAGCGCCTTTGCGACCGCGACCGCCAGCAGCCCGATTGGTCCGGGGCCAATGACCACCACGCTCTCGCCCGCGACCAGCCCGCCGAGCTCGGTCAAACCGTACATTGAAGTCCCGGCGGTGACGACGAGCGTGGCTTCCGCGTCGCTCATGGTGTCCGGCACCCGCGCCAGCGTGTTGATATGATTGATCGCATATTCGGCGAAACCGCCATCGGTCGTGAAACCGTTGGCGCGGTGCCCCTTGTCGGGTTTCCCATAGTTAAGGCAGGAGGTGTACATGCCCTGGCGGCATCGCTTGCACTGGCCGCACCCCGCATGGATCTCCACGCTGACGCGTTCGCCGATTTCAAATTCATCGACGTTGGGTCCGAGTGCTGCAACGGTGCCCATATATTCATGGCCGGGCGTAAAATTCTTGTTGAAGGGCAGGCCGCCCTGAATGCTCGCCGGCGACCCGCCGTGAATGACTTCGAGATCGGTTGCGCAGATCGCGACCGCGTCGATGCGGACCAGGACTTCCGCGCCGGCTGGAACCGGCGTGGGCTTATCGCGCAGGAAAAGCTCGTCCGGGCCACCCAAGACCCAGGCTTTCATCTGCGCAGGCACAGGAAATTCGGGTGATGTCTTAACGTCTGATGGGTCGTACATTGGCGCAGATCCCTGTTTCAGTTGGAGGCTACCATGCGAGAGCCATTTCTAACGCCCCTCCGGGCGGCTGCAATTGATTTTTCAGCCACCGCGACGGTCCGACGCCGGTGGCACCTGCGGGGCCCTGGGCAGGTTGAAAGTTGAAACAGTGCGCTGGCACTGACTATGAGAGATCGGTTGTTCGCTTGCTGCCCATGCTTCGAGACGCTCGCGTCGCTCGCTCCTCAGCATGAGGTTGTTGTGTTTCAACAAGTTAGACCTCATCCTGAGGAGGCCACGAAGTGGCCGTCTCGAAGGAT
>DATHHQ010000663.1:0-4510 GCA_035490095.1 Bradyrhizobium sp.
CGGCGTGGTGTTCTGGCACGCCAAGGGCTGGAGCATCTTCCAGGCCTTGATCTCCTACATGCGCCGCCGGCTGTCCGGCGATTACAGCGAAGTCAACGCGCCGCAGATTCTCGACAAGTCGTTGTGGGAAACCTCCGGCCATTGGGACTGGTACCGCGAGAACATGTTCGCCGCGCAATCCGCCGGCGACGAGGCCGAGGACAAGCGCTGGTTTGCGCTCAAGCCGATGAACTGTCCGGGGCATGTGCAGATCTTCAAGCACGGTCTGAAGAGCTATCGCGACCTGCCGTTGCGTCTGGCCGAATTTGGCGTGGTGCATCGCTACGAGCCCTCGGGCGCGATGCATGGGCTGATGCGGGTGCGTGGCTTCACCCAGGACGACGCGCATGTGTTCTGCACCGAGCAGCAGCTCGCCGACGAGTGCCTCAAGATCAACGATCTGATCCTGTCGACCTATGCGGATTTCGGTTTCGAGGGCGACCTCACGGTCAAGCTGTCAACCCGGCCAGACAAGCGCGTCGGCACCGACGAGATGTGGGATCATGCCGAGCGCGTGATGGCAACCGTGCTCTCGCAGATCGAGGCGCAAGGCCACAACCACCGCATCAAGACCTCGATCAATCCGGGCGAAGGCGCGTTCTACGGCCCGAAGTTCGAATACGTGCTGCGCGATGGCATCGGCCGCGACTGGCAGTGCGGCACCACGCAGGTGGATTTCAACCTGCCGGAGCGGTTCGGCGCGTTCTACATCGATGCCGATGGCTCGAAGAAGACGCCGGTGATGGTGCACCGGGCGATCTGCGGTTCGATGGAGCGCTTCATCGGCATCCTGATCGAACACTACGCCGGCAGTTTTCCGCTCTGGCTGGCACCGATCCAGGCCGTCGTCACCACCATCACCTCGGAAGGCGATGAATACGCCAAGGTGGTCGCGGCGGCGGCGCGGCGCGCCGGCCTGCGCGTCGAGATCGACCTGCGCAACGAAAAGATCAACTACAAGGTCCGCGAACATTCGCTGGCGAAGATTCCGGCGCTGCTGGTGGTCGGCAAGAAGGAAGCCGAGACGCACTCGGTCTCGATCCGGCGCCTGGGAAGCGAAGGCCAGACCGTGCTGCCGACCGATGAAGCGCTGGCCGCGCTGGTCGAGGAAGCGACGCCGCCGGACGTCAAGCGCGCGAGGCTCGAGACCTGATGGCTGACGAACAGGAACTGCCGGCCTATCCGATCCGGGCCTACCAGTTGATCCCGGATCCAAATCAGCCGACCGTGGTGGCGCTGGCGATCGAGACCGATCAGGGCCACAGCCTGTTTCTGGCGACGCGGCAGATCCTGGAAGATCTCGGCAAGGACCTACTGGAGCGCGCGGCAAAGATGCCGCTCAAGCATCAGACCTAGCGGCAGCCGGGTTTAATCCGGGCGGCCCGGCTGGCAGGGAATCTGCAGGCAATCTAGAGGCCTGATAAACAGCTTCGGCTTGCTATCGCGCCCCGGATGCAGATATCTGCTGCAAGCATGTAAAACACCGGAATCTCAATGCCCGACGCTATCGAACTCCTGAAAATCCGCCGTTCCATCAAGCCGCGCGAGATGGGTGGTCCCGGCCCCTCACCCGCCGAGCTTGAAACCATTCTGACCATCGGTGCCAGGGTGCCCGATCACGGCAAGCTGACGCCGTGGCGTTTTATTGTGTTCGAGGGTGACGCGCGCGTCCGCGCCGGCGAAGTGATCGCGCAGGTGTTCGCGCGGAAAAATCCGCAAGCCCCACCTGCCGAGATCGATATCGAGAAGCGCCGCCTCACCGATGCGCCGCTGGTGATCGGCGTCGTCAGTTTCACAAAACCGCATCCGAAGGTGCCGCCCTGGGAGCAGGAATTATCCGCCGGCGCGAGTGCGATGAACATCGTCACCGCGGCGACCGCGCTCGGCTATGGCGCGTGCTGGCTGACGGGCTGGTTCGCGTTCGATCGCGACGTGCTCGACGGATTGGGATTGAAGGCGGACGAAAAACTCGCGGGCTTCATTCACATCGGCACGCCATCGAAGCCGAGCGAAGACCGCCCGCGCCCGGCGCTTTCGGATATCGTGACGCGGTTTTGAGATCCAACTTGTCATTCCCCGATGTGCAATTGCACATCGTGGATGCGCCGCTTGGCGCAGGCCCGGAATCCATACTCCCCGCGGTGGTTATGGATTCCGGGCTCGCGCGGAGCCTGTCATCGGGCCGCGCTTTGCGCGGACCCGTTGGCGCGCCCTCAGATGTGCAATTGCACATCGGGGAATGACGATTATCATTTGTGCAAAAATATCTAGCGCGCGATGACCTCGACTTCGCCATCGACGCCGTTGACGACGTTGAAGGAGCGCTCGAACACCTTGCCCTCGTTCTTGGCGATGGCGCGATATTCGCCTTCGGACAGCACGACGCGGGGGAATGCCCCGATCGATTCCTTGATGACGTCACCGCCCGGCGTAATCACCGACCACGCGGTGTTCGCCAATGCCTCGCCGCCCTTGTCGCTGACGAGTTTCAGCGTAATGACGGCGGCGCGATGGCTGATGATCACGTCGGTCAGCTTGCTGGCCTGAACGCGAATATCCGAGCGCACCACGGAGTTGGCGTCGCCGTAGTTGGAAATGATGTAGTAGGTCCCCTCCGGCAGCAGCGCGACGTCGCCGGCGGCGACGTTCGGCACCAGCGCGGCGCGCTCGCCGACTTCAAACTGGCTGCCCTTGTAGATCGCGAACGAAATCTGGTTCTGCGGAATCTTGGTGGCGCCGACGCGGCCTTCGATACGCAGGCCGCCCGCCGGCAGCAGGAAGGATTCGCGGTCGGTTTCGGACTTCAGGGTCACCGGCCGCACCGCGCTGACCAGTCCGAAGGAGACGTGGACGACATAGCCGCCCGGCGGCAGCACGATGTTGGGCGTCGCGCCGCGTTCCTCGCGGATCAGTTTGAAGGTGCCGTTCTCGTCGGGCCGGTCGGTGAAAATCCGCCACACCAACCCGTTGTTGATGACCGGCAAGTCCTTGCCGTAACGCGCGGTCAGCGACAGCACGGCCTGGTTGGGCGCCGGTGCGACTGGAGATGCTGCAAGCGGCGGCACCGCGGCGATCGACGGTGGGACGATCGAGGGTTGTGTCAGCGTCGGCGCGGGCAGATTGGGACCAGATCCCGGGCCGGACGGCGGGGCCAGGCTGATCGCGCCGCCCGGGTCCGGAACCGCCGCAGGCGGCACCGGCGGCGGCTGATCGGTGAACATCTGGGCGCCAGCCGGGCCTGCCATCGCCGAGATCAGCATGGCCGCGAGCGCAAGCGCGGGCATCAGGCGTCCGCCCGCCACGGATCGATCGAATCCGATACGCCCTGATGTCATGACGCATGCTTTTCACCGAAAACGCGGCAAATTCAAGCCTGCGCGCGGCAGATGGCGGCCGCGGGACCGGCAGAACACCCCGATGTTATCCTGACGTCGCGGTCCAGTCACAATCCATGGTTAGGCCCATCGCACTGCGGCATAAACCATGCTTGTGGTACATTCTGGCGGAACCGGGCTTTAGTGCATAGTCTTGTGCTCCCAGGAGACTTTTGGTGCTGGATATTTTGATCGGGCGCGGCCAAAACGGCCCGGATAACCGTGACAAGGTGGGTCTCGGCAGCATCCGGCGGCCGGTGATTGGGCTCGCTTTGGGTGGCGGCGCTGCCCGTGGATTTGCCCATATCGGCATCGTCCGGACCCTGATTGCGCACGGCATCGTCCCCAATGTCGTGGTCGGCACCTCGATCGGCGCGGTAGTTGGCGGCGCCTATGCCTCGGGGCATCTCGATACGCTCGAAGAGTGGGCGCGCAGCCTGCAGCCGCGAAATATCCTCGGCTATCTCGATATCCGCCTCAACGGCTCGGGCCTGATCGGCGGCGACAAGCTGGCTGCTCAGCTCGAGGCGGCGATCGGCCAGACCCTGATCGAGGAGCTGCCGGTGAAATTTGCAACCGTGGCGACCGAGGTCCGCACCGGCCATGAAATCTGGCTGACCCATGGCCGCGTCGTCGATGCCATGCGCGCCTCCTATGCGCTGCCCGGGATATTCTCGCCGGTGCTGGTGGGCGACCGCTGGCTGGTCGATGGCGCACTGGTGAACCCAGTGCCGGTATCGGCGGCGCGTGCCTTTGGCGCGGAAATCGTCATCGCCGCCAACCTTTCAAGCGACGTCTTTACCCACAGCACGACGATCTACTCGCACGGCCCGTCGGCCGACGCATCGGTCTCCCTCGCGCCGGAGGCCGAGATCGAGCCGCCTCCGCCGAAGCGCGGCCTCAGTCGGTTGTTTTCTGCCGAGCGGACGGTGAAGCGCGAGTTTTTCGGCGGCAGTGGACGGCCGGGCATCTCCACCGTCATGGTCGATGCCTTCAACATCATGCAGGACCGCATCACCCGTGCGCGCCTTGCCGGCGACCCGCCCGACCTGTTGATCTCGCCCCGTGTCGGTCAAATCGGCTGGTTCGATTTCCAC
>DATHHQ010000664.1:0-3270 GCA_035490095.1 Bradyrhizobium sp.
GGTTTTTCAGGACAAAGTACTGCTCGGTGGTCGCCTTGCCGTCGTTGACTTCCTGCGTCCATTTTTCCAGCGGCAGCTTGATCCCGAACGCCTTGTCGATCGCGAACGCGATGTCGAGAAAATCGAGGCTGTCGATGCCCAGATCGTCGATTGCGTGGCTCTCGGGCGTGATCGTGTCGCGCGGGATGTCGCAGGTTTCAGCGATAATCGTGGCGACCTGATCGAATGTGGAGGACATCACTAAGCCTTTGATATATTGAAGGTAAATTCCGGGACGGCAGAGGAGGCGGCCGCAACTCTCCGGGACGCCCTGTCCGCCACCCGGAGTCGTGTGCCCGTATATCGGAGCGCCGCTCCGAGTTCAATGGAGGCGGGCTATGCCAGTCGGTTCCGGATTCAGGGCTAAAGGGCAAGCCCGGCCTGAAATGCTAGAGATGCGGCGTGGAAATCTGTGCGCAGTCGCGCCGCCCCATCAGCACGCAATCCTGGGTCTTGCGCAGATCCGCAATGCTCATGGCAAGCCATATTCCGATCGCCGTCAGCGCGACGGTAAAAGCGAAGGCTGCGACGTTCGCCAGCATGCGCTGGCGAAAATCGTCCGGTTCACCCCGGTCTCGCTCATAGCGCGACAGATCGTTTGGTTCGTGCCGGGCGTCCTCTGGTTGGGCCTGCTTGCCCAACTCGCCCCGCCGACCCGGCGGGTGAGCCAAGGTGCGCGGCCGGAATTTGAGCACGCGGTGGTCTTCTTCCGAGGTAGTGGGCCGCTGGGTCTTCACTGGTGCCAGCTCCGGGACATCCTGATCTTATTTAGCACGCTCGCGCGACGTCTCCCAGATGATGTTGACATGGCACGAATGCGACAAGCTACCCCTTAAGCGGGCAAAGATCAGCCCGGTCATCAGCGACATCGAAAAGACGCCCGTGAACAGCTCCACCGTTGCGATCAAATGTCCGTAAAGGGTCTGCGGATGCATGTCGCCGTAACTGGCGGTGGAAAGCGTCTCGATGCTGAAATAGAGATAGTCGATATAGGCGCCGCCGGGGACGTTTGAGATCGGCTGGTTTCCGATCCAGTAGAACACTGCGAACACCGCATTGAAGGCAATAAATACCCAGGCCTTCGGTGATGATTTCGCGTCCGCCAAGCCGCACGACCCGTGGCTTCGGTGCCCGCTCGTTCTGGCTCGTGACCATCTTTTTCGGATCTCGTGAGACGCTGGCAAGGCATTTAATCGCCTGCGCCATCATGGCATAATCGCAGCTGTTTCAGAGGGGTTTTGGCCGATCAGATCAGGGGTTTCCAGTCATGGCGAACACGCGCGAACCGATCCTTCATCCGATTCCGATCCTCTCGCTGCATCCGACCCAGATGACCGTCGGCTTGCGAGAGGTCAAGGAAAAACGCAAGCGCTGGCGGGAACACAAGTCGAAGAAAAAACAGGCGGAGCTTCTGGGCAAACATATGATCCCGGTGGTGCTGGGACCGGACCAGCGCCACTACGTGGTCGACCATCATCATCTGGCGCGCTCGCTGCACGAAGAAGGCGTCAAGGACATTCTGGTCACCATCATCGCCGACCTTACCATGGTCGATCCCGATGCGTTCTGGGGCGTGCTCGACAATCACAGGTGGGTCTATCCGTACGACGCCAAGGGCGAACGCCGGCACTTCAGGGACATTCCGAAAACGGTGGCGGACCTCAAAGACGATCCATTCCGCAGTCTGGCCGGCGAATTGCGCCGGGTCGGGGGTTTTGCAAAGGATACGACACCGTTCAGCGAATTCCTGTGGGCGGATTTCCTGCGCCGCAGAATTTCGCGCAAGAATGTGGAAGCCAATTTCGAAAAGGCGACCGAGAAGGCGCTGGCTTTGGCGAAAGGCAAGGACGCGGTCTATTTGCCGGGCTGGTGCGGACCTGCATCGGACGATTAAAGCGGAATGACTTTTCTTCGAATAGTCATTCCGCTCTAACTTTTTGTTTGAGCATGATCTCCGGGCAAACGCTTCGCGTTTGTCCCGAGGGAAAACCGGAACCCACTTTTCCGGATCATGCTCTAGCCTGGCGGCGTATCCACCGGCGCGATCGAGGCGGGGGATTTTGGCGCCGGATCGTCCCTGCCGCCGAGCACGCGATGGAGCCAGCGCTCGAGACGGTGGCCGACGGTCAGAAGCCCGAACGTGATTGCAAGCCCGACCACGACAATCCGCCATTGCCCGACCCCGCAGGCGATACCGACACAGGCCGTGAGCCAGGTACAGGCGGCGCTGGTCAGCCCGCGAACCCGAAAATGATGTTCGGCGCGGACGATGACCCCCGCGCCGAGAAAGCCGATGCCGGTGAGGATTCCTTGCATGATCCGGCTGGCTTCGGGAGAGATTTTCGTGGTGTCGCCGGATGGGTCGGCGAGCACCACGACCATGGCCGTAGCAAGGCCCACCAGAGCAAGCGTCTTCAGGCCGATCGGCTTGCCGTGCAGATCGCGATTAAGACCGATCAGGCCGCCCGCCAGCGTGGCGACGCCAAGACGCAGCACAATCGCCGGCCAATCCAGCAATGCGTGACCTCCAGATGAGAGGATCGCCACGATAGGCCAAGCTCCGGTATGCCTCAATCGCCGAATTGCGTCTCGTATCCGAAGCCGCGCGGCTATTTCGGCAAGCGTCCCATCATGTAGAATTCGTCGTTCGGGCGCATCGCGGTGACGTTGGCCATCCGGTTCGACAGCGCGAAGAACGCCGAAATGGCGGCAACGTCCCAAATGTCGTCGTCGCTGAAGCCGTGGCCGGCGATAGCTGCAAAATCCTCTTCGCAAATCCCGTGCGCCTCGATGCTCACCTTCATCGCGAAGTCGAGCATGGCGCGTTGGCGTGGTGTGATATCCGCCTTGCGGTAGTTGACGGCGATCTGGTCCGCGATCTGCGGGTTCTTCGCCCGGATGCGCAAGATCGCGCCGTGCGCAATGACGCAATAGTGGCATTGGTTGGCGCTGGAGGTCGCCACCACGATCATCTCGCGTTCGGCTTTGGTCAGGCCGCCATCCCGCTCCATCAGCGCGTCGTGATAGGCGAAGAACGCCCGAAATTCATCGGGACGATAAGCCAGCGTCAGGAATACGTTCGGAACGAAGCCGGATTTCTCCTGCACCGCGAGCAGGCGGGTGCGGATATCGTCCGGCAGCTTGTCGATCGAGGGGGTCGGAAAGCGTTTGGCAATCGGCTGCGTCATCGGGAGATTCCGGTTCATGCCGCGTGCTGCGGCTGCCCGAGAT
>DATHHQ010000665.1:0-2200 GCA_035490095.1 Bradyrhizobium sp.
GAAGTAAAGAACCAGCTTGCGGTCGCGCTGCACTACGACAAGACCGGTGCGCCCCGGGTCATCGCCAAGGGCAAGGGTCCCATTGGCGCGAAGATCATCGCGGTCGCCAAGGCCCATGACATCCCGATCGAAGAGAACGAAGTGCTGGCCGGCGCGCTCTCGAACGTCGAAATCGGCGACGAAATTCCGCAGGAACTTTACAAGGCGGTGGCGGAAGTGCTGATTTTCGTGCTGCGGCTGTCGGGACGCATTCGCTAGTATCCCCGCTTGTCATTGTTTTACCACGATGTCATCGGCATTTGCGGCCGTCTCCAATCACAACGGATGCTGCCTTGATCCATCGCCGCCACGTCCTTGGTCTGCTTGCTGCTGCGAGCATTTTGCCGTCGCGCAGCTTCGCCAATGTTGCGCCCCAGCGCAGCGAGATTCGCGAGGATCTCGCCAAGCGCTTCACCGACGAGGGCACGACCGGCACCTTCGTCGGCTACAAGATCGACGATTATCTGCTCATCGCCAGCGACAAGGAACGTTCCGGGCAGGCGATGCTGCCGGCTTCGACCTTCAAGATTCCGAATTCGCTGATCGCGCTGGAGACCGGCGCGGTCGTCGACCCCGACAAGGATGTCTTCAAATGGGACGGCGTGGTCAGAAGCATCGAGGGCTGGAACCGCGACCACACCCTGCGCTCGGCAATCGCCGCTTCCGCCGTGCCGGTCTATCAGGAGATCGCGCGGCGCATTGGCGCCGAGCGGATGCAGAAATACGTCGACTTGCTTGAATATGGCAACCGCGATATCGGCGGCGGCATCGACCAGTTCTGGTTGACCGGCAACCTGCGCATCGACCCGGTGCAGCAGGTCGATTTCGTCGATCGCCTGCGGCGCGGCGCACTGCCGGTGTCAAAACGCAGCCAGGAACTGGTTCGCGATATCCTGCCCGTCACCAAGTCAGGCGATGCCGTCATCCGCGCCAAGTCCGGCCTGCTGGGGGCCGAGGTCGGCAAGCCGTCGCTCGGCTGGCTGGTGGGCTGGGCCGAGAAGGGCAGCGCGCAGACCGTGTTCGCGCTCAATATGGATTGCCGCGAGCCGCGCCACATCGCCGATCGCATGAAGCTGGCGCAGCAATGCCTTGCCGATATCGGCGCTATCTAGCCAGCGGCTAACGCCGGTCCATGGCCAGTGAGACCCCCGTGATGTTGGTTCCCTGCGGACGGATAGACACCGTCTGTCTGTTTCCGCGCGTGGTCAGTGACAGACCGGCCGAGAAGCTTTGACCGCTCGCAGCAGCTTCGATGCGACCGCTGGCGGCGCGTCCCGAAATGGTTCCGGAAACATTGCGGCTTGCTTCGCTCCAGTCGCCGTAAATCTCACCGCCACGATATTGAACGTTACTGGCCAGGTCGAAATTATAGCTGGCGCTGGCGCATCTCAAACTCAGGTGAAGTTCGTCACCGGCTCCACCCACGTTGTAGGAGGCCCTGCAGCGCAGCCGTTCCTGCGTGCCATCCGACAGGTCCACCACGCCGCCGCCCGACCATGAACCTGCCATGGCGGTGAAGGGCGAGACAACGGCGGCCTGCGTAGTGCCGCCGGGAATGCACAGCGATGCCAGCAGGACCAACCCAGCCCGGGCGATATTGGATCCAGACATTTTTGCGGTCTCCATTTTCAGGTTCGTCCAGCGCGGTAGCGCTGGACAGGTGCGCTTTGGTGGATCTGGTTAGCGCTGTTCCGCTGGGCTAGGCTTCGTGCTTTCACAAAAACGAGAACACGGAGGAAATCATGAAATCTGCCATCTGGATGTCGTCGCTGATGGTGGCCGCGGCCGGCGGCTGGTTGGCGGCCACGATGTTCGCAGCGCCCGCGACCAGCAAGGAACCGCGCTTTGCGCAACTGACCATGGACCAGCTCGACGAGAAGCAGAAACCGCTCGGCGAGCAGATCATGAAGGTCTCGAGCGTTGGCCTCGGCGGGCCGTACAATCCGATGATACGCAGTCCGGTGCTGGGCCAGCGGCTGTTCGATCTGTTCTACTATCTGCGTTGGGAAACCTCGGTGCCGACCAGGCTCAACGAATTCGCGATCCTGATCATCGGACGGCAATGGCGCTCGCAGGTCGAGTGGTATGCGCACGCGCCGCTGGCGGCGAAGGCGGGGCTGTCGCCCGAGATCATCGCCGAGCTGAAAGCCAGCAAGCGGCC
>DATHHQ010000666.1:0-12028 GCA_035490095.1 Bradyrhizobium sp.
CGGTATGCGCACCAAGATCGAGGCGGCCAAGATCGCAACCACCGCAGGCACACATATGCTGATCGCGTCCGGCACGATCGAGCACCCGCTGCAGGCGATATCGGACGGCGGGCGCTGCACCTGGTTTCTGACGCCGGCCAATCCGGTGACCGCGCGCAAGCGATGGATCGCGGGATCCCTGGAGCCGAAGGGCACGCTGACCATCGATGCCGGCGCGGTGAGCGCCTTGCGCGCGGGCAAGAGCCTGTTGCCGGCGGGAGTCATCCGGGTCGACGGGCAGTTCGCCCGTGGCGATGCCGTTATCGTGCGCGGCCCCGACACCCATGAGATCGGCCGCGGTCTCGTCGCTTATGATGCCGAGGACGCCGAGAAGATCAAGGGCCGCTCGTCGCCGGATGTGATGGCGATCCTCGGCATCAGCGGACGCGCGGAAATGATCCACCGCGACGATCTCGTGGTTGGCCCGAGCGGCGGCTTTTCCGCGAGCTAGGCCAATGGCCGACTGCCACGAGCCGGCCGCAAGTACCCGCGAGATTGGCAACGCCCCCCGGCCATGCCCCCTCGGCGCCTCGCAAAACGCTGATTTCCGTGCTAGGGCATCGTCTTAACTGATACTGGAACCGACATGAGCGCGCCGCTGAAGGCGATCGACGGAAACGCCGATTTGCCGGCCCTGATGACCGACCTTGCCACCCGCGCGCGCGCCGCCGCGCGGGTGCTGGCGCTTGCCTCTCCCGAACAGAAAAATTACGCACTCGATGCAATCGAGCGCGCCATCCGCGCCAATGCATCCGCGATCCTCGCAGCCAATGCCGAGGATGTCGCGGAAGTTCGCGCCACCGGGGCAACGGCGGCCTTCATCGATCGGCTGACGCTGACGCAAGCGCGCATCGATGCGATGGCCGACGGCGTCGCGACCGTGCGCGATATCGCCGATCCCATCGGCATCGTGACCGAGAGCTGGCAACGTCCGAACGGCATGGTCATCGAGCGCGTGCGAGTGCCGCTCGGTGTCGTCGCCGTGATTTTCGAAAGCCGTCCCAATGTCGCGGCCGACGCCGGCGTGCTGTGCCTGAAATCCGGCAACGCGGTGATCTTGCGCGGCGGCTCGGACAGTTTTCGCTCCTGCCGGGCGATCCACGACTGTCTGGTGCAGGGATTGCGCGAAGCCGATCTGCCTGAGGCTGCGATCACGCTGGTGCCGACCCGTGATCGATCAGCGGTAGGCCTGCTGCTGACCGGATTGAACGGCGGCGTCGACGTGATCGTGCCGCGCGGCGGCAAAAGTCTGGTCGCACGCGTCGAAGCCGAAGCGCGGGTCCCTGTGTTCGCGCATCTCGAAGGCGTCAACCACGTCTACGTCGATCATGCCGCCAATCTCGAAATGGCGAAGTCGATCGTGCTGAACGCCAAGATGCGGCGTCCCGGCGTCTGCGGCGCCGCCGAAACCTTGCTGGTCGATCGCAAGGGCGCGTCGACCAACCTCAAGCCGCTGGTGGAGATGCTGATCGACGCCGGTTGCGAAGTGCGCGGCGACGACACCGTGCAGCGCGCCGATCCCAGGGTGAAGCCGGCTTCCGACGGGGACTGGGATACTGAATATGAGGACGCGATCATCACCGCCAAGGTGGTGGAAGGCGTCGACGAGGCGATCGCGCATATTCACAACCACGGTTCGCATCACACCGATGCGATCGTGACGGAAGATGCAGGCGCCGCCCGCAAATTTCTCAACGAGGTCGATTCGGCGATCGTGCTGCATAACGCGTCGACCCAGTTCGCCGACGGCGGCGAATTCGGCTTCGGCGCGGAAATCGGAATCGCCACGGGTAAGTTTCACGCCCGCGGCCCGGTCGGTGCCGAGCAGCTGACCAGTTTCAAATACCGCGTCCACGGCACCGGGCAGACGCGGCCGTGAACACAACATTGCGCACGCGGTGGCTTCGTTGAAGAGAGCTTCAGTCGCGTTGCCGTCCGTCTCCCAGGCCATCCCGCTCTATACCAACGGTATGCGGATCGGCCTGCTGGGCGGCTCGTTCAATCCGCCCCATGTCGCGCATCGCGCCATCAGCCTGTTCGCGATCAAGCGGTTGAAGCTCGACCGCGTGTGGTGGCTGGTGACGCCGGGCAATCCGCTGAAGGATCAGGATGGGTTGCGCGATCTCAACGAGCGCACCGCGGCCGCGCGCAGGATGGCCAACGATCCGCGGATCGACGTCAGCTGTCTCGAATCCGTCATCGGAACCCGATATACCGTCGACACCATCAGCTATTTGCGCCGCCGCGCTTCCGGCCTGCGCTTCGTCTGGATCATGGGCGCTGACAATCTCGCGCAGTTTCATCGCTGGCAGAACTGGCGACGCATCGCATCCGAGGTGCCGATCGCTGTGATCGACCGTCCGCCGCAGAGTTTTCGCGCGCTTGCCGCACCCGCCGCTCAGGCGCTCGCGCGCTATCGCCTGCCCGAGAACCAGGCAGGCAGACTGGCGGACCAGCGCGCCCCGGCCTGGGTCTTTCTGACCGGCATGAAATTGAACCTGTCATCGACCGGACTTCGGAACCCGGACGGCAGCTGGAGGACACAGAAGTGACACGATGGGTTTAAGTGAGAGGTGGGGTTCACTGGAATATTGAAACCGTTAACCCCACATGCGTAGTATGGTCTGCGGCGTCACGGATTCGGCGTTCGCGATACAGTGAAAGGAATGGTCCCTGGCCACATCTGTATTGTCCAAGTCTGTTTTACCCAAGGCGTCTGTTTTACCCAAGGCTCCTGGCAAAGCTGCAAAAACGGCGCGTAAAACATCGACACAAGCGGCCTTGAAGGCGCAACCCGACGCCGACAAGACCCTGAGTATGATCCTCTCCCGCCTCGACGATATGAAGGCGGAAGAAACGGTCACCATCGACCTTCGCGGCAAATCCGCATTTTCCGACTATATGATCGTCACCTCGGGCCGGGCCAACCGGCACGTCGGCGCGATCGCGGAAAACGTCGCCAAAGGTCTCAAGGAAACCGGAATCAAGAGTATCCACATCGAGGGCTTGCCCAACTGCGACTGGGTGCTGATCGATTCCGGGGACGTGATCGTGCACGTATTCAGACCCGAGGTACGCGAATTCTACAATCTGGAGAGATTGTGGACGCAGAGCCCGACGGTGCCGACGGCGATCTGAGAGCAGAGAGCCGATGTGAATTGGCTTAAGTGCATGGTAGCGTGCGCTGATGCGGCTCGTCGTGATCTCAATCGGCCGGTTGAAGCAGGGTCCGGAGCGGGAACTGACCGAGCGCTACCGCGCAAGATTCGAGGATATCGGCCGCAAACTCGGTTTTCGCGGCCTTGAGATTCATGAAATTCCCGAAAGCCGCGCGCGCGACGCTGCAACCCGGATTGCCGAGGAAGCCGCGGCTATTTCAGAGGCAATTCCGGCGAAATCCGTGCTGGTGGCGCTCGACGAACGCGGCGACAATGTCGACAGTGCGGCTTTTGCCAGGCATCTTGGCCGCTGGCGGGATGAGTCGGTCGCCAACACTATTTTTGTGATCGGCGGCGCGGACGGACTTTCGCCTGATTTGCGGCGCAAGGCAAAACTGAGCATCGCATTCGGCTCCGCTACCTGGCCGCACCAAATGGTGCGCGTCATGCTTCTGGAACAGGTTTACCGGGCCGCGACCATATTGGCGGGCCATCCCTATCACCGCGTTTGAGCCGCGCCAGCGGAAGCTTTGGAAACATTGATCTGGATTCAATGCAGGCAACGCCAGACATTCATTCATACTCTGACACCGCTCGTCACGGTCAGCGATCCTCAGTCCGTATTCCGCTTTCGATCGCGCTGTTGTCCGCGGGCTTTGCCAGCATGAGCCTTTTGCCGGCGGCAGCCCAGGTCTTGCCGGCGCCAGCCCAGGTCGCAGGCTCGCCGCCGGAGACGACAGCCACTTCGCCCGACGCGATCAAGCAGCGCGAGCAGGAACTCGAAGACACCCGCGCGCAGCAAAAAAGCGCGGCGGAACTGCAGCAGAAGCTCAGGGCCGATATAGCGGCGATCGGTCAGGACCGCAGCAAGCTCAATCAGCGGCTGATCGACATCGCCGGGCAAGTGCGCGGCGTCGAGACCAGGATCGGCGATGCCGAAGTGCGGATGCGCCCGCTCGATACGCGCGAGCAGCAGATTCGCAGTTCGCTTGATTCGCGCCGCGCCGAAATTGTCGAGGTGCTGGCGACGCTGCAGCGCGCCGGACGGCGTATGCCGCCGGCCTTGCTGGTAAGGCCGGAAGATGCCCTGCAGTCGCTTCGCACCGCCATGCTGCTCGGAGCCGTTGTGCCCGAATTGCGCGGGCGTGCGGAAAAACTGGCCGGCGATCTCGGCGAACTGATCTCGGTTCGCAAGACGATCGCTTCGGAGCGCGACAAGCTTGCGGTTGATCGCGACAGTCTCAGGGATGACCAAACCCGGCTCGCCGCGCTCATCGATGAACGGCAGCGGAAACAGAGTGCGATCGAAAAAGACATGGAGGCGGAAGGCGCGCGCGCCATCGCGCTGTCCCAGCAGGTCGACAGCCTGCAAGGCCTGATCGCCAAGATGGAGCAGGATTTGAAGAGCGCGGCGCAGGCCGCCGCGACCGCCAGCCTGCGGGGCGCCCCCGGCAACCTCAATGGCAAGCCGAATGTGGGGGGGCTGAAGGACTCCGCCCGGCTGAGCCCGGCGATTGCTTTTGCGTCCGCCAAGGGTTTATTCGCGCTACCGGTTAATGGCGTCAAGATTCGCGAATTTGGCAGTTCCAATGGCTCCGGCGGGGTAGAAAAAGGCATTTCTTTGTCGACCCGGGCCGGGGCGCAGGTCACAACCCCGTGTGACGGCTGGGTTGTTTACGCCGGACCGTTTCGCAGCTACGGACAACTCTTGATCCTCAATGCCGGAGGCGGGTATCATGTGTTGATCGCCGGGATGGAGCGCATTTCGGTTAACATCGGCCAGTTTGTACTTACGGGAGAGCCGATCGCGACCATGGGCACCAAATCCCAGGTGGCGTCGATTATCGCGGCCAACGCGAGCCAGCCCGTGCTCTATGTCGAGTTCCGTAAGGACGGCACTCCAATCGATCCAGGTCCATGGTGGGCCGCAAATGAAGGCGAAAAGGTTCGCGGATGATGCGCAAGACTTCTGTAATACTCCTTAGCGCCGCCACCGGCGCGGCATTGACGCTCTTCGTGACGCAGCCACGCGCCGTGATGATGGGATCCAGCGCGCGCGCCGCGACGTCGGATACCTATCGCCAGCTTAATTTGTTCGGCGATGTTTTCGAGCGGGTGCGCAGCGACTACGTCGAAAAACCCGACGACAGCAAACTCGTCGAATCCGCCATCAGCGGGATGCTGACCGGCCTCGATCCGCATTCCAGTTACATGGACGCCAAGAGTTTCCGCGACATGCAGGTGCAGACCCGCGGGGAATTCGGCGGGCTCGGCATCGAAGTCACGATGGAAGATGGGCTGATCAAGGTCGTTTCGCCGATCGATGACACGCCCGCCTCCAAGGCTGGCATCATGGCCAACGACATCATCACCAATCTCGACGACGAAGCCGTGCAGGGCCTCACCCTCAATCAGGCCGTCGAGAAGATGCGCGGCCCGGTCAATACCAAGATCAGGCTGAAGATCATTCGCAAGGGCCAGGACAACCCGATCGATGTCACGCTGGTGCGCGACAACATCCGCGTCCGCTCGGTGCGCGCGCGTACCGAAGGCGACGACATCGGTTATATCCGCATCACCACTTTCAATGAACAGACCACCGAAGGCCTGAAGCGGGAAATCGGCAACCTGAGCACCCAGCTCGGCGACAAGCTGAAAGGGTTCGTCATCGACCTCAGGAACAATCCCGGCGGATTGCTGGAGGAAGCGGTAACGGTTTCGGATACTTTCCTTGAGCGGGGCGAGATCGTTTCGACCCGCGGCCGCAACGCCGAGGAAACCCAGCGCCGCGCCGCGCATCCGGGCGATCTGACCAAAGGCAAGCCGGTGATCGTTCTGATCAATGGCGGTTCGGCATCGGCATCGGAAATCGTCGCCGGCGCGCTGCAGGACCACAAGCGTGCCACGCTGGTCGGCACGCGCTCGTTCGGCAAAGGCTCGGTGCAAACCATCATTCCGCTGGGTTCCGGCAATGGCGCGCTGCGTCTCACCACGGCGCGCTACTTCACGCCATCGGGCAAATCGATCCAGGCCAAGGGCATCGTTCCCGATATCGAGGTGCTTCAGGACGTGCCCGACGAGTTGAAGTCGCGGACCGACACCAAGGGCGAAGCCTCGCTGCGCGGCCATCTGAAGTCCGAAGGCGACGAGAAGACCGGTTCGCAATCCTACGTCCCGCCGGACGCCAAGGACGACAAGGCCTTGAAGATGGCGGCAGACCTGCTGCACGGCGTCAAGGTCAACGCCACCGCGCCCGCCACCGGCGACAAGGCCGCGATCGACAAGCCCGCCAACAAGGCGGCGAACTGATCCGGCTCAACTAGCGAAATTCACTCGCGAAAGGGCGGCCTTCGGGTCGCCCTTTTTGCTGGTGCACCGGCTTGCTCACCGCAACTGTCTGAAAGCAGCCTCTTGCTTGGGGATCGCCACAGTCTTGCCCCGTCGTGGTCACGGTCTTGCCCCGCCGTGGTATTGTCGGCCCCGGCTGATTCGGGGAGATCCATGGCAGAGACGGCCGACGATCTGAGCACACCGCTCGGACAGAAGACTGCGCGCGCGAAACGCCGGTACCGGTTGCCCTTTACCGGCACTCAGGCGCTTGCCGTCGTGCTGGGCCTGTTTCTGGTCGCCTTCGCGGGCTTCGCCATCTTCAACGACAATCCGCTGGGCGGCGAACCGATTGCGCATATCGCGCTGCGCCAGGCGACCCCGGCGGTTGGCGAGAAGCCTGTGGCAACGCATCCCGGCGCTGCCGAGCCCGCGGCAAAATCCGCAACCGCGCAAGCGGCGGGCGAGCAAAAGACCGTCACCATTATCGACGGCTCGAGCGGCGCGCGCCACGACGTCACGATATCCAGCGACGGCCCGGATAAGGTCGCGGCCGAGGCGGCGCCCGCGATGATGGCGGCGGTGGATCCGCGCCTGCTCGAAAAATCGCGCTACGGCATGATTCCGGTGGTCGCAGATGGGCTGAAGCCGTTCACGGCCTACGCCGCCGAAGCCGACCGCGCCAGGGCTGCAAAAATGCCCGTCGTTGCGATCGTCGTCGGCGGCCTCGGAGTCGGCGCGGCCAAGACCACCGAGGCCATCATGAAGCTGCCGGCCGCGGTGACGCTGGCATTTACGCCCTATGGTTCGGATCCCACTAAGCTCGCCGAGCGCGCGCGCGCGCAGCGTCACGAGATTCTATTGCAGGTTCCGATGGAGCCGTTCGATTATCCCGACAACGACCCCGGCCCGCAAACCCTGCTCACGACACTTGGCGCCGAGCAGAACATCGACCGGCTGTACTGGCACCTCAGCCGGTTCCAGGGCTATGCCGGGATCGCCAATTTCATGGGCGCGCGCTTCGTTGTTACCGACGCGGCCATGCAGCCCATCATCCGCGAGGCCGCCAAGCGCGGGCTCGGTTTCCTCGACGACGGCTTGGCGCCGCGGAGCGTCGCTGCCACGTTGGCGACCAGCCAGGGGATGCCCTTCGTCAAGGCCGATTTCACCATCGATGCGGTGCCGACATTAGCGGAAATCGACCGGGCGCTCGCAAAGCTTGAAAATCTGGCGAAAGAACGCGGAACCGCCGTCGGCGTCGCCTCGGCGCTGCCAATCTCGATCGAGCGGATTGGCGTCTGGATCAAGGCGCTTGAGAGCCACGGCATCATGCTTGTGCCATTGACAACCGCAATGCTGAAATCAAAATCGGGCTAAGGCAACTTTTGGGCTGGCGAGACTTTCGGATCCCCCGATGCTCGCCCATATGGACCGCAGGAGGCTTTCACGGAATGGCGCGCTACGAAGACCTGCCCTATCGAACATGCGTCGGCATGATGCTGATCAACGCAGCCGGGCTGGTCTTCATCGGTCGCCGCGCCGGCGGCATCGAACATGTCGATCAATCTCACGTCTGGCAGATGCCGCAAGGCGGCGTCGATCCCGGTGAGGATACCTGGGCTGCCGCGAAGCGCGAATTGTATGAGGAGACCAGCGTCCGCTCGGTCGAGAAACTCGGCGAGGTCGCGGAATGGCTGATCTACGACATTCCGCGCACCGTGGCCGGGCGCACCTGGAAGGGCCGCTATCGCGGCCAGCGGCAAAAATGGTTTGCGGTTCGTTTCACCGGCGAGGACGCCGAGATCAATGTTGCCAGCCCCGGCGACGGCCACAAGGCGGAATTCGTCAGCTGGCGCTGGGAGCCGATGAAGAATCTCCCCAACCTGATTGTTCCGTTCAAGCGCCCGGTCTATGAGCGCGTGGTGAAGGAATTTTCGAAGCTCGCGAGCAGTTAGCTCGCGATGCTCGACAGCAAACCCTATCGTCCCAATGTGGGGATCGCGCTGTTCAACGCTTCCGGCAACGTGCTGATCGGGCGGCGCTTTCGGGACGACGGACCGGAAATCATTCTTCCAGGCCTTGAATGGCAGATGCCGCAGGGCGGCATCGACGCCAACGAGGATCCGCGCGATGCGGTGATGCGCGAACTCTGGGAAGAGACCGGCGTGGTGCACGCCAATTATCTCGGCGAGACCGATTGGCTGACGTACGAATTTCCACCATTCCCCGTGCCGTCGTCACACCGGCTCGCAAAATTCCGCGGCCAGCGGCAGAAATGGTTCGCGCTTCGGTTCACCGGGGCCGATGACGAAATCGATCCGCTGACGCCACGCAACGGCCAACCGGCGGAATTCGACCAATGGCGATGGGAACGGCTCGATCGCGTTGCCGATCTCGTGGTGCCGTTCCGGCGCGATGTGTACCGGACGGTGGCGCGGCGTTTCGCCGAATTTGCGTGAGTTACTCCCCCTCCCCCGCTTGCGGGGAAAGGTGAAGCGGGATCGTGCGCTGACTCAAGTCATCATCACGCGCTAATTCGGTCCGACCGAAAACGGGCCGATCGCGATGACGTGGCAATCGCTGTCGCGCTTGACGCAATCGGCCAGGGCTTCGTTGACCGCATTCCGTTCGTTGGCTGCCTTGAGCGCCAGGCCCGGGCGCCCGGACGCGCCGACAGCGACCGCACTCCATCCGCTCGATGCATTCGCGAGTTTACGGGACACATCGTCCCTCGCATCGGCTGCAATCGAGGAACTGATGGCAGCCTGAAAGAAACCGGTAACCTTCAACGTGCTGGGCATCGGCACGACGAATGCATCGTCGATGGCCACGATCATGCAGGCGACACCGGTAAGGGCCCCGCAAGATTCCAGATTTCGGCGCGCCGAATCCTCGATCGCTTCCACGCCGATATTGTAAATGAATTGCCCGCCTGGACCCATCGCGATCGATTTGGTTTTTCGGCCCGGCGCATAATAGCTTTCGAGCCTCGCCTTTCCTGCGTCGCGCACAAGCGGCATTTCCTTGGCCGCGAAAGGCTTTTCGATCGACGGATCATGCCTGATCCACGGTTGCGGCGGCAGCGGCGGCTTGGCATGCGGATAGACGATCGTATTGCCGACGGCGTAGAGCTCGCATTTTCGCGGTGACTGAATGGCGTCGGCTTTTTTCTGACATTGCTCGATGGCTGCGCCTTTCGCAACCTCTTCGTTCTGCTGACCGATGGCGAAGGCGTAACTACCCGTAATGTTGAGGGCCAGGGCCTTGGTATCAGCCGCCGAAACGTACTCGTTCGCCAGCGTGCCACGGGTCCGGTCGCTGACGAACGGCACGGTCTCGGCCGCGAACCTTTCGCCCAAAGGAATCGGCGGCGACGAGGAAGCTGGTGGAGGTGCTGGAGCCGCTGCCTTTGGAGCGGGAGTTGCAGCGGGAGCGACAGACAATGAAGGCGCTGGAGCCGCGTCATTGCTCGCTGACGATGATCCCTTCGAGCCGGCCGGCTTTTCCAGCCTGGCAAGATACAGGAAGCCGCCGACGCCGATCGCCGCCAGACAAACCACCATCACCGCCACCGGCCACATCCAGTTCGGCGTGGCCGCCGCGCCGGCCGGCTTCTTCTTCAATTGCGGCATGGAATAGGTGCCGTCCTCGCGCCGCATCGCCACCATGTAGGCATGCACCGGGGTCGGAATATTCTTCACTTCCTGCGCGCCGATATCGGCGAACTGCACCGACAGCTTGTTGGCAACCTGTTCATGCACCGCGCGCGAAATGCAGATGCCGCCGACCTCGGCGAGACCCTCGAGACGCGCCGCGATATTGACGCCATCGCCAAGCAGGTCGCCATCGCGCTCCACCACGTCGCCGATCGTGATGCCGATGCGAAAGCTCATCTGACGGCTCGCGGGATACGCCATATTCCGAGTGCGCAGGCTTTCCTGGATATCGATCGCGCATCGCACCGCTTCGACGGCGCTTGGAAATTCGGCAAAAATGGCGTCGCCGGCGGTATTGAAGATGCGGCCGCCATATCTGGCGATAAAGTCGTCGGTCACCTGTCGATAGGATGCGAGGCGCCGCAGCGTTTCCTCTTCGTCCTCGGCAACCAGCCTGCTGTAGCCGGCAATATCAGCCGCAAAAATCGCCGCGATCTTGCGCTTCATAAGGCCCGCCCCGGACGACGATCTAGCGCGGGATGACATTTCTTCGAATCGTCATCCCGCTCTATCTTTTTGTTTGAGCATGATCTCCGGGCAAACGCTTCGCGTTTGTCCCGAGGGAAAACCGGTCCCCACCCTCGGATCAAGTCCGAGGGCATGCTTTTCCGGATCATACTCTAACTAACTAGCGCGGCAGAATGCCGCCGGACGTCAATGGGTGCAACCGGGTTTCAGCGCCCCTCACGTCGTGATCGGCGGTGGTTTGTTCAATTTTTCAGAATATCCGACGCGGCGGATGCATTAATGCATCGCCGTGGACGTGAGCTGGTTCTGGATGCTCTTGAAATGATCAAGCCGTTCGATGGCGCGGTCGAGCTCCGAGCCGTCTTTCTCGGCGAGCTTGGCCTCCATGTCGGCAATCTTGTCGGCGAACTTTTCCCGATCCAGCTCCTGCAACGAGGTGGCGACGTCCGCCAGCACCGTCAGCCCCTTGTCGGAGACTTCGGCAAGACCGCCGAGCACGATGATCTTCTGCTGCGTGCCGCCCGACGTCACCGTCAGGATTCCCGGCCGGACCGCGGCCACGACCGGCGCATGTCCGGCGAGCACGCCGAAATCGCCCTCGATGCCGGGGACATCGACCTGATCGACTTCGCCGGAGAAGGCGAGTTTTTCCGGTGAAACGAGATCGAAGTGGAAGGTGGCCATGCTGTCTCTGCCTGCTTCACCTCTCCCGCTTGCGGGGGAGGTCGACCGGCGCAGCCGGTCGGGTGGGGGGTCACACTTCGGGAGAAAGCAAAAGCCCCCTCCCCAACCCTCCCCCGCAAGCGGGAGAGGGAGTTTTCTTTACGCTGCCTCAGCAGCCAGTTTCTTGCCCTTTTCAACGGCCTCTTCGATGGTGCCGACCATGTAGAAGGCCTGCTCGGGCAGGTGGTCGTACTTGCCTTCGCAAAGTCCGCGGAAGCCCTTGATGGTGTCGGCGAGGTCGACGAACTTGCCGGGCGAACCGGTGAAGACTTCGGCGACGAAGAACGGCTGCGACAGGAAGCGCTCGATCTTGCGCGCGCGCGCCACAGTGATCTTGTCCTCTTCATTCAGTTCGTCCATGCCGAGAATGGCGATGATGTCCTGCAGCGACTTGTATTTCTGCAGTATCTGCTGAACCATGCGCGCGGTCTGGTAGTGTTCCTCGCCGACGATCAGTGGCGACAGCATCCGCGATGTTGAATCAAGCGGGTTGACCGCCGGATAGATTCCCTTCTCTGAGATCGCGCGATCGAGGTTGGTCGTCGCATCGAGATGGGCAAACGTCGTCGCTGGCGCCGGATCGGTGTAGTCATCCGC
>DATHHQ010000667.1:0-4200 GCA_035490095.1 Bradyrhizobium sp.
GAAATGGTGCTGCCCCTCGGCGACACGCCGCATCCAGGGAAAATCCTAGACATGACCATGCTTGTCAGTATGGGCGGTCAGGAACGAACCGAAGTCGAATACGCGTCACTTCTGAGCAAGGCCGGCTTCCGCGTCACGAACGTCGTGCCGACCAGTTCAGCGGCGAGCATCGTGGAGGCCGTGACGGCTTGAGTGAGAGTGGATGTGGGTCGGGTTTGGGGTCAAAACGGAAATCGGGCCCCGCAATCCTGACTTCCGTTCTTCCCTCAACAGCAGACATTCGTCAACGCGGCGGTCACGTCCGAAAAGTGCCAACAACGGACTCATGCAGCGTAGCAAGCAGCATCGCTTATTCGATCACGTCATCGGCGCGACTGAGCAGCGATGGCGGCACGTTCAAACCGAGAGTCCTCGCGGTCTTGAGATTGATCGAGAGATCGAACTTGGTCGGTTGCTCGACCGGTAGATTGGCAGGCTTCTCGCCCTTTAAAATTTTGCCTGTGTACACGCCCATTCGCCGATAAACGGTCGGAAGGTTGGCTCCATAGCTGATCAAGCCACCTAAAGCAGTGAATCCGTCGGAAAAATAGATCGCGGGAATCTTGCGCAGCGCCGCTTGTGCGATGAGCTGCAGGCGTTGGTTGCCCAGAAACGGATCGGCACCGACGATGACAGCGTCAGCACGCAAGTCGATCAAGTTAGCGAAGGCGGCGTCGATCTCGCCTTCGGTGCTTGCCCTCAGGACGGCAAGTTGAACGCGCTGCGCGCGGGCTGCTTCCTGAGCTTCCCGAATCGTAGGCTCGGCCGTCGGGCTGTTCGGGTTCACTAGCAAGCCGACGATCCTAAGCTGCGGAACGATCTCGGATACAATTTCGAGCAGTTTTGGCGTTAATTGGGTGAAGAGAACGCTCAAGCCCGTAGCATTGCCGCCAGGTCGGGCAAGGCTGGTGACGAGTCCGGCTTCAACCGCGTCGTTGCCGACCTCAAAAACGATCGGAATCGTCGAGGTTGCCTCCTTCGCTGCGCGCGCGAGCGGGGGACCGAAGGCGGCGATTACGTCAACTTTTCGGCCAACCAAGTCGGCTGCCATGGCTTGCGACCGATCATATTGTCCCTCGGCCCAGCGATATTCAATTGCAACGTTCTGGCCTACGAAATAGCCAGTGTCCTTCAGCCCTTGAAGGAAGGCTTCTTGCAGCGGGGAGCCGGGCTTCGCAAAGTGGAGATAGCCAATCACAGGCATCGTCTTCTGCGCCCGGGCGGCGAGCGGCCAAGCCCCGGCACTTGCGATCAAGCCGATGAACTCCCGCCGTCTCATTACCGTCTCCGCTTCTCGTTGCAGGGCAAAAGTATTAGCCGAATATATCACGCAAAAAGGGCGGGGACCGACTATTAGGCGCGCAGGCCGATGTCCGGGTTGGGTCATTTTCGACCGAGACGAAGCCCTCAGCAGGTGCCGCCATGTCGGCTATTCCCCGAAAGCGGAAGTGAAATCAGGTTATTGGCATCTGCTGCAATAGGGCTTTGCGGGTTGATGGTGTCGCCCGGCGCGTGATTCAAGCTCCCAAACCGGAGCCTCGAATCATGCGCTACGAACTCACCGATTATGAATGGCACACCATCAAACCGTTTCTGCCGAACAAGCCGCGCGGTGTGCCCCGTGTTAATGACCGGTGCGTGCTCAACGGCATCTTTTGGGTCCTGCGCTCGGGCGCGCCGTGGCGCGATCTGCCGGGCAACTTTGGCCCTTACACCACCTGCTACAATCGCTTCGTTCGCTGGCGACGAGCGGGCGTCTGGACCCGCATCATGAATGCGCTGGCAGCCACTCATGACGCAGCCGTACAAATGATCGATACGTCGATTATCCGCGTACATCAACACGCCGCCTGCATCGCGCGGAATAAGAAACAATCCATGGGCCGGTCACGAGGCGGACTGACCAGCAAGATTCATGCGGTGGTCGATACCAACGGCCTGCCGATCCGGCTCGCGCTTACAACGGGTGAGGCGCACGACAACCGGCTCGCAGGCAAACTCCTGTCTCGCATGAAGTCGGGAACAATGCTGCTAGCCGACCGTGGCTATGACGCCGACTGGATCAGAGCCCTTGCCGCCGAGAGGGGCGTTTGGGCCAACATCCCGCCAAGGTGCAATCGCAACGAGCCGATCTGCTTCAGCCCATATCTTTACCGTGCCCGGAATTTGGTCGAGCGGTTCTTCAATAAGATCAAGCAGTGTCGTCGGGTCGCAACTCGTTATGACAAGCTCGCGGCCAACTACCTCGCCTTCATCCAGCTCGCATCAATCCGTCTCTGGCTGCGCGCTAATGAGTCCACGGCCTAGCAACTGCTACTCAGCCACTTTTCAGCGTTTCCACCAGCTTGAAACGCATGATCTTTCCGGATCCTGTCCGCGGAATTTCCGAAACAACGTGGGTCGCTTCGGGTATCTTGTAGGACGACAGGCTTCTGCGGCAGTGCGCGAGCAGCGCCTCCTCGTCAAGCTGCCCCTGTTCGGCGACGACAAACAGATACGGCACTTCGCCCAGCGTCGCGTGCGGCACGCCGACCACGGCGCAGTCGATGACTTCCGCATAGAGAATCGCAACTTCCTCGATTTCGGCCGGCGCGATGTTCTGGCCGCCCCGGATGATCAGCTCCTTGATGCGTCCCGTGATTGTGAGGTAGCCGGTCGGATCGGATTTCGCGAGATCGCCGGTGTGATACCAGCCTTTTCGCAATGCCGCCGCCGTTTCCACGGGCTTGTTATGGTAGCCATGCATCAGGTTGGGACCGCGAACAATCAACTCGCCTTCGGAACCGATCGGGACGTCCTCCAGCGTCGTCGGATCGACAATTCTGGTCGCGAGACCCGGCACCGGAAGGCCGCATGACCCCATCGGGCGAGCCCCACTGGTCCAGTTCATGGTGACCATCGTCGACGTTTCGGTGATGCCGTAGCCGTCAAGCAGCATCGTCCCGAAGCGCTCCTCGAAGGTTCGATTCAATGCAGCCGGCATGATCGCGCCGGCAGAAATGCATAGTCGCGTGCTCCCGAGCCGACTGACGCCGGCTTCCTGCGCGCGCTGCAACAGATAGTGAAACATCGTCGGCACGCCCGGAAATACCGAATACTTTCCGGACTGCAACAACTCCAGGACCTTATCCGGCGAAAACCGTTCCATGATGTGCTCGCTGGCCCCGACCGCCAGCACGCTGAGCACCGAGAGATTGAGGCCGTATGAATGAAACAGAGGCAGCGGAGACAGCACAACGTCGTTGTCATTCAGCTCGCAAACCGGCGCCCAACACGCAGCCGTAATCCATAACATTCCGCGGACCGACAGCAGCACGCCCTTGGCGCGGCCGGTCGTACCCGACGTGTAGATGATGAACGATGAGCGATCGATGTCATCAGGATCTAAAGCGGCCCCTGCGTTGCCCTGATTGCTTTGCGCAAGTTCGTCCAAACAGACGCCGGCGTCCCCGGCGCCGGCACCTGCGAAAACAAGTGAAACCGGACCATTCAGTGCTGCCGCCAATTTGTCGATGAGCTCCTTGCGGGCCGGCGTCGTTATCACCATGCGGCAGTCGGCATCGGACAGCCGGTACGCGATCTCCGCTTCGGCGGCGTCATAGCTGATGGGAACGATGACCGCGCCGGAACGCAAGCCCGCGAAGCAGGCCTCGATCCAGTCGACTCCGTTCGGAAGATAGATGGCTACCCGATCCCCTTCCCGCACGCCTTTCCCTGACAGGCCGGCGGCAATCGAAGCCGTGCGACTGGCGAGTTGTGAATAGGTGACCGATCTTGCGGCGTCCCAGTAAGCGACCTTGTCGGGCCGCTGGTTTCGATGCCGCTCAAGCAGTTCCGATATCGGCGCGATCAGCCCGGTATGTAACATTGTTGCCTCCGCCCATTCAGACCATGCTGAAACCGCCGCTGATGCTGATCACCTGGCCCGTGATCCAGCTACCCGCATCCGAGGCAAGAAGGGCGACCATGGGAGCGACGTCCGACGGCTGGCCGAGACGGCGGATCGGATACGCCTTGACCAGCTTGTCGTAATTCGCATCCACCCAGCTTCTGTCATGCGCGGATTCGATCAGGCCGAGCGCGATCGAATTGGCCGTTGTCCCTGTTCGCCCCATTTCCCGGGCCAGCGACTTCATCAGCGCTATGGTTCCAGCGCGCGCC
>DATHHQ010000668.1:0-11385 GCA_035490095.1 Bradyrhizobium sp.
TCAATCGCTGATGCGCTCGATGGAAGCGCCGCACGCCGACAGTTTTTCCTCGAGCCGTTCAAACCCGCGGTCGAGATGATAGACGCGGTTGACCATGGTCTCGCCTTCGGCGGCGAGCCCCGCGATCACCAGCGACACCGAAGCGCGCAGATCCGTCGCCATCACAGGCGCGCCGCGCAGCTGGTCGATGCCCTCGACGGTGGCGGTCTCGCCGTCGAGATGAATCCGTGCGCCGAACCGCGCCAGTTCCTGCACGTGCATGAAGCGATTTTCGAAGATCGTCTCAGTGATGCGCGAAGAGCCCTTGGCGCAGGCCATCAGCGCCATCAGCTGGGCCTGCAGATCGGTCGGAAAGCCCGGAAACGGCGCGGTCGAAACCGTCACCGGCATGATGCCGGCGCCATTGCGGGCAACACGAATACCTTCATTGTTGACGGTGATGACCGCGCCGGCCCGGGTCAGGACGTCAAGCGCCGACTGCAGCAGTTCGGGACGCGCGCCCGCCAGTTGCACGTCGCCGCCGGTCATCGCCACCGCCATCGCATAGGTTCCGGTTTCGATTCGATCGGGCAGCACCGTATGCCGCGCGCCGTGAAGTCTGGCCACACCTTCGATGACGATGCGCGACGTACCCGCACCGAAGACGCGCGCGCCCATCTTGTTCAGGCAGTCGGCGACGTCGAGAACTTCCGGTTCGCAGGCGGCGTTGGTGATGACGGTGGTGCCCTTGGCCAGGGTCGCCGCCATCAGCGCGACATGGGTGCCGCTCACCGTCACCTTGGGAAAGTCGATGCTGGCGCCCTTCAGGCCGCCGGGCGCCTTCGCGACCACATAGCCGCCGTCGATGGTAAGTTCCGCGCCGAGCTGCTCCAGCGCCATGATCAACAGATCGACCGGACGGGTGCCGATGGCGCAGCCGCCGGGCAGCGATACCTTCGCCTCATGCATCCGCGCCAAGAGCGGCGCGATCACCCAGAAGCTGGCACGCATCCGCGACACCAGTTCGTAAGGCGCGGTGGTATCGATGATGTCAGCCGCCGAAATGTGCAGGGTCTGGCCCTGGTATTCATGATCGCCGGGCCGTTTTCCCGCCGACATGATGTCGACGCCGTGATTGCCGAGAATGCGCTGCAGTTGCGCGACGTCGGCAAGCCGCGGCACGTTATCGAGAATCAGCGTTTCCTCGGACAACAGGCCTGCAATCATCAACGGCAGCGCGGCGTTCTTCGCGCCCGAGATCGCAATGGTGCCATTGAGCTTGCTGCCGCCGACGATGCGAATCCGATCCATACTGATTCCCGCTTTTGCTGTGCATGAACTATAGGGCGAACGAAGGCCCGATAGCAAAAGCTTTGAAATTTGCGGCGATTTGATGGGATCGAGCAATCAGGATCGTCGTTCTCCGGTGCACAGTTGCAGATCCGCCGATGCGCCAACGCCTCCCGGTCTTTTGCAGTTCTATCAAGCGCCAGCCGCCGTTGCCGCCAAAAGGCGCTTTGGGTACACCGGGGCTTAAGTTCGGGTTCTCAAGCACCTTCAATTCACCGGTTGCGGACCGCGACCCGGACCCCGAGAATGGCGCATCCTTGGTGCTGCCGGGGCTTGCTTGCGGAATCGATTTTCAAGCGGAATAGGGCGCGTGCTTCAAGGGACTTGCTCCGCTAACGTCATGGGAGCGCGATGATCGTGCTGCACCGCCGGCTTCTGATGGTTGCCACCATGATGGGTTTGCTCACAACGTCAGCGATCGCGTCGGATGCGGTGCTTCTGCATGCTGCCGGCAGCCTGCGAGGCGCGCTTACGGAAGCGAGCCAGAGGTTCGAGAAATCCTCGCACCTCAAGGTGCAGGCAAAGTTCGGTGCGTCGGGCTTGCTGAAGGACGAGATCGCCGCAGGCGCCAAGGCTGAGGTATTTGCATCCGCGAATATGGAGCATCCGCGGGCACTGTCGAAGGCGAACAGAAGTGGGCCTGTTGTCCTGTTCGCGCGGAACAGACTGTGTGCGCTGGTTCGCCCAGGGCTCGCTGTGACGCGCGATACGCTGCTCGAGCGCATTCTCGATCCGCAAATCAAGCTCGGAACATCGACACCTAAAGCTGATCCGTCCGGCGACTATGCCTTTGAAGTATTTCGCAAGGCGGAGGCCATACAGCCGAATGCGCAGTCGGTTCTGGAGAAGAAAGCGCTGCAGCTCACCGGTGGTGCCGCAAGCGCCGTGCCGCCCGCAGGACGCAACGCTTACGGCTGGCATATTGCCGAAGGCCGGGCGGACATTTTCCTTGCCTATTGTACCGCCGCCCGTGACGCGCAGAAGGAGAACCCCGGCCTGCAAATGATCGCCCTGCCGGATGCATTGGCAATCAGCGCGGATTATGGTTTGACGGTCATGGCCGATGCTTCGCCCGGCGCCTACCAATTCGCATTGTTCATCCTGTCGTCCGAAGGACAGCGCATTCTTGCCAGCTACGGATTTTCGGCGCCCAATCTGTCAGAATAGAAATAAAGGAGCTTCCGATGAAGATCAGCGCACGCAATCAACTCAAGGGCACCATTGTCGACGTCGTGAAGGGCGCAACCACGTCCCATATCCGAATCGATATTGGCGGCGGGGTCATCGTCACGGCCTCGATCACCAATGAGGCGGTTGACGAATTCAAGCTCGCCAAAGGCAAAACGGCAACCGCCGTGATCAAGGCGAGCGACGTGATGGTAGGCATCGATTGATCGACCGCCGCACCCTGATCGCGGGTCTGTCGGCGGCGCTGATCGCGCCGCGCCGCGCATCCGCGGAAACCGTGAGCGATGCTGCCGGGCGCACCGTGCCCGTTCCAGCCAAGGTATCGCGGGTGTTTCCCGCCGGGCCGCCGGCGGCGATCCTGCTTTATACGCTGGCGCCGGATCTTTTGATCGGATGGCCGCGCGCCAACCGGCCCGAAGAGTGCGCCTACATGCTTCCGGAGATTTGCACGCGGCCCGAAGTCGGCCGCATCACCGGACGCGGCAACACCGCCAATCTGGAAACGGTGCTCGCGCTCAAGCCCGATCTCATTCTCGACGTCGGATCGACCAGCGCCACCTTCGTCTCGCTCGCCGACCGCGTGCAGGAGCAAACCGGCATTCCCTACGCGCTGCTGGATGGCCGCTTCGCCGGGATTGCCAAGACCTACCGTTCGCTCGGCGAGTTGATCGGCCGCCCCGAGGATGCCGAGAAGCTTGCGCGCTACACCGAAGATACGCTCAAGACGATTCTGTCCCGCGTCGAGCCGATTGCCGCGAGCGAGCGGCCGCGGGTCTATTATGCGCGCGGGCCGCGCGGGCTCGCGACCGGCCTCGGTGGCTCGATCAACGTCGAGACCATCGAATTGATCGGCCGCAATGTTGCGGGAGAAACGCCCGGCGGTCTCGCCAATGTTTCCATCGAACAGATTCTGGTGTGGAATCCGGACGTGATCGTCACCATCGATCAGGAGTTCACCGCAACGGTACGAAACGACCCCTCCTGGGCGTCGGTCAAGGCCGTGCGCGAAAATCGAGTGCATCTGTCACCGAAAATGCCGTTCGGCTGGGTCGATTTTCCGCCATCCGTGAATCGCCTGATTGGGCTTTGGTGGCTCGCCAAGATTCTTTATCCGGAGCGTTTTCCGGAAGATCTGCGTGCGCTGACGCAGGACTTTTATTCCCGTTTTTATCATGTGGCGCCGACGGCCGCGCAAATCGACCATGTACTTGCGGGCAGGGATTGATAGCCTTCCCCGGATGAGCAAACCCCGATCCGCCGTGCCCGGATTTGCGATCGCGATCGCGGTCCTGATCGCGGGACTGTTGCTGGCTCTGACGGTCGGCCGCTATCCGGTGGGGCTTGGCGAGCTCATGAGCGTTCTATATGCGAAGGCGACCGGCCACGTTGCGGACGTGTCGCCGGCGGTCGAGAGCGTCATCCTGCAGGTTCGTGGTCCGCGGGTGATGGCTGCGATGCTGGTCGGCGCCGCGCTGGCGGTGGCCGGCACCGCGTTTCAGGGGCTGTTTCGCAATCCCCTGGTCTCTCCCGATATTCTCGGGGCCTCGTCGGGCGCAGCCCTTGGCGCCGTCCTCGGCATCTATCTCTCGCTTGGCGTATTCGCGATCCAGACCATCGCTTTTCTCGGCGGCCTGATTGCCGTCGGAGTGGTGTATGTGATCGGCGCGTCCGTGCGTTCGCGCGATCCGATCCTGGTGCTGGTACTCACCGGCGTCGTGGTCGGATCGCTGTTTGGCGCCGGCGTCGGTCTCGTGAAATATCTCGCCGATCCTTACAACCAGCTTCCGGCCATGACGTTCTGGCTGCTGGGCAGTCTGTCGGCGACGGGGGTTCGGGATCTGCTTCCGCTGTTTGGTCCTGTCGCGGCCGGCGCGGCCGTCCTGGTCGCATTGCGCTGGCGAATGAACGTGATGTCGCTTCCGGAGGAGGAGGCGCGCGCGCTCGGCGTCGCCACCGGACCGTTGCGCATCGCCATCGTCGCCGCGGCGACGCTCGTGACATCGGCAAGCGTCGCCACCGCCGGGATCATCGGCTGGGTCGGACTGGTGGTGCCACATCTGGCACGGTCGCTGGTCGGCCCCGATTTTGCGCGGCTGCTGCCGGCGGCGGCAATACTCGGCGGGGGTTATCTTTTGTTGATCGACACGCTGGCGCGCACCATGGCGCAGGTCGAAATTCCACTCGGCATTCTGACTGCCGTCATCGGCACGCCCTTCTTCATCTGGCTGCTCACCAGCGTGCAAAAGAACTGGTCATGATTCTCGAAGGTCGCCAACTCACCATTGGCTATCAGGATCGCGTCGTCGGCGCCGGGCTCAATGTCAAGCTGGAGAACGGCGAGGTGCTGGCGCTGCTGGGACCGAATGGCGGCGGCAAGACCACGCTGCTCAAGACGCTGCTCGGACTACTCTCGCCGAAAGCGGGCGAGGTGCGGCTCGACGGAGCGGCACTGGCTTCCCGCACGGTTCGAGAACGCGCGCGCCTGATCGCATACGTGCCGCAAACCCACATCGCGACCTTTGCATTTTCCGTGGAAGCGGTGGTCCTGATGGGCCGCACCGCGCACGGAGATCTGTTCGCCCGGCCGACATCGCAGGACCGCATGGTGGCTGCAACCATGCTCGAGCGCCTCGGCATCGCGCAGCTGGCGCAAAGGCCCTACACCATGATCTCGGGCGGCGAACGTCAATTGGTTTTGCTGGCGCGCGCGCTGGCCCAGGAGCCGCAGTTCATCGTGCTGGACGAGCCCACCGCAAATCTTGACTTCGGCAATCAGGGCAAGGTCATGCGCGAGATCCGCGCGCTTGCCAGCTCCGGCCTTGGCGTCCTCTTTACCACCCATGATCCCAATCATGCGCTGCGCGCCGCCGATCGCGCTTATTTGCTGCGTGACGGCGAGCGCCTCGCCGAGGGGCCGGTCAAACAGATTCTGACGCGGGAGCGGCTGGAAGCGCTCTACGGCGCGTCGGTGCAAATGATCACCGACGCGGCCGGCACGGCATTCATTCCGGGTTGAAGCCCGCGGCCGATGGTCAGGTGTCATTCCGGGGCAGCCGCAGGCTGAACCCGGAATCTCGAGATTCCGGGTTCGCGCTGACGCGCGCCCCGGAATGACAGTTAGAGGCGGTTGATGTCTTCGCTCTCCAGCACCGGCTTCGGGTAGCCGTCGCGCGCGACCTTGATCATGGCGCGGCCAACCCGCTCGGTCGTGGTCATGTATTTCGGTGCCACGCGAGCGAGGTAAGACAACAACGGCGCGGCCGCGACATAGATCGCCTGAACCCAGGCGGTCTTGGATTTGACGCCGTGCAGCGGCTGGATGCCGGCGGGGCGAAACATATAGGCCGCCTTGAACGGCAGCTTGAGCAGATCGTTCTCGGTCTTGCCCTTGACCCGCGCCCACATCACGCGGCCATGTTCGGTCGAGTCGGTGCCGGCGCCGGTGACGTAAGTGAACACCATCCCCGGATTGAGTTCTGCCAGTGTCGTCGCCGCCGCAAGCGTGATGTCGTAGGTCAGTTGCCGGTAACGCTCCTCGCCCATGCCGACCGAGGAGACGCCGAGGCAGAAGAAGCAGGCATCGAACCCAGCGAGTTGGGATTCAATCGCCGAATAATCCAGGAAATTACCGTGCACGATTTCGCGCAGCTTGCCGTGTTGCTGTCCGGTCGGGCTGCGCCCGACCGCGAGCACGGTTTCGACGTCCGGATCGAGCAGACATTCGCGTAAGCACCCCTGCCCGACCATTCCGGTGGCGCCGAACAGGATGATTTTCATCCCAGGGTGAACTTGGTTCATCCCTTGATGAACGCCAGCAGATCGGCGTTGATCGTGGCTGCTTCGGTGGTGGGCATGCCGTGTGGAAAGCCCTTGTAGGTCTTCAGCGTCCCGTTCTTCAACAGCTTTGCCGACAATGGCCCGGAGTCGGCATAAGGAACGATTTGATCGTCGTCGCCATGCATCACCAGCACGGGCACGGTGATCTTCTTGAGGTCTTCGGTGAAATCGGTCTGTGAGAAGGCGACGATGCCGTCGTAATGCGCCTTGGCGCCACCCATCATGCCCTGGCGCCACCAATTCTGGATGATGGCCTCCGAGGCTTTGGCGCCCGGCCGGTTGTAGCCGTAGAACGGACCCGCCGGAAGGTCGCGATAAAATTGCGAGCGATTGGCGGCGAGCTGCGCCTGAAGTCCGTCAAAGACTTCCTTGGGCAGGCCGCCAGGATTGGCCGGCGTCTTCACCATCAGCGGCGGTACCGCGCTGATGATGGCCGCCTTCGCCACCCGGCTCTCGCCATGCCGTCCGAGATAGTGCACCACCTCGCCGCCGCCGGTGGAATGGCCGACGTGAATAGCGCTCTTCAGATTGAGGTGCTCCGTCAAAGCCGCAAGGTCGTCTGCATAGTGATCCATGTCATGACCGTCGCCGGTCTGGCTGGACCGGCCGTGGCCGCGGCGATCATGGGCGATGACTCGATAGCCGTGACCGAGGAAGAACAGCATCTGCCCGTCCCAGTCATCGGCCGACAGCGGCCAGCCGTGTGAGAACACCACCGGCTGACCGGTACCCCAGTCCTTGTAGTAGATTTCAGTGCCGTCTCTGGTCTTGATCGTCGCCATGGCAGGCCTCCTGTCTATGTGTCGTCATTCCCCGATTTGCAATTGCACATCTGTGGACACGCGTCTTCGCGTGGACCCGGAATCTCGAGATTCCGGGTTCAACGCTTCGCGTCGCCCCGGAATGACGAAAACTAAAGCGCGCTCGATCGCACGCCGTTCAGGCGAACGTCGGCGTCGGCCGATATCTTCGCACGGCGCCGATGATCACAATGACGAAGAACACAAGCACGATGCCTTGAACGATGGCGAACGGCGGCTCGCTTGGCGGCACGCTCGGCGCCAGCGCATGCAGCGCCGGTACCTTCAGGAAGCTCTGGATCACCAGCACGAATACGTTGAGGTAAAGCGAGATCATCGCGGTCACCACATAGATCCAGCGCCACGCGCCGGAAAGCTGCATGCCGTAAAGCGCGATACACGCGATCGCCAGCAGCACCAGCGAGAGAATGCCGATCATGTGTGACGGCAGCAATGTCTCGGTCACCAGAGGCGGAATCAGAAAGCCGGTGGCACTGGTCAGAATCGTGAACAGCAGGAAAATCGCGGTCAGGCCCGGCATCCGGTTGGAGCCGAGAAGTCCGAACATGACGATAACGCCGGCCACAATGCCGATCAGGCTGATGACGACGTGTACGGTGACAAACGTAGACAAGCTCATACCGAGAATCATGATGCGCTCCCCATTTTAGAACCGATCAAACTTTATGGCCCTCGGCAGGGAATTGCCACTCACCTATCCGGGAGATAGTTATGCAAACCGCACGCCGCATGGCTTCCATGTCGCGTGCGGCTTTTGTCGAATCGCCCGATCAATCCTCAGCGGTTGAGAAATTCCACCAGCTTCGGGATCACCTGGTCCGGCGCTTCTTCCATCAGCCAGTGTCCGCGATCCCTGACCAGCACGCCCTCGACATTGGTCGCCACCATCTTGCCTTGCTCGATCAGGAACGGACCGCCGGCTTTTTCGCCTGACAGCACCAGCATCGGCATCTGCAGCCTGGTTTTGGCAAATCCGGCGAACTCCTCGGCATCCCTGGGGAAGGCGCGGAAAACTTCCATCCCGGCCTTCATGTGGCCGGGCTGGGCATAGGCCTTGGCGTAGAATTCGCGATCCTTTTCCGGTACCGACTTTTTTGGATCGGCGGCAAAATCGTTCCAGAAATGTTCGAGATAGATCCGTTCACGGCCGGTGACCAGCGCCAGCGGCGTCTTGCCGAAGAAATGGAAATGCCAGAGATCGCGCAGCAGAAACACATTATTCCAGTCGCCGACGCCGGGCAGGAACGCTTCCATCAACACCAGCCGGTCGACTTCGCCGGGATACTGCGCCGCATAGGCATAGGCGACCATCAACCCGATATCGTGACCGACCAGCCGGATGCGGTCGTATTTGAGGCTCTTCAGCAGCGCATGGATGTCCTGCGCCATCGCCGCCTTGGTATAGCCGTCTGGAGGCGCGGAGGATTCACCGAAGCCGCGCAAGTCAGGCGCGATCACGGTGTGCTTGTCGGCAAGTTTCGCGATCAGCGGCAGCCACATGTGGCTGGTTTCGGCATAGCCGTGCAGCAGCACCACGGGGTCGCCCTTGCCGGCGATGAGATAATGCAGCTTGACGCCGTTGACCTCGGCGAACTTGCTCTGCGGCGTTTGCGCCAACGCTGTGCCAGGACTGAGCAACGCGACCGATAACGCCATCGACATCACAGCGACGATGGCATGGAAGATTCTCGGCACGGATTGCATCCGGTATTCCTCATTCTTCGTTGAAAGAGGAATCAGTAATACCGCGGGATCGGTCCGTTGTGTGGAGTCTTTCGGCTAGATAGATCGAACAGGACTTCATCGACATAGCACCAGCCCCAACCTTCCGGCGGATCATAGCCCTCGATGACCGGATGCGCCGTGGCGTGGAAGTGCCTGGTGGCATGCTTGTTGGGGGAATCGTCGCAGCAGCCGACGTGACCGCAGCTGCGGCAGATCCGCAAATGCAGCCACACGCTGCCGCTCTTGAGGCATTCCTCGCAACCAAGTGCGCTCGGCGTGACATCGCGGATGCCGGCGATGTGGCTGCAACCCTTTGCCATCCTCTATCCCTGCCCTACAGCGCGGGTTTCGCGGCATCGCCGAGAAAACCGTGCAGCGCCGCCACCACCTGCGCGCCCTCGCCAATGGCGCCGCCGACCCGCTTGACCGATCCCGAGCGCACATCGCCGACCGCGAATACGCCGGGCACCGAGGTTTCCAGCGGCGGCACCGGTCGTCCCAGATTTTGCTCGGACTGCGCGCCGGTCACCACGAAGCCTCCGCGATCAAGCGTGACGCCGCAACCATCGAGCCAGGCGGTGGCAGGATCGGCGCCGGCGAACAGGAACAGATTGCGGATATCGAGGGTGCTCTCTTCCGCGGACAGCCGGCTGCGCCAGCGCACGCGCTCGAGCGGTCCGTCTTCGGAGCCTTCCAGCCCGACCACCTCGGTGTTGAACACCGGTTCGATGTTTGGCGTCGCCTCGATGCGCTCGATCAGATAGCGCGACATGCTGGCGCCAAGGCCGCCACCGCGGATCATCATGTGAACCTTGCGGGCGTGACCCGATAGAAACACCGCGGCCTGACCGGCGGAATTGCCCCCGCCGACAAGGGCGATCTCCTGTTCCGCGCACAGCCGTGCCTCGATCGGGGAGGCCCAGTACCAGACGCCGCGGCCTTCAAATTTATCGAGATTTTCGATCTCGGGCCGCCGGTAGCGCGCGCCGCTCGCCACCACGACCGAGCGCGACCGCACGAGGTCGCCGCCATCGAGCGCCAGCGCAAAGGCGCCATCGGTGCGCGCGCAATCGAGCGACTTCGCCGCCATCGGAATCATGATGTCGGCGCCGAACTTCTGCGCCTGGGTGAAGGCGCGCCCGGCCAGCGCCTGGCCCGAGATTCCCGTGGGGAAGCCGAGATAATTTTCGATGCGCGCGCTGGCACCGGCCTGGCCGCCGAAGGAGCGCGCATCCAATACGACCACCGAAAGACCTTCCGAGGCCGCATACACCGCGGTCGCAAGACCAGCCGGACCGCAGCCGATGATCGCGGCATCGTAGATCTTGTTTCCGGCCGGACCGCCGATCATGCCCAGCGCGCGGGCGAGCTCGGACTCGCCGGGGTTACGGAGCACGGCGCCGTCGGCAATCACCACCAGCGGCCAATCGCTGGGCGATGGCGAATAACGCGCAATCAGTTCGGCGGCATCGTGATCCCGTTCCGGGTCGAGCAGGTGATGCGGAAAACCGTTGCGGGTGAGAAATCCCTGCAGGCGAACGACACCGCTCGAATTGGTTGGCCCGATCAGCACCGGGCCGCCGACGCCGCCCTGGATCAGGCTGACACGGCGCAGGATGAGCGCGCGCATGACGCGCTCGCCAAGATCGGCTTCGGCGACCAGCAGCGCGCGCAATCGCTCCGGCGGAATCAAAAGCGTCTCGACGTCGCCCTCGGCATGGCCATCGACCAGCGCGACGCGGCCCGAGAGCTGGCCGATTTCGGCAAGAAACTGACCGGGCCCCTGGTCGATGACCGGCGTGACATGACCGAAGCCATCGCGCTGGGTGATCGCGACATGGCCGGACAGGATCACGAACATCCCGGGTCCAGGCTTGCCGGTCTCGAACAGCGGTTCGCCGTCCTTGTAATGGCGCACCTCGCCGAACCGGCGCATGCGCGCGATCTCCGGCGCGGTCAGTTCCGGGAATGTCTGCTCAAGACGCGGAAACGCGGATGCGGCCGAAAGCCTTCTATCCGTCTTGCTTTCAGTCGCGGGATCGACGCCCATTTTTTCTCACGCTATTCAAACCAAAAGGAATTGACCGGGGTGCGGCTGGCCAATTCCGGGCCGCCCGGCCAACGATCAAGGATTTCTTGTCGGTAGCCAACCCGGCTATTTGCCCGGCTTCTTTTCGCTGTCGTCATGTAGGGAGGCGTCGACGTCATCGGAAGGTGCCGCGGCCATGTGGCTTCGTCCCCTCGCCTGCGATTTCCGCCGCTTGAGATTTTCGCGCAACGCCAGCTTCAGCCGATCCTGCTTTGGGTTTTTCGCAGGCATTCCGGTTTGCACCTCGCGTTTATCCTTGTCATCCTGCATCGTGGACCCGTTCGATTGACCAGCGCTTCCAAATTCGCACGAGCAGGAGAATAGACCGATGGGCGAAAACCATGCACTGGCGCCTTTGCCGCAACGGACCCTGGACGGCTGGCATCGCTTTGTCGC
>DATHHQ010000669.1:0-3210 GCA_035490095.1 Bradyrhizobium sp.
TGTGAAACTGATCGAGACCTTCGCGCCGGTGGCGAGCTATTTCACCGTCAACGTGTCGTCGCCGAACACGCCGGGCCTGCGCAACCTGCAACAGGCGGCGGCGCTCGACGATCTCCTGGCCAAGGTGATCGAGGCGCGCGAACGCGTGCGCCAGAACGCCGGCGACACGCCGGTGTTGCTCAAGATCGCGCCGGATCTGAGCCTGGCCGAACTTGACGACGTGGTTCACATTGCGCGCTCGCGCCGGATCGACGGCATGATCGTCGGCAACACCACGCTGGCGCGGCCTTCGACATTGCGCGAACAGGCCCGCGCCAGGGAGCAGGGCGGTCTGTCGGGGAGGCCGCTGTTTCGGCTGTCGACGCGGATGGTGGCGGAGACCTATGTGCGCGCGGAGCGCGCATTTCCGCTGGTAGGCGTCGGGGGCATCGATACCGGCGGCGCCGCGCTGACCAAGATCCGCGCCGGCGCCAGCCTGATCCAGCTTTATTCCTCGTTGATCTACAAGGGGCTTGGCCTCGTGGACGACATCAAGAACGATCTTGCCTCGACCCTGCTGCGCACCGGGCGCGACTCGCTGTCCGACATCGTTGGCGCGGACGCTGCGGCGATCACGGCCGAGGATTGGCCGGCTTAAGTTACAGCTCGACGATCATGCCGTCGTTCGCAGCCATATGGTCGAGCGTATCGAGCCGCCCGAGCATGTCGTCGCTCATATGGGTCAGGACGAGCCGCTTCGGTTTGATTTCCGGCAGATGGGCCTCCAGCGTTTTCAGGCTGAGGTGATTTTTCACGATCTTGTCGTAATAATAGGCCTCGGCGATGAACAGGTCGGCGTCGCGTGCGAGCGGGATCAGCGTCTCCGTCCATTCGGTATCCGCGCTGTAGGCGATGACGCGGCCTTCGGCCTCGACCCGGTAGGCGAGAAACGGACCGCCGGATTCGCCGTGCACCACCGGAAACGGCGTGACATTCACCGCGCCGAATGCGCGCGTTTCCCCCGGCCTGAGAGCGATCACCGACAGATCAAACCGCTGCTTCGTTTTGGATGAATTCTCGAACAGCGCTTCCATCACCTGGGTCAGACGCGTTTCGATTCCTTCCGGTCCGGCGATAACCAGCGGGCGGGTCCGCCGCGTGAACTGCGCGTCGAGCAGCAGGAACGGCAATCCGCCGAAATGATCGCCGTGGAAATGCGTGATCAGGATGAGGTCGATATCATCACGTGCGATGCCCAGCCGCTTTAGCGCCGGCAGCGACGACGCGCCGCAATCGATCAGGAAATTGACGCGCGCGCCGGCAATATGAAAGCAGGTGTTGAGCCGGCCGCCCGAACCGAGCGCGTCGCCGCAGCCGACAAATCGCACTTGCATTGGCCTCTCCCTTGACTTTCAGCCGGACAGCGGCTTCTGAGCGAATGAGGCGCGCACCAGCGCCGGATAACGCAGCGCCTGAAGGCCGCCGCGCGCGGCATAGTGGACCAGCAGCGCTCCCCACAGCCCGGTATTGCCGAACGACCGCAGCGCCAGCCACGCACCGAGAAAGATCAGCAGCGAAAGCATCATCAGGTTGCGCATGTCGCGCGCCCAAGTCGCGCCGATATAGACGCCGTCGAAGGCGAAGGCGAAGACGGCAAGCAGCGGAGAAAGAACCACAAACCATAGATAGTCGCCCGCGCTGCGGCGGACGTCCTCGCTTGCGGTCATGATGTCGATCAGCGAAGGGCCGAACAGCGCGAAAGCCGCAGTCACCGCGAGCGCGAAGCCAAACCCCCAGAGCACGACGAGCCTCACCGCGTCGGAGAACTGGTTTTTTGCGCGCGCGCCATAGGCGCGGCCGCATAATTGTTCGGCGGCATTGGCAAGGCCGTCCAGGAAGAAGGAACTCATCAACAGGAAGTTGTTCAAAACCGCATTGGCGGCAAGCGTCAGGTCGCCTGAGCGCGCACCTTGCGAGGTGAAGAACAGGAACACCGCGATCAGGGATGCGGTACGGATCATGATATCGCGGTTGACCGCCAGCATGCGGATCAGCTTGGGCCGGTCGAGCAGCGCCGTGCGCGGAACGGCGGGTCGTCCACGCGAAAGGCGTCCTGCGATCAGGACGCCGAGCACTAGCCCGGCCGCTTCCGCGGTGACGGCGGCAATAGCAGCGCCGGCGATGCCGGCCTCGAGCACCAGCACCAGCAAGGCCGTCGCCGCCATGTTGATGACGTTGATCGCTATCTGCACGCCGAGCGCAAGTCTTGCGCGCGCCTGTCCGATCAGCCAGCCGAGCACGACGTAGTTGGCTAGCGCCAGCGGGGCCGACCAGATCCGGATGGTGAAGTAGATTTTCGCTGCGCGGGTGACGCCTTCGCTGCCACCCATCACTCTGAATAGAATAGCGGCGAGCGGGATTTGCAGGATGATCAGCCCCGCGCCGATCAGGGCCGCCACGATAAGTCCGCGCACCAGGATCGGGCGTAGTTCCTCGGTCTCGCCGGCGCCGAGCGACTGAGCCGTGAAGGCAAGCGTGCTCATGCGCAGGAAGCCGAACAGCCAGAACAGACAGTCGAAAATCACCGACGCCATCGCCACGCCGCCGAGCAGCGTCGCATCGCCCAGCCTGCCGATCGCGATCGTCGAGACGATGCCGATCAGCGGCGTGGTCAGATTCGCCACCATCGCCGGTCCGGCGATGGCGAACACCTGCGCGGTCGTAACCTTGGATACGGAATTCAACGAAACTGGCCTGCCGGCGAGCTATCGTCCGCGCGGGGCGCTGAACATTCGCGACAGCAGCCAGACCGGTATCACGATCACGGCGCCGAGCAGGAAGTAGCGCCATAACCCGTTGATGGCGTCAAAGCCGAGATCCCAGATCCGCTGAAACAAGAGCCGGATGCTGTTGACGATATTCCAGGGGTCGAAGCCAATAGCGGCAAGCACCACCCCGACCAGGATCGACAGCAGGATCAGCCGAAATGCCACCGTCAGCGGCGAGCCTCCGAGAAAGCGGTACAGGCCATCGTTGGCCGCCGGCAATTCCCGTGTATCGTTTGGCATTCGATGATCTCCCGCACGAATTATCTCGCGCACTATAGTCAGTGTTGGGGAGATGGGGAACCCGCATCTCGGCGTCAATGGCCGCCAGCCTCGGCTTGTTATTTTGACACGTTTTCTTCACGCGAACCGGTGTCGACCCCGGATCAAGTCCGGGGGCATGCTT
>DATHHQ010000670.1:0-4167 GCA_035490095.1 Bradyrhizobium sp.
CATTCCCGGCCCGCCCACGCCGCCCTATCGGATCAGCGGCAAGCTCGATCGCGAGCCCGGCCTGTGGAAGTTCGTGAACACCAAGTGGCACGTGGGCGACAGCGATCTCACCGGCGACATCCTGATCGACGAGACCAAGAAGCCCGAGTTCCTCACCGCCAAGCTGGTGTCGCAGAATCTGGCCTTCGCCGATCTGGCGCCGCTGGTCGGCGCGCCGCCGGGCAAGACCGGCAATGTCTCGCCGCAGCAGAAGCAGACCCAGCAGAAGCTCGAAGCCACCGGCGACCTCTTCCCCAACGTGCCGCTCCACACCGAGCGCCTGCGGGCGATGAACATGGACGTCACGCTCGACGCCAAGAAGGTCGTCGCGCCGGACTATCTGCCGGTGCAGGCACTGGCCTTCCGTGTCCTGATCAACAACGGTGTGGCGACGGCCAAGCCGCTGACTTTGTGCTGATCGGCGGCGGCACCATCGCGGGCGAGCTTGCAATCAACGCGCAAACCGATCTCCCCCAGGTGCGGGCCGCGCTCAAGGGGACGAACATCGAGCTCGGCATGTTCTTCCGCAATTCGCGCTATTTCGACACCACGCACGGCAAGATCCAGAGCCAGGTGGCGCTGGCGGGATCCGGCAAGTCGCTGGCTCAGGTGATGAGTGTCGCTGACGGCCATGTCGAGGCGGCGCTCGCCGGTGGCTCGGTTAGCAGCCTGATGGTGAGCCTGGCCGGCCTGCAGCTTTTCGATGCGCTGATCCTCTACGTGACCGGCGACAACCGCATCCCGATCCTCTGTGCCCTCGGCCGGCTCAACTTCCAGCACGGCACTGTCGTATTCGACCGAACGCTGCTCGATACCCAGAAATCGATCCTCCACGTCACCGGCCATGTCGCTCTTCAGAGCCAGGTCGTAAAAGTCGAGGTCAAGGCCGATCCCAAGTCGTTCGATCTCCTGGACCTGCACGGCCCGGTCATCGTCGAGGGTAAAATCCGCTCGCCCTCCACCAGGATCGGCCGGGTTATCCCGATTCCGACCCCCGTGATCGGCAATGCAAAGAATGTGGCGTGCGAAGCCGCCGCGAGGCAGCTCTTTTCCGCTCAGCCATAACGCTGGCGATCCTCGGTCTCCCTACCTTCTCTGTTGCGAGGTTGGGCGGTCCGGCGGCCGAGCCCAGCGAGTAGGTTCACGGGCTTCTGTGCCTTGGCGAGGGCAGCTCGGCCGATACGTTAGAGGCGCTAAGTCTGCACCCACCCACCACCGTCGGCAGTTTTTTGCGGGGGGCGTCTGGGACAGGCCTTCGCAACACCACCTGCCTGCTCTCTTCTCGGAGAGGCCACCGTCCGGCGACCCCGCCCCGGTGGGGGCGGCCATAATCTTCTTAAACCCAATATCACTTGTTGGTGCAACGGGTGCATCCAGTAGCCGTTACTGGCCGGTCATCGTCCCGACTCGTTAGGTGACAAGGATGGAAAATGACAGTGGCAAGCGATGACCGTGAAGTGCACCACGCAGCTCCAGGCGGCCTATGGAATGCCCTGAAGGGCGCTGGCTTACAATGGTTGGAGCATAAGGACGCGAAGGCGGGGGCCGCGATTGCTTACTATTCAATCTTTTCGATCGGACCGTTGATCGTTGTGGTGATTTCCATCGCGGGCCTGCTCTTTGGTCGCGAGGGCGTACAGGCAGAGGTCACGACAGCAATAAAGGGCCTCCTAGGCGACAAGGGCGCCGAAGCCGTGAATACAATGCTGACGAGCGCCGGCAAGCCGAGCGAAGGCATTTTCGCCTCGATCATCGGGACCGTAGCTTTGGTCTTTGCCGCCATTGGCGTTGTCGTGCAGCTCAAGGAAGCCTTGAACGCTGTGTGGGAGGTGGACAAGCCGCCCGGCAAGGGTATTTGGGGCTTCGTTCGTGCCTACGTTTTGTCGCTCGCGGGAGTGCTTGCCATCGCATTTCTGCTGTTGATTTCCATGCTGCTGACGGCCGGACTGGCAGCATTCAGCAAAAGCTTTGGTAGCATGATACCAGAGACCTTCATGCACGCCGTAAGTTTCGCGGTGTCGTTCGGCGTCACTAGCCTGCTCTTTGCGCTGATGTTCAAATGGCTACCGGATACTCAAGTCGCGTGGCGGGATGTGTGGCTCAGTGCACTCGTGACAGCGGCTCTTTTCGAAATCGGCAAGTTCCTCATCGGATTCTACATCGGTAAGCAAGGATTGGAATCGACCTATGGGGCATCGGCATCCATCGTCGTTGTGCTCATCTGGGTGTATTACTCGGCTCAAATAGTTTTGTTCGGCGCGGAACTAACAAATATGCGAGCCAAACAGGCGGGCCGGCTTATAGCTGCAGAGCGCAAACGATAAATGTCAGATGACTCGATGGTCTGCCCGTTCCCTCTGGCGCGCATCCCGGCGACCATTTGCTTTCTCCGGAGCCTCCGTGTTACCAGCAAAGCCTAGGCAATCAATCGTCCGATTTCCAATGCGGCCATGATTTTCACGTTCATCCCCACTCCAATTTGCACTGCAGGCTGGCGCGCGGCAGCGGGCCCTTGCGCTGGGTGAGCGCCTAGGCAGTAAGCTGACATGATCTCTGTTATTGCAACGTTTGGGCTCGGGATCCTTTAGCCCTCCCTGCCCTCAGCGCAAGTCGCACCGAAGGCCGTAATCTTCGGCGTAGACTGCACACTCATCGATTTCGTGGACCTGCATGCAAAGGCCTGGGTTCTCGCCTTTCAGGACTCCGGCCATAAAGTCCGTTTCGAGGAGGTCCGCAAGCAGATCGGCAAGGGCGGCGACCAGCTCATGGCGGTTTTCCTGTCGAAGGAAGAAATCGAGCGGATTGAGAAAGCACTGGAGGCCTGCCGGGGCGCCATCCTTAAGGAGCGCTATCTCACTCAAACTACGGCATTCCCCGCTGTCCGCGAGTTGTTCCAACCCCTGATTGCTGATGGGAAGCAGATCGCCCTCGCCTCGTCGGCCAAGGAAGACGAATTGGCCCAGTACAAGAAGATCGCCAATATCGGTGACCAGATCGCTGCGGAGACGTCTTCCGAAGATGCGGAGCAGAGCAAACCGCACTTCCCGGCGGCTCTACCTCGCCTCGCCAACAAAAGCCCGGACCGCACGATCGTCGTCGGAGACAAACCTTACGACGCCGAAGCCGCGGCAAAGGCTGGTTTGCGAACCACTGGCTTGCTTTGCGGAGGATGGTCCGAGGACGAATTGAGACGGTCAGGGTGCATGGCGGTTTTCAAGACCCTGCCGACTTGCTGGCCCGCTATGCTCAATCGCCGCTAGGCGCTGAGGACCGGGGTTAGCACCGAATCCCCTAGCCAGAACTCAAAACCGTCCCTTGGCTGAATCTCCGCAACAAAAAGGAGCATCGCCCGTTCCGCCTTCGCACGAACAACAACGGGAGGCCTCCATGTCAGGCACGAGCTCTGGGGACGACGAGCGGTTCAGCCGCATCCCTGATCAGATCAAGCAACAGGCGGAAGGAATCGGCCGCGCCGTGGGCGATGTGGTCGGCCCGAAGGCCGAAGACATCGCGAACCGTTCCAAGGCAGCGGGCGCCGACGCGGTCGCGGGCGTTGCGCGGACGGCGGAGGCGCTGGCCGACACGGTTGCTCCCGATTCGCCCGCCATCGCCGAGTATGTGCGCGGTGCCGGTCAGAAGATCGAGCGCCTGGCCAGCGACCTTCGCGACAAGAAGGTGGGCGATCTCCTGGCGTCTGCCGCCGAGTTCGGCCGCTCGCAACCGGCCATCATGCTGGCGGGTGCCGCCCTGATCGGCTTCGCCCTGTCGCGGGTGGTCAAGGCCGGCATCGCGACGCCCGGCGAACCCGCCCCAAGGGACAATGTCTCCCACGTCGCCCGCAGCGAGGTTTACTAGCCATGCTGAGCCAACCCCTGCGGCGCCCCGGCGTCTTTACCTTGGCGACGGCGGCGTTCTCGCAGACCGCCGATCTCTTGCAGACCGAATTCCGCCTCGCCAAGGCTGAGTTCTCTGAAAAAATGACCGCCTTGCGCGCCGGCCTGATCATGGTCCTGATCGGCGCGATTTTCCTCATAGCGGCGCTCGGCATGATCCTGCAGGCGCTGGTCAGCATCCTGATCAATTCGGGCGTTTCGCCGCCCGTGGCCATCCTGCTAGTCGCCGGCGGCT
>DATHHQ010000671.1:0-5876 GCA_035490095.1 Bradyrhizobium sp.
CCGCGCAATACGCGTTCGCGGCATTGCGGCTTTGTCCACGCTGATCCATCGGTCGGGGCTCCGCGATAGGTATCGTTCCAGCAATCCTCCACCCATTCCGCGGCATTGCCCGTCATGTCGTAGACACCGAATGCGTTCGGCTGAAACGAACCGGTGTCGATCGCCTTCTTCACCGGATCGCTGGTGCAGCCGATGCAGTTGGCCTTGTCCTTCTCGACAGTCCGGCCCCACGGATAAGTCGTGGTACTGCCGGCTCTCGCGACGTACTCCCACTCGCTTTCGGTGGGAAGCCGATAGGTGCGCCCGGTCTTTTGCGAAAGCCATGCGATGTAGCCCTTGGCGTCGTCCCAATCCAGATCGGTCGCCGGGCGCCGGGCGCGTCCAAGGCCGCGGTCATCCGGCCTTTGCTTGCAGCCGGCTTCGGCGATACAGGCGTCCCATTCCTCGTAGGTGACTTCGCGTCGGCCGATGTAGAACGGTTTGCGGATCGACACCTGATGAACGGGAGCTTCGAAATCGAACATCTCGCTCGAGCCCATCTGGAAGACTCCGGCGGGTATCAAGACCATTTCCGGACATTGCGGACAGTCCCGGATGGCGGATTGAGGCGCGGCGGGCGCCGGTTCGGGAACGGCCGGCTTGCTGACGACCTTGGTTTCGATCTGCTGAAGCCGTGCCCGTGCGGTCGCCGCAAACGGCCCGTCCGGGTAGGAATCCAGATAGGCCTTGAAATCATCCGCACTGTCGCTGCCCTTGATCGTATCCCAGAACCCCAGTTCGACGGGATCGGCCGCACGAGCCGGCGCAGCCGGCGTTGCGACCAGCTTGCGCGTCGAGCTGATCACGAGATTTTCCGGCGACGGCGACGACTCCCACGGAAGCTGCTGATCGCGCGTCGCCTGCGCGACAGATGTCCGAACCCGCCGGAAGACTTCCTTGAAGGACAGTCCCTGGACTTTTGCCGACTTGATCAGTTCAGTAACGAACAGGTTGGCGCTGCGTTCGCCGACGACCTCTCCCGGCACCACCGGATAGATCACCGTCACACCCTGGATCGGCGGTTGACTGGAAAGTCCGCGGGCGCGGGCCGATGCGATCTGCTGCCAGGGATTTTTTCGCGCGGCATCGAGAATCACAACACAGCCGGCCGGACGCGAGACAATCAACGGATCGAGGATAAGGTCGATGTCGATCCCTTCGGTCCGGACGTCGGCTTCGCTCGCGATCTTTGAATCGATCGCCAGCAGGAAGTTCCGATCCTGGTATTGAACGGCGTGGCCGCCATAATAAACCACTGCGGTGACGCCCCACCCCAGCTTCCTCGTAAACGCGCTGATCGCGGCTTCGATCTCGGTCCGTTTGGCATTCTCGGCGTATACCACATCGAAACCGCCGTCCCTCAACACGTCGGCAAATGCACGGGCGTCACCGGGCACCGAATCGACCGGAGACTGCGGATAGGATCCATTGCCGATCACGAGCGCCACCGGCCGGGATGTATCGGCGGGCGCATTCTGGCCAAAGGCGGCGACCGTCGCCGATAGCAACGTCAGTAAGGCAACGCCTGCCAGACGCAGTTTCAGCATCGCGGCAATCCGGTTGGCCTGGCAACCAGATACGGCAGCCTTCCAGAGATCGCAAGTCTTCTGGAAATCTCCGTTCGGTCAGCGCACATAGATCGTGATCTTCTTCGACATCACAGGAGGCTTATGCGGGACGTGCTGATGGTCGCCGAGCAACAACTGCAATGTGTGGGTCCCCGCAGGCAGCGTCAGCACCGTCTCGGTTTGTCCATTTCCCAAATGAATATGATTGTAGTCGGAGGGGATCGGCTGATCCAGCGGCACCATGTCGGTGTCGATCAGCAAGTGATGGTGGCCGGTGAATTCCTTGACGACGCCGGCGGGGGCCACGCCCATTTCCTTCAATCCTATCTTCACCGTGAAGCGCTGGGGGACGCGAGCGCCGTCGAGCGGAGAGTGAAAATAGACCACTGCTCCGGGCGCGGACGAGGTGGGCTCCGCCCGTGCCGGCGCGACGTGCAACGCCGTCAACGCCAGCGCCAACCCGACCATGCGGATCATTAAAGATCCAACCTTCGCGAATGGTCTGCATCGCACGATCATGTCCTGCTCCTCATCTGCGATGCCTCTTCCTGACGGGCTTTACCGCCTTGACGGTCACCTTGATCCGTTCGGAAACCACCGGCGGATCGTGCGGCATGTGCTTCTCGTCGGCCAGGATCAGCTGAAGCGTATGCTCTCCCGGGGAAAGCGTAATTTTCTTCTCGGTTTGGCCGTTGCCGAAATGAATGTGACTTAAGTCGCTCGGCAGCGGCTGATCCAGCGGCGGGGTTTCCACATCGATCAAGAGGTGATGATGGCCGGTATTCGGTTTGACGACGCCCGCCGGCGCTACGCCCATGCCGCGCAGGCCGAACCGGATCGTTGAGTTCGGGTAAATGCGCTCGCCGTTGCTCGGATAAATGAAATAGACGGCGGCGTCCGGCGGCGCAGGCCGGCGGCCAGCCGCTGCAGCGGCCGGCGGAGCCTGTTCCGCCGGTGCATCCGCGACATGGATGCGGATGACCTTGGAGAAGATCGGCGGATCGTGGGGAAGATGCTCGTGGTCTCCCAGCAGAAGCTGCAGCGTGTGGTCCCCGGGCGTCAGCGTGACTTCCGTCTCGGTTTGGGCGCGGCCGAAATGCACATGGTTCAGGTCGCTCGGGATCTCGCGATCAAACGCGGGAAGCGGGGCGTCGATCAGCAGGTGATGATGCCCGCTATTGGGCTTGCTGGTCCCCGCCGGCGAAAGCTCCATGCCGGAGAGACCGAATTTCACGGTCACTTTGCGCGCGACCGTCGCGCCATCCGCCGGCTCGATGAAAAAGACACTGGCACCCGCCGGCGCTGGCGTCCGGGTCTTTTCAACGGTCACCGGATCCACCTTGACATGGATGACCTCGGAAAACACCGGCGGCTGGTGTGGTGTGTGAGCCTGATCACCAAACAAGAGCTGCAAAGTGTGCTCACCTGCGGGCAGGGTGATTTCCGCCTCGGTCTGGCCGCCGCCAAAATGAATGTGGTTGAAATCGCTCGGGATAGGCTGATCGAGCGGCGGTAGTGCGGTGTCGATGAGAAGGTGATGATGACCGGTATTTGGCGTCGCGACGCCGGCCGCAGCGATCTCCATGTTCTCAACCCCGAAACGGAGCTTGATCTTGGAGGGGATTGTCGCGCCGTCCTTGAGATCGATAAAGAATACCCTGGCATTCGGAGCCGAAGGCTTCCTCGCCGGTGCGGGTTGCTGCGCGCCGGCCTCGATATGCGGATCCAGAGTTATTGTCGCGAAAATAATAAGGCAAACGCGGAAAAAAAATCGATACATAAGCAACTCCGCTATTACGCTAACATGGGCCTCGAGGGCGAACAAGTTGCCGTAGCGGATCGTCGCTCCGAAGTCTGTGAGCCGCTCCATTACAAGCCTCAAGCTTTGCTGCAAATGCCTTGCCGAACAAATCCTTCACCGCTCATATCGCGGGGTCGTGCGTTGAAAACGGGCCTCACTTCGAATAAGCTGCTGGGATTATGGATATGAATTTAGCGGCCCGATGCCTCGCCATTGGTTTCCTGTTCGCCGTCGGCCTCTTCGCCGAGCCCTGCGCTGCCGAACAGCGTGTCGCGCTGGTGATCGGCAATGGTGCCTACCGCTCGGTGCCCGAGCTTCGCAACAGCCGAAATGATGCCGACGATATTTCCGAACAGCTCAAGCGACTGGGCTTTTCGGTGATAGATGGCCGCGATCTCGACAGGTCGGCGATGCAGGCAGCGCTCGGCCGCTTTGCCCAGCGTCTGAAAGGCTCCGACGCGGGCCTCGTCTACTATTCGGGACACGGACTGCAGATCAACGGTCAGAACTTTCTGATTCCCGTCGATTTGAAGCTCGATGACGGCGCGTTCACGCCGTTCGAGATGGTCAAGCTCGACGACGTCGTCGAGGCGCTCAGCTATACCGATGGTGTTCGATTACTGGTGCTGGACGCCTGCCGCGACAACCCATTCGCGAACAGCCTCGCTCAAAACAAGGGCAGTCGTGGCGCCAGCATGACGCGCGGCCTTGCCAAAATCGAACGCTCGCAGGGAATGCTGATCGCCTATTCAACGCAGCCCAACGCCGTCGCCGCCGACGGCACCGGGCGCAACAGCCCTTTCACCGCCGCACTGGTGCGCGAGATGCAGGTTCCGGGACTAGAGGTCGCGACAGTATTTCGCCGGGTCGCGGTAAACGTCAATCGCGAGACCGGTGGCGCACAAACTCCCGAACTGTCGGTGTCGCTGCTTCAGGATTTTTATCTCAATCCCCAGGAAAGCGATGTCGGTGCCTGGCAAAAGCTGGGGCCCTCGGCAAACGCTGCCGGCCTGAAGGCATTCATATCGAGGTTTCCCACCAGCGTGATGGTTGATGCGGCGCGGGCGCGTCTGGACGCCATCGAGAATGCCAGCGAACGGGAGCGGCTAGTCCGCGAGTATGCGGAAAAGGAACGCCGCCTGCGACAGGAGCTCGAAACGGCCGAGGCCGGCTATCGAAAGGCCGCGTCGGAGCTCGCAGAGCGACGTGAACGGGATGCGCGCGAGCGAGTGGCCGACACGAAAAGCGGTGGACCTCCGGTCGCCACCACGTCGCCGGCCCCCGCAGCCGCCAATACGGGCAGCGCGCCGGAGATCGCCACTCGGACTCGCGATGACATCGAGCGCGAGCAGCAGATGAAGGAACAGGCCGCCAAGGCCGAGCGCGAGCGGCTGGCGTCGCAGGTTGCGGCATTCGAGGCCGACAAGGCGAGGCTGGCCGAAGAACGCCGGGCTCTCGAGCTTGCGATGTCGGAAAGACTGGCCAAGGCGCAGGCGGAACGCGAGCGGGCGGAAAAACGGCTTGCCGCGGAAACCGAGCGCTTGCCGGTTTTTGCGCTCGATCAACAGCGAACCATGGCGCCGGCGGCGGCGGCGCCGCGGCGGGCCGCATCAACCTGTCAGGAGATCAACGCGCGCGCTCAACTCGGCGACATCTCTGCGGCCGATCGTGATATTCTCCAGCGCGGCTGCCGCTGATCGCAGCGTGGGAATTGAAATGGGCCATCGAGGCGATTTAACAACCCGAGGCATTTGTATGTCAGACTTTCCCGCGACATGGAGGCGACGCGTGACAGCGCTGCGAAAGCCAAACCTGCTCGTAACCACCGCCTGCTGTTTCCTGGTCGGTGTCACGGCGGCCTTCCCGCAGGCCGCGCCAAGCTCACAGGCCGCACCAACCACGCAGGCCGCGCCGAGCCCACCACCCCCGCCGATACCGGCGCCGTTCGATGACGCGCTGCTCCGGGCGGCCAATGATCTGTTTTCAAAAGCCACGGTGCCGCCGGGCGACGGAAAGATCGAACTCGTGATCGACCCGCTGATCGACGGCATCAGCGGAGCGCAATCGACAGCAACACGATTGATGCAGGAGCGCATCGTTGCACTGGTCAAAAAGTCCTACCCGCGCTTTGAATTTCGTCCATTCTCTACCGAAGCGTTGTTGCGTGCCCCCGTCGTGCTGATCGGTACCTTTACCGCGATCAACAATGCCGGCGTCGCGGACGGACCACGCGACGCCTATCGGATTTGCCTTGCGCTTGCCGATCTTCGCAGCAAGAGCATCGTCTCCAAGGGCGTCGCCCGCGCCAAGCCGGAGGCGATCGATGTGACGCCGACCCCGGCATTTGCGGACAACCCTGTCTGGGCCACCGATCCCGCCACCAGTATCTACATCAAGGCCTGTCAGGGCACCAAACCGGGCGACCCGATCGACCCGGTCTATGTCGAACGCATCGGCACCTCGTCGCT
>DATHHQ010000672.1:0-5119 GCA_035490095.1 Bradyrhizobium sp.
CATCCGTGAGTCCGACATCTGGGACAAGTCGTTCACCGAGCGCGCGCCGAAGCTCGGCGGGCTGATCGAGTTCTACCGCTCGCCCGCGCGCGTGCAGTGGACCCCGACCGGCAACAACGTTCCGGATTATCCGAAGCTTGCGCAATTGTGGTGGCAGAACATCGGCGATGCGTCGTCCGGTGCGAAGACGCCGCAGGCGGCGATGGATTCGCTCGCAGCCGCGCAGGATTCGGTGATGGAGCGACTCGAGAAGTCGGGCGTGCAGGGCGCTTGCGGGCCGAAGCTCAACAAGAAGGAGAAGCCGGAGTTCTGGTTCGCGAAAGCCGAGAAGGACCACACCATCGCGCCCCAGCGCAAGCTGGCGAACGAGAAGCCAAAGGGCGAAACCATCGACTACGACGCGCTGATCAAGTCGTGGCCGGCCTCGCCGCCGAAGCGTGCTTCGAACTGAAGGCTCCAGCATCGTCATGGCCGGGCTTGACCCGGCCATCCACGACTTTCTCTTTTGCAAAGCAAGACGTGGGTGCCCGGCATCGCAGACAAGTTTACGCAGTCTGCGCAAAACAGACTGCTATGGCCGGGCATGACGAGAAGAAAAACAAGAAGGCCGGGAGCAATCCCGGCCTTCTTTTGTTTCGCGCTGCGCAACTCAGTTTACCGACGTCATCATCCGCGAAAGCGGATGATCCAGTATTCCGCGTGTTCTCGATTCCATCTCTGGGGGCGGCGTACTGGCCGCCTTCGCGGGCATGACGTCCTGATATGCGGCCAGCCTACTGCGCCGCCTCCGCAGCCTCCAGCGTCGGATAATCCGTATAGCCCTTGGCACTGCCGCCATAGAACGTCGCCTTGTCCCACTCGTTGAGCGGCGCGCCCTTCTTCAGGCGCTCGACCAGATCGGGGTTCGAGATGAACGGCTTTCCGAACGCGATCAGGTCGGCCGCGCCTGCCGCGAGCACCTTGGTCGCGAGTTCGAAGTCATAGCCGTTGTTGGCGACATAGGCGCCCTTGAAGCGTTTGCGCAAGGAACCGTAGTCGAACGGCGCGATGTCGCGCGGGCCGCCGGTCGCGCCTTCGATGACGTGGATGTAGACGAGCTTCAGCGCGTTGAGATGATCGACGATGTAGTCGAACAGCGGCTGCGGATGAGAGTCGGAGACGTCATTGGCCGGCGTCACCGGCGAAATCCGGATGCCGGTTCGCTCGGGGCCGGCTTCGGCCGCGACGACCTTGGACACTTCGAGCATCAGCTTCGCCCGGTTCTCGATCGATCCGCCGTAAGCATCGGTGCGCTTGTTGGTGCCGTCCTTGGCGAACTGATCCAGCAGATAGCCGTTGGCGCCATGGATTTCGACGCCGTCGAAACCAGCCGCAAGTGCGTTCGCGGTGCCGCGCTTGAAACTCTCGATGATCCCGGGGATTTCTTCCAGCGCCAGCGCACGCGGCTCGGAAATGTCGGTGAAGGTGCCGCCAACGAACGTCTTGCCCTTGGCGCGGATCGCCGAGGGCGCGACCGGTGCGCCATCATTGGGCTGCAGCGAGGTGTGCGAAATGCGCCCGACATGCCAGATCTGGATGAAGATACGTCCGCCACGTTCGTGCACGCGGTCGGTGACCTTGCGCCAGCCCGCGACCTGCTCTTTTGAGTAGATGCCGGGGGTGTCCTGATAGCCCTGGCCCTGTTGCGAGACCTGGCTCGCCTCGGTGACCAGGAGCCCCGCGGAGGCACGCTGGCCGTAATATTCAATGGCCAGGGGACTCGGCACCAGGCCCGCGACCGCGCGGTTGCGGGTCAGCGGCGCCATGACAAATCGATTGGGAAGGGTGATCGGGCCCAGCTTGTAGGGCTCGAAGAGTTTGGTCGGCGTGCTCATTTTGCGATGATTCCGAGAAAATTGCAGGTGAGAAACAGGTGGGTATTTTTATCACCCCGGCAATGCCACGAGCTATTCGGCTTTTGCAGGCTAGCCGCGCACGATACCGCCGAGGTGGCCACCGTCAAGAAACCGCGTATGCGCGGTGGCGTAGGATGATTCATTCGAAATCGGAAACCGCGCAGCATGGGCTATCTCCCGGTGGATGCCTTGGCGGTTGAACCGTCATTCCGGGGCATCGCGCAGCGATGACCCCGGAATCTCGAGATTCCGGGTTCAGTCCTGCGGACTGCCCCGGAATGACGTAAGAGTTACTTCACCCCCAGAAAATCGCGCTTGCCGATTTCCACGCCGTTGTGGCGCAGGATGCCGTGGGTGGTCGCGGCGTGGAAATAGAAATTCGGGAATGCAAAGCTGCTGAGGAATTGCTGGCCCTTGAGGGTCATGGTGTTGTTCGGACCTGCGGGAAAGCTGACATCGCGGCTATCGGCGCCTTCGAACTGGGCCGGCTTGAACGACTTCACATAGTCGATGGTTTTGGAAAGCCGCTGCTTCAGCTCTTCAAACGTCTTTTCGGTGTCGGGGGTGGACGGCACCTCGCTCTGCGTCAGGCGCGCGCAGCCTTTGGCCGCGAAATCGCAGGCGAGCTGGATCTGACGCGACAGCGGCAGCATGTCGGGAAAAAGCCGTGCGCCGAGCAAAACGTCGGGTTGAATGTTCTTCGCCTCGCAGTGTGTCTCGGCCTTGGTGAGGAGGCCCGAAAGGCTGTTGAGAATTTGCAGGAAGGCCGGAACGGTAGCGTCGTAGAAGGACATGCGGTGCTCTTTCGGTTGATGGGGAGATTCCGGGTTTGTAGTGGCGGGAGTACATTGCCTAGCGAATGGCCGATGATTGCGGTGGAAGCGACTGCGCGCGCGGCTGCCCGCGCATCCGCGCCAGCAATTCGGCGGTGGGCCAGGAATCGGCGGGCAGGCCGTATTTGATCTGCATCGCCTTCACGGCAGTTCGGCTCTGCTGACCCATGATGCCGTCGACCTTGCCGACATTGAATCCGGCGCGCACTAGCAGTTGCTGCATCTCGCGAAGCTCGGCGAATGGCAGTTGCGCGACCGGTGCTGCGGGATGGCGCATCACTGGCGCGCCGGCGATGCGGGTGGCGAGATAGCCGGCGGTGGTCGAATAGATCAGCGAGTTGTTCCACTCGGTATAAGCCGCGAAATTGGGATAGGCCAGAAACGCCGGTCCCATCCGGCCCATCGGCAATAACAGCGAGGCCGGCAGATCGTCGTTCGGCAATGCGCGTCCGTCCGGATAGCTCACGCCGAACTGCGCCCATTTAGAACGCGGCAGCTGGATGGTGAGGTCGGCCTGGTCCCAAGGCAAGCTCTGCGGCACCCGCACTTCCTGCAGCCAGGGTTCGCCGCGGCGCCACTTCAATCCGTTGGCGATGTAGTTCGCGGTCGAGCCGATCACGTCGGCCGGACTGCGCAGCAGGTTGCGATGGCCGTCGCCGTCGTAGTCGACCGCGTAGTTGAAATAATGCGTCGGCAGGAATTGCGTCTGTCCGAGTTCGCCGGCCCATGAGCCGACCATCTCCGCAGGAGTGAGGTCGCCGCGGTCGATGATTTTCAGCGCGGCGATGGTTTCCTTCTCAAACATCTGCGAGCGGCGGCAGTCATAGGCGAGCGAGACCAGCGAGCGCAGCGTCGGCAGGCTGCCCATGTTGGCGCCGAAATCGCTTTCAAGACCCCAGAACGCGGCAATCACAGCCGGCGGCACGCCATATTCCTTCTCGGCGCGCGCGAACGCCGCGGCATGGGTCTTGATCCGGGCCTGGCCCTGCTGCATCCGGGAAATCGCAGCCATGCGGCCGGCGAACTCGGTGAATATTTGCCCGAACACGCGCTGGCCGCGGTCGCGGTTGACGATGCCCTGGTCGTAGACAAGTCCGGGCGAGGCGTCCGCGAGCGCGCGCTGCGAAACGCCCGCCGCGGCCGCCTGCTGCTTGAGGTCCGCCAGGAAACGATCAAAACTCATGCCGGCGTGACAGGATGCGCCACGTGGGGCCGGGGCTGGCCTGGCGGGAGTGGCAACCGTTCCGGGCCAAGCGGCCGGTTGAGCCGATGCCGGGTGCGGTCCGCACAGAAGCGCAAGCAAGCCAGCGCCAAGAAAAACGCCGAGCAAAACGTCAAGCAAAACACCGGGAAAAAATCGTGCCGTTAGGGTTCGCATGCGGTTACCGGTTGGGTGCAGATTCGCGCGATGGTGCCCTGTCGTAGCATTATTGAAGTCCCAGCGTCATGCCCGGCCAAAGCGGCCAAAACGATCGATTTGCCCCCGAGGACCATAGCTGCAACGCAAGCTCGCTCCACGCATAGGAGCATGCCGCTCGGACAGGACCCCGGAGGCTGTTCCAATCGTTTTTGCCCGTGTAGACTTCCCCGTCTGCAGGCCTGAGCAAGGCGAGCCAGCAATCACAAAGGGCCGGCGGACAGGGGAGACGGCGGAACAACCATGACGGATATCCAATATTTAAGCCCGCGTACGCTGGATGAAGCGATCAGCGCATTTGCCGCCGCCGGAAGTGCTGCGCGCATCATGGCTGGCGGCACCGATCTTCTGGTGCAGATGCGCTCCGGCGCGGTGCGTCCGGGCCTGATCGTCGACATCAAGAAAATCGCCGAGATGGCTGCAATCGAGGAAACCGCTGAGGGCGGTTTCCGCGTCGGCGCCGCCGCGCCGGGCGCGGTGCTGGCCGAACACCCGCGTTTCGGCAAGGTCTGGCCCGGCGTACTCGAAGCCGTCAACCTCATCGGTTCCACCCAGGTCCAGGGGCGGGCCTCGGCGGGCGGCAATCTGTGCAACGGCTCGCCGGCCGGCGACAGTGTACCCGCCATGATCGCGGCCGGTGCCATCGTCACGCTGCAGGGGCCGAACGGCCGCCGCGAGATGCCGGTGGAGAAAGTGCCGGCCGGACCGGGCCGCACCAATCTTTTGCCCGGCGAGATCCTCGTCAGCTTCACGCTGCCGCCGCGGCCGAAGGGGTCAAGCGATGCCTATCTGCGCATGATTCCACGCACCGAAATGGACATCGCCGTGGTCGGCGTCGGCGTCAGCCTCACGATGAAGGATGGCGTGTGCACCACAGCCAGGGTCGGGCTTGGCGCGGTGGCGCCGACCGTGCTGTTGGTCGAGGCGGCGGCGAAAGCGCTGATCGGCAGCAAACTCGACGATGCGGCGCTGAA
>DATHHQ010000673.1:0-3357 GCA_035490095.1 Bradyrhizobium sp.
TCAGATGGCGGATCTCATCGTCGTGGACGATGGCGACCATGGCAACACCCGCGCGCTTCTTTTCGCCGATCAGATCGACCACCACCGCCCGATTGGCGGCATCCAGCGAAGCGGTCGGCTCGTCCAGGAGCAGGATCGGCAAATCGGAAATGAAGCCGCGCGCGATGTTGACGCGCTGTTGCTCACCGCCCGAGAAGGTCGAAGGCGGCAGCGCCCACAGCCGTTCGGGAATATTGAGCCGGCGCAGCAATGCACCGGCGCGTTCGCGCGCCTCGGATCGCGCCATCCCGTTGACAATCAAGGGCTCGGCCACCACGTCCGATGTCGCCACCCGCGGCACCGCCCGCAGGAACTGGCTGACATAACCGATGGTGGCGCGACGAACGCTGAGGATCTGCCGAGGCTCGGCCTTGGCGAGATCGATCTGCGCACCTTCGTGCCGAATGCCGATGCGACCGGCATCGCAGCGATAATTGCCGAAGATCATCTTCAGGATCGACGATTTGCCGGCGCCCGAGGGGCCGGCCAGCACGACGCATTCGCCGGGCTCGACAGAAAACGAGACGCCGCACACCACGGGAAGCTGCACGCCGCCCTGCAAGTGCATGGTGAAGGTTTTTTCGGCGTTGCTGATTTCAATCATCGCAGTCATTGGCGCAACACTCATGCCGGCAAAATCGAAGAGACGAGCAACTGGGTGTAGGGCTCGCAGGGATCGTCGAGCACCTGGTCGGTGAGTCCGGTCTCGATCACGCGGCCACCCTTCATGACCATCACCCGGTGCGACAGCAGCCGCGCGACGGCAAGGTCATGGGTAACGACAATGGCGGCCAGATTCAGTTCGCTCACCAGGTTGCGCATCAGATCGAGCAGGCGGGCCTGCACCGACACGTCGAGCCCTCCGGTCGGTTCATCCATGAACACCAGACGCGGCTCGGTAACCAGATTGCGCGCAATCTGCAATCGCTGGCGCATGCCGCCGGAATAGGTCCGCGGCGCATCGTCGATGCGATCAATGCCGATCTCGACCCGTTCGAGCCAGGACGACGCCGTGTCTCGAATGCGCCCATAATGATTCCAGCCGACCGCCATCAGCCGCTCGCCGACATTGGCGCCGGCCGACACCGCCATCCGCAGTCCGAGTGCCGGATCCTGGTGCACATAGCCCCAGTCGGTGCGGAACAGAAACCGTCGCTCGGCTTCACCGAGGCTTGCGAGATCGCGCATCACTCCGTCACGCATCCGGTACGATACCCGCCCGGCGCTGGGCGCAAGCTGTGCCGACAGCAATTGCAGCAAGGTCGTTTTGCCCGAGCCGGACTCGCCGACAACCGCCAGCACCTCGCCCGGATAGAGCGCAAAGGACACGTCGCGGCAAGCCACGAGCCGGCCATAGGATTTGCTCAGGCCCTCGGCCGTCAGCAACGGCTGGTCGTTGTCCTGCACGGCGCTTTCATGTTCAGCCATGCGACCTCTCCTTGTGCGGAGCCGCGCTCTCGCTGCCGCGATGCCCCTCGGTTTGCCGGGTCTCGCAATAGTCGGTGTCGGAGCAGACGAACATCCGCCCGCCCTTGTCGTCGGTGACGATTTCGTCGAGATAGGACTCATCGGCGCCGCACAACGCGCAGGGCGCGTCGAAACGGTAGCGCGTGAACGGATGATCCTCGAAGTCGAGCGATACCACCGACGTGTAAGGCGGGATCGCATAGATGCGCTTCTCGCGCCCGGCGCCGAACAATTGCAGCGCCGGACAATTGTCCATCTTGGGATTGTCGAATTTCGGCGTCGGCGATGGGTCCATCACGTAGCGCGCATTCACCTTCACCGGATAGGCGTAAGAGGTCGCGATATGGCCGAAGCGGGCGATGTCTTCGTAAAGCTTGACATGCATCAGCCCGTATTCGCCGAGCGCATGCATTCGCCGCGTCTCGGTCTCGCGCGGCTCCAGGAAACGCAAGGGCTCGGGGATCGGCACCTGATAGACCAGCACCTGCCCGCCATGCAGCGGTGCTTCGGGAATCCGGTGCCTGGTCTGGATCACGGTTGCGTCCTCCGTAGAGGTCGTTGTCGCGACACCGGCGGTCTTGGCGAAGAACTTGCGGATCGAGATTGCGTTGGTGGTGTCGTCGGAACCCTGATCGATCACCTTCAACACGTCGGCCGGCCCGAGGATGGCCGCCGTCACCTGCACGCCGCCGGTGCCCCAGCCATAGGGCATCGGCATTTCGCGGCTGGCGAACGGCACCTGGTAGCCGGGAATCGCGATCGCCTTCAGGATGGCGCGGCGGATCATCCGTTTGGTCTGCTCGTCCAGATAGGCGAAGTTGTAGGCCGGCGCGTTCATTCCGCGGCCTCCCGCAGGGGCGGCGAAGCATCCGCGGCTTCGGAAAACTCCTGGCGCAATTTGCGCAGCAGGCCGAGTTCGGACTGAAAGTCCACATAATGCGGCAGCTTGAGATGCTCGACGAAGCCGGTCGCCTGCACATTGTCGGAATGCGACATCACGAACTCTTCGTCTTGCGCGGGCGCAACGACTTCTTCGCCAAGCTCGCGGGCGCGCAAGCTCCGGTCCACCAGCGCCATCGACATGGTCTTGCGCTCGCTTTGTCCGAACGCGAGACCATAGCCGCGCGTGAAGCACGGCGCCTCCGTCGCCGAACCCTTGAACTGATTGACCATCTGGCATTCGGTCAGCGTGATCGAACCGAGCGGCACGGCGAAGCCGACATCCTCAGCCATAAATTCCACCTCGACCTCGCCGAGGCGAATCTCGCCGGCGAAGGGATGGTTGCGTCCATAGCCACGCTGCGACGAATAGCCCAGCGCCAGCACAAACCCCTCGTCGGCGCGCGCCAGATTCTGCAGTCGCAGGTCGCGATCGGCGGGAAAGCTGAGCGGCTCACGCGTGAGATCGCCCACCGGCATATCGGCATCCGCTTGCGGCGAAGGCTCGATCAGGCCGTCACGGCCGAGAATGTCGGTGACGCGCGGCATCGTCGCGGATGGCGCATCTGATGTCGCCGGCGCTTCGGGCATCGAGGTTTCGGCCAATTGTGGATCCAGCAGGCGATGGGTGTAGTCGAAAGTGGGTCCAAGCACCTGACCACCCGGGATATCCTTGAAGGTCGAGGAGATCCGGCGGCGCACCTGCATCCCGGCGGTATCGACCGGCTCGGTCGCGCCGAACCGCGGCAGCGTCGCCCGGAAGGCGCGCAGCAGGAAAATCGCCTCGATCATGTCGCCGCGCGCCTGTTTTATCGCGAGCGCCGCCAGTTCGCGGTCATACAGCGAGCCCTCGGTCATGACCCGATCGACACCGAGGCTGAGCTGTTCGGATATTTGCGCCAGCGAAACTTC
>DATHHQ010000674.1:0-10982 GCA_035490095.1 Bradyrhizobium sp.
TGCGGCCGTCGCGGCCACGTCAGAGGCGATCGCGGCAAGGGCCTGCGAATTGATCGAGGTGGATTACGAGGTGCTGCCGTGGTCGGTCGAGATCGAGGACGCGCTTCTGCCCGACGCGCCGATCCTGCACGACTTCATGAAGTTCGAGGGCAAGCCGTCCAACATCGGCGGCAGGATCGAGGTCAAGAAGGGTGACATCGCGCAAGGCTTCGCCGCAGCCGAAATCGTCATCGAGCGCAGCTTCACCACCCGCCCGGTGCATCAGGGCTATATCGAGCCGCACGCCTGCCTCGTCAGCGTCGGCGCCGACAACAAGACCACGATCTGGAGCTCGAGCCAGGGCCAGTTCATGGTGCGCGCCATGACCGCGCATCTGACAGGGATTCCGCAGAGCGACATCCGCGCCATTCCGGCGGAAATCGGCGGCGGCTTTGGCGGCAAGACCATCGTCTATCTCGAGCCGCTCGCGACGCTTCTGGCGAAGAAATCCGGCCGTCCGGTGAAGATGGTGATGACCCGCGAGGAGGTGATGCGGGCGACCGGGCCGACCTCGGGCTCGAAGAGCACGGTCAAGATCGGCGCCACCAGGGACGGCAAGATCGTCGCCGCGCAAGGCACGTTCTATTTGCAGGCCGGCGCGCTGCCGGGCTCGCCGATCCGCGGCGCGGTCGGCTGTAGCTTTTCGCCCTACGATATCCCGCACGTGCTTTCGGTGGGGTTCGACGTTCTCTCCAACCGCTCGAAGGTGGCGGCCTATCGCGCGCCGGGCGCGCCGATCGGCGCCTATGCGGTGGAATGCGTGCTCGACGAGCTGGCCGAAGCGCTGAAGATGGATCCCCTGGAGTTGCGGCTGAAGAACGCCGCCAAGCAGGGCACCAAGGCCGCGCATGGCCCGGTGTTTCCGCGCATCGGTTACATCGAGACGCTGGAGGCCGCGAAAGCGCATCCGCACTACACCGCACCGCTCGGCAAGCTGCAGGGAAGGGGCGTTGCTTCCGGCTTCTGGTTCAACGCCGGCGGTGAATCGAGCGCCCAGGTCAACATCACCGAGGATGGCAATGTCGTCGTCACCACAGGCCATCCCGATATCGGCGGCTCGCGCGCCGCGATCGCCAACATCTGCGCCGAGCTGCTCGGCATCGATTACCGCCGCGTGTCGGTGCTGATCGGCGACACCGCGACCATCGGCTTCTCCAACCTGACCGGCGGCAGCCGCGTGCTGTTCGCGTCCGCGATGGTGGTGACGCAATCGACCGACAAGGTTATCGCCACCTTGCGCGAGCGCGCCGCAAAAATCTGGGAGATCGATCCGGAAGCGGTGAAATGGGAAAACGGCGCGGCGCATCCGGCCAGCCCCAACGCCGGCCAGTTCGAACCGCTGACGCTGGCTGAGCTTGCGGCAAAAGCCCCGCAGATGGGCGGGCCGATCGGCGCCGGCGTGCAGCTCAACACCGAAGGCGCCGAGGGCGGCTTCGGCACCCACATCTGCGACGTCGAGGTCGATCCCGAACTCGGGATCGTGCGCGTCATCCGCTACACCGCGGTGCAGGACGTCGGCCGCGCCATCCATCCGGGCTATGTCGAGGGCCAGATGCAGGGCGGCGTCGCGCAGGGGATCGGCTGGGCGCTCAACGAAGAGTACATCTACAACAAGGACGGCAAGGTCGATAACCCGGGCTTCCTCGACTATCGCATGCCGGTTTGTTCTGATCTGCCGATGCTCGACACGGTAATGGTCGAAGTGCCGAACCCGAAGCATCCGCAAGGCGTGAAGGGGGTCGGCGAGGTGCCGCTGGTGCCTGTGATGGCCGCGGTCGCTAATGCCGTCCACAACGCACTGGGAAAACGCTTCTACAGTCTGCCGATGTCGCCGCCGAAGGTGCTGGAGGTGATTGAGGGGGAAACGCTGGAGGCGGCTGAGTGATGCTGCGTAGGGCGGGTTTGCCAACGGGTCGCGCGAATGCGCGCTCGATGATCAACTCCGCGACATCCGGGATCTAAAAGGAATAACCATGCAAAAGGTCCTGGTCGAGAACAATGCCGACGGCACCACACTGATCACGATCAACCGGCCGGAACGCCGCAACGCGATTTGTGCCGAGACGGCGCTGATGCTGCAAAAAGCGTTTCAGGATTTCGAGCGCTCCAGCACGCAGAAGGCCGCGGTGCTCACCGGAGCCGGCAACGAAGCGTTTTCCGGCGGCGCCGATACCGGCAATTTTCCGGAACTCTGGCGCTGCATTCCCACCGTCGGCTTTGGGACCACCAAGCCGATTGTTTCCGCGGTAGCCGGCTGGTGTGTCGGCGGCGCTCTGGTGCTCTCGATGATGTGCGATCTCACGGTGGCTGCGGAGAATGCCAAGTTTTCCTATCCCGAAGCGCGATTGGGTTTTACCGGCGGCCTGATTGCCGGACTGGCGGCGCGGATTCCGCACAAGGTTGCGATGGAAATGATGCTGTTGTGCCGCATCCTCGATCCGCAACGCGCCTACACCATCGGCCTCGTCAACGAGGTCGTGCCGACAGGACAGCAGGTCCCGGTTGCGCTGAAGATGGCACGCGAGATGGCCGAGTTCTCGCCGCTGGTGCTGAAGACCTTGAAGCGCTTTGTAACGGAAGGTGTTTTGGCGCACGGACCGTCCGAACAATCCGGTCGGGCACAGCGCGCACTCTGCGAGGTCAAGGAAAGCGAAGACGCCGGCGAGGCAGCGTCGGCGGTGAAGGAAAAGCGCAAGGCGGTCTTCAAGGGACGCTAGAGCATGATCCGGAAAAGCATGCCCTCGGACTTGATCCGAGGGTGGGTACCGGTTTCCCCTCGGGACAAACGCGAAGCATTTGCCCGGAGATCATGCTCAAACAAAAAGATAGAGCGGGATGACGATTCGAAGAAAAGTCATCCCGCTCTAGACTTTTCGACCCCCGCACGCCGCCCTTGCCGGCGCAGGTGCGGGCCCGTTCGTGATAATTCGGCAACAAACTTCCTGAAAAGTTACGCGGTACGCCGATACAACTGTTACGGGATCGTATCCTGTGGCAGAAAAATGGACGGGGTTGTCGATCAAGCCAGGGGCTGGAAATGCATCGTTTTGCTTTCGTTGGGGCTGCATTACTTTCAATTTCGGGACTCGTCGGCGCGGCGTCCGCGGCCGATCTCGCCACTCGCCCATACACCAAGGCGCCGTCGGCGTTCTACAACTGGACCGGTTTCTATATCGGCGCCAACGGCGGCTACGGCTGGGGAAGCGTCAGTTCGTACGGGGTGCCAGGCGGGATCCCGACCAACCATGCTCCGTCAGGTGCCCTTGCGGGCGGCCAGATCGGTTACAATTGGCAGACCGGTCCGTGGGTATATGGCCTGGAAGCAGACGGCGACTGGGCCAATATTCGCGGATCTGCTCTCTGCCCCGTTCCGATCGCCTCCTGTGCTTCCGATACCAGGGCTCTGGCGTCATTCCGGGGACGGCTTGGTTGGGCGACCGGTCCGGTGCTGCTCTACGGAACGGCTGGATTGGGTTACGCCAACACCCGATTTAGCGCATTAACGCTCGTGGGCGGATTGCCCGCCCTGGGCGCCACCGGTTCATACACCACCGATCGCTGGGGCTACGCGGCGGGCGCCGGGATCGAATACGGTTTCACGCCGAATTGGAGCGCGAAGCTCGAATACATGCACTACGGCTTTGGCACGGTGACTGCGCCAATCGGGACACTGGATTCGAATCCTGTTGCGACCAGGCTGCGCGTTGATACCGTCAAGGTCGGCATCAACTACCGCTGGGGCGGCCCGATCGCCTCGACATACTGATCTGGATTTCCGGCGAATGCATAAGCCCCGGCATCGGCCGGGGCTTTTCTGTGCCGATGCCTTGCCCAAGAAACGCGCCAATGCACCGGGCATGATTTGCTAAAGCGTTTTCAATCGATGCCTTTAGAGCATGATCCGGAAAAGCATGCCCTCGGACTTGATCCGAGGGTGGGTACCGGTTTTCCGAAAAGATCATGCTCAAACAAAAAGATAGAGCGGCATGACGATTCGAAGAAAAGTCATCCCGCTCTAGGCTGCGCGTTTTTGATCGCTCAGCTCAGCGATCGCAGCCGCGATCCACTTGTCCAGTTTTTGGTGGGATACGTCCTGCCTGGCCTTCGCGATCTTCAGATCGCTGAGGTCCAGTCTCAACGCCTCTGCAGGGGCCAAGGAGTTTGCAGGCAGGCGAACGTCGTTCGATCTCATTTCTGTCTCCCGAAACACTGGATACAAATTCTCGGGTACTAACAACGAAGCCAGACTTAGCCTGCGAATAGCGGCGGAAATTTGCGGGAAAAACAACGACGTCAATCTTGGCGTTCGGCAGGATGTGACGTGTCGCCGCAGCACCTGCCCGGAATACGCCAGCTAACGGCTCGGACCAGATCAGTTTAGAATCTCTCTTGATCGCGCAGGCAGTGATGTCTTCGTATCGAGAAGCCGCCCCTTTGACACGAAAAGGCTTGCATTGAGCTAGCGACAACACGGGGCGCAAGACGCAGGTATCGATCACTCCGAATCAGCCGGTCGATGAGTTGCCGTCGCGTGCTCGAACGTGTCCGTCTGTCGACGAGGCCGGTGTAGTGGGCCCATATCGTTTCACCGTCGCCTGTCATGAATGCAGATGGACATCGGGCCGCCAAAAGCCGTTCATTGCTTGCATTGCTCCAATTGCTAACCGGCGTGCTGTCTGGCTTCGCTGTCATCGGGGAGTCGAGCTCGGGTCGCAGCGCGTGGTTCGGAAACAGCAAGTTTTCGAGCGCGCGAACGACGTTCGTTTTCATTTCAGCCGCCCGAAACACCGGATACAAATTCTCAGGTATCAATGAGGATGCCATATTTGGTCCGCGGATAGCGGCAGAAACTTGCGGGAAGAAAGACGACGTCAATTCCAGCGCTTGGCGGCATGTGACTTGTGGCCGCAGCAGCCGCCCAGAATAGGTCGAGCTTCGGGCTTGTTTGCAGACTTCCTTCGCGGGACGGGAGAGGGCTTGTGCCTCACGTCTCCTCCCGCGCGAATCATCTCATGCACAAGAAGCCGTGGTGATCGCTCGTTGCGTGTGGGGTGTTTCGTCTGACAAAGGGTTGATAATGGCACGCTTCAATATGATGGATAGACTGCTGCACAGCAGCCAATTCGAGGACTTTTTCGCTGCGTGGACTGGTGGCACCTCCGATCATGATCATATGAACGGCACCTCGACTGGCAACGTCCTGTTTGCCGGGAGGGGCGCCGACTCTGTCGCCGGCATGGCTGGCAACGACATGCTCAGCGGTGGCAGCGGCGACGACAAGATCTGGGGTGGCTCGGGCAACGACCAGCTAACGGGCGGCAACGGCAAGGATCTCTTGGTTGGCGGTTTCGGCGCTGACAAGTTGGATGGCGGAGCCGGCAACGACGTCTTGCTCAGCCGGTCTGATGCCGGTGAGATGGTGGCGGCCCAGGATGGCACGACGCAGATTTTCGCAGACGAAACGGCTGCGTTTACTGCGGTAAAGGATGTCCTCACCGGTGGCAGTGGAGCCGACACGTTCCGCTTCGAAGGCCTTGTCAACGCCAAGGATGAGATCGTTGCCAAACACGTCAATGCCGACGGCACCATCGACTGGCATGGCGTGACCGGCGAGAACAACGCGGTTCACGACCATTGGGTCGACGGCTTCGGCAACGACGTGATCCGCGACTTCAACCGCAAGCAGGGCGACAAGATCGAAATTTCGGCGCACACCGCCGAGGTCAAGTCGATCGAACACCTCGACAGCAATGGCGACGGCAGGGCCGATTACAGCCTGATCACCGTCATCAGTCAGCAGGGTGCTGCCGGCGCCCATGATGAGGATCTGCTGGGCACGATCACCGTGTATGGCAACCTGGTGAAGGCAAGCGACATCAAGACGGACGCCATGTCGGTTTATGGCGCCTACGAAAAAGTCGGCGAATTGCCCGCCGGCGTGCACTTCGAGATTGAGGACGACGGCGTGCTGCCCAACGGGGCAACCGACGGCGGCCACCACGACGAAGCGGCGATGCACATGAACCTGGCCATGGCCAATCATATGTAAGCGAGAAATCATCAGACGCGTATGGCGTCTGGTGACGCGACCACTTGCGAGGGCCGAGATGTCTCGGCCCTCGCGATTGATGCGACTCGGTCTCGGCGATATCGGGCATGACGACTTGGCCAAAAGGGCTCATTCCATTGGCCGCAACAGCGAGTTCCTGTGTTACGAAGTGCACAGACGATCGGGGCAATTTTAGTTTACTCCGTACGCATTCACTCACTTAAGAAATACTCGCGATCGCCCGGCCTTCCAGCCGGGTTTTTCGTGTTTGAGCGCCCCTGCCTTGAACGTGCCAGCCGGTCACTCCTTTTCCGATGAAGCAGCTATTCGATCACCCGATCGGCTCGGGCAAGCAGCGTCGCCGGAATCTCTATTTCGAGAATCCTCGCGGTCTGGAGGTTGACGATCAGCTCAACTCCGGTCGGCTGTTCGATGGGCAGATTGGAGGGATCCGCTCCATCCAGAATCTTTCTGACGAAATAGCCCGTTCGACGAAGCGTTTTATAGACCGACGCGCCATAGCTGACGAGGCCACCGGCTTCCACGACCAACGGGCTCGTCGAAAACAGCGGAAGCCGATGCGTCCTTGCTTGCGTGGCGACGCGATCCCTCAGGTCACCAATGCCGGGATCGCCGATGATCTGAAGCGCGTCCGGGTGTTGTGCCATGAGCGCCGCAAACAGCGCATCAAGATCGTCTCGCGGTTTGAACGCGACGGGCACCGTTTTCAATCCGACGGAAGCCGCCTTGCCCCGGAGATTTTCCACAATCACCGGGTTGGTTGGATTTAGCGGATTGAACAGGACGCCGACGATGTTCGCTTTCGGAACAATCTCCCGCAGGAATTCCAGCAGCTTGGGTGTGACGTCCTCGTTCAGGCTCGCTGTTCCCGTGGTCAGGTTACCGGGATGAGCAAGGCTTGCGACCAGACCGGCTCCGACCGGGTCATTCATATTTGTCATGACGACCGGCAAGGGAGGATCGAGGCGCTGTACCGCGCGTACCCCCGCGGGAGTGTTCGTCAGAATCATGCGCGCGTTGAGCCGGGCCAGTTCACGCGCGAATTCAGGAAAGCGCTCATCGGCGCCACCCGTGAAGCGCTGTTCGAAGATGAAGTCGCGGTCCTGGATCAATCCATAATCGAGGAAGCCCTGGTGAAGGGCAATCGTCTGGGGATCCGTGCGCGGCGGTGCCGCCGCCTGGCTGCCAAGAAACCCGATGACGGGCTGCAGCTTTTGCGCCCGCGCGATACGCGGCCGCATGACCGCCGCTCCGCCCACAAGCGTGATGAAATCGCGCCGCCTCATTGCGCAGCCCCAAAAAACCGACAATGACAATAATCTAACACAACTCCAGTTTCTTGGTCCGCTTGAAATCGTCTACCGGGCTGCAGGGCGGATTAGCCAACGGGTCGCGCCTGGACTCAGGCCGCTCATACCAACAGCTCCGTTCGATACTTGGCCGACAGTGCCTTGGCTCGCTGGATGCGTTCGGCCTGCTCGGCCGCGCTGAGCTTCGGCGGCGGCGCGGTCCGGCTATCGACGGGGTCGCCGATCGCCATGAAGAACTCCTCCTGCCCCGATGGCGTGCACATGCAGAGCAGGCGCGCCGGCTTGTCCGACTTGTTCTTGAACGAGTGGGGTGCGTTGGCGGGGATGTTCACGGTCGAACCAGCGCTCGCCTGCTGCGCCTCACCCCGGAAATTCAACTCGATTTCGCCCTCCAGGATCGTGAACATCTCTTCGAAGTCGTGACGGTGCGGTGGCGGGCCGCCGCCGGGTGGCACCAGCATGTCGATCAGGCAGTAGCGGCCGCTCGTCTCCGCGCCCGTCACAAGGATCGTGTAGGTGCCGCCCGCGACCGAGACGTGGCGTATCCTGGAATCTTCGGGATTGGCCACCGTGAGTTTGTTGTTCGCGTTGTCAGGCGGGATCGCTGCTCCGGGCTGGGTGGTCGTGCCGGTGGTATCGGGCATCTGGTGTTTCCTTTCGTTGAACAGTATCGCACGCCTGCTTCAATTGAGTAGCGGGTGGGGCGGATGAACGACATCCGTGGCTATTTCTTCTGATTTTTCAAGCGTACCGCTCTCTCAATTGACCATCGCGGATATCGTGAAAACACTGTTCCGGGGTGGGGCAATACTTTTTGCTGATAAGAGCGCTCTTCAATCCCTCGGACGAAGAGGCCGCTCCGGATGTTGGGGCGGGCTGGGCCGCTTGATAATCGCCGCATGCGTGCTTGGAGGAATAGCCTTGAGCGTTTGGGGACAACGCTAGAGCAGGATGACTTCTCTTCGATTCGTCATCCCGCTCTATCTTTTTGTTTGAGCATGATCTTTTCGGAAAACCGGTACCCACTTTTCCGGATCATGCTCTAAGGCGCGGCGGCTAACTCTTGATCGGCGGATTCAGTCCGGCTCTTAAAAGAGTTCAGCGGGCAGCAAATGCATCCGAGCGAAAGGGCAGGCGCAAGCATTGGGCGCAGTGGCGCAAGGGAAGCTGCAAGCCGCGAAGAATCAACCGAGCCGGCCTTACTCGTGAAGCTCGGCTATAACGCGAAGGCTGAAAAGAGGCTTACGGGCCTCGTCTACAACTTCCATTCGCCATTCCGAACCAACTCCAATTGGATAGTCTAAATCACGCAGTATTTCGCCGGTGGATTTTATCGCCTCAAGCTGAACCGCGCTTATGTCGTGGAACTCGATTCCGTCGCTTTCGTCAGACGTCTGGTCGCCCTGACGAACCACAAAAAAGTATTTCGGCATGTTTCCCCAGCCTTTACAGTCCGTTGCCACCAAGTTCTAAGGCGGCGAATCGCGGGCTGTCTGTGCAAAATAGCTCACATCCGAAAAATGTTCTGTGGAGTTTTATCGTGCGGCGACTTTGAAACTAGGCCGCTAGAGGTCGTCGAAACACGCCAGCAAGGAGGGCCACCAACCGCGCCTCGGTCGCTTGAGCGTTATCGTCATCGATCTGATCTGCTAATGCTTCCCAATTCAGCGCCATGATTGATTGCTCAAGCGATCGTTGGGTTGAAATATCGATCGACGAGGCGAGTGCTTTGCACTCTGTCGCGTGTATTCTACATTTTTCGGCGGTAATCATGGCGAATTCCCCGGTTTGAAATGCGGGAACGCGAAACTCTTAGTCACCAACTGACGGCCACAAGCGGTAATGCAAGCGAACAGTGCATGGTTGCAGGTCGATTCGCTGATCAATAGCGCTCACTCTTCAAGATAGTCCAACATGGTGGCGCGTTGCGCTCCGATCAGCCTGTCTTGCCGACGCCATTGGGCTGTCCCGGTTCAATTTCACTTCCTTGAAAACTCGATTGACCAGGACGCGGAAGCGGCTCTGGGCAACTCCGGAAGTGGTCTGTCATGCGATCACGTTTGCGTAACGCCTCTCATGCGGGATGGCCAACCAGTTGCAACGGCTTGATCAACGCATCGAGATGTTCCTGATGGCGAAAGGGTAATCCGGACGGCGATGACGTCGCTGAGCGCAGCGCAATCTTGGGCCCGCCGGAGGCGGTTTTCGTTGCCAAGGCAGCCCAAATGGCAGAAGATTCACAGAGAACCCCGAGCATCCGCACAATACCGCTGAAGTGCAATCTTGAAGGCGCGCCGCGTCAGGGACCGGGCAATCCGGCTGCTCCGTCCTAGGCCGTTCTGCCGGATGAGGGAGCAAACAATGACAGGGATCAACAGACGTCAAGCCATCGGAACCATGGGAGCCGCGGCGGCATTCGCAACGGGTCTCGGGCGTCAGGTCTTCGCTGAGAACGCCCCGGGGGCGGCCGGCATCGATCAGGCGCTGACCGAAGCGGTCAAATCCGGGAGGGTGCCCGGGGTTGTGGCGCTGGCGGCCAACGACAAAGGCACGATCTATTCGGGCGCGTTCGGCGTGCGCAGCCTTGGTCAGCCCCAGGCCATGACCGTTGATTCGGTATTCTGGATCGCCTCCATGACCAAGGCCGTGACGACAGCCGCGGCGATGCAGATGGTGGAGCAGGGAAAGCTGAAGCTCGACCAGCCCGCCAGCGAGATCCTGCCGGATTTGGCGTCGGCGCAGGTGCTGGAGGGGTTCGACACGGCGGGTACACCAAAACTCCGCCCGGCGAAGCGGCCAATCACGCTGCGGCAACTGCTGACGCACACCGCGGGATACACCTACGACATCTGGAACGAGAATACCGGCCGCTACGAGAAACAGGCCAACCTGCCGGCACTCATCACCTGCAAGGACGACGCGCTCAAGACGCCCTTGGCTTTCGAACCCGGCGATCGCTGGGAATATGGCATCAATATCGATTTTGCGGGCAAGATGGTCGAAAAGGTGAGCGGCGAGCGGCTCGAAAGCTATTTCCATGAGCACATCTTCGGTCCTCTCGGCATGGCTGATACAAGCTTCAAGCTCAGCCCGTCGCAACGCGCGCGGCTTGTGGCGATGCACGCGCGTGGCGCCGACGGTTTGAAACCGATCGAATTTGAAATGCCGCAAGAGCCGGAATTTTTCATGGGCGGCGGCGGCCTCTACTCGACGGGGCCCGACTACCTGAAGTTCGTGCGCATGTTCCTCAACCGCGGCAGCCTCGACGGCAAGACGGTGCTGCGACCGGAGACCGTGGCCATGATGGGGAAGAACCAGATCGGCGACGTCAACGTCGTCGTGCTGAAGAGCGTCTTGCCCGACAGCTCGCTCGACGCCGAATTCTTCCCGGGCATGGTCAAGAAATGGGGGCTCGGCTTCATGATCAACACCGAGACTGCGCCGACGGGCCGCAGCGCCGGCAGCCTCGCCTGGGCCGGCCTCGCCAACACCTATTTCTGGATCGATCCGACCAAGAACATCGCCGGCGTCATCCTGATGCAGCTCCTGCCATTTGCCGATCC
>DATHHQ010000675.1:0-5998 GCA_035490095.1 Bradyrhizobium sp.
GCGGCCTCGATGGTCGCGTTGAGGGCAAGCAGATTGGTCTGTTCCGCAATCGACGTGATCAGCTTCACCACGTCGCCGATCCGGTCGCCCGCCGCCGACAATTCCGCCATCCGCTGGTCGGTGGCGTTGGCTTGCTTGACCGCCTCGGCCGCGACACCGTTCGACTCCTGAACCCGGCGGCTGATTTCAACGATCGATTGCGACAGCTCGTTCGAAGCGGCCGCGGCGGTGCGGACATGTTCGGAGGCCTGCCTGGAGACATCAGCGGACTGGCCCGACATCTCCGCCGTCGAATGCGCGGTAACGGAAAGCTGCTGCGCATCCTGTTCGAATTTTCCCGAGGAATTCAGCACCTGCTCGATGATTCCGCCGATCTTGGTGCGGAAGTCCTCGACAAAATGATTGCGTTCCGCCTTGCGCTTCTCCATCGCCAGCTTCTCGGTATTAATGCGTTCGGCCTCGAGTTGGCGGCGCTCGATGCGGTTGCTCTGGAAAACGCTGACGGTGCGGGCGATCGCGCCGATTTCGTCGTGGCGATCGGCGTGCCGAACTTCGATGTCCGTCCTGCCTTCGGCGAGAATCGTCAGGGTTGCCGTCACCGCCTTCAGAGGCTTGGTGACGCGGCGGACAATCAGCATGGTCATCCCGAGCACGAGCAGAGCGGCGATGGCCGCTGCAATCGCCATCGCCGAAAGCGCCTGCCACAGCATGCTGTCGAGCTGAGCCGTCGCAATGCCGACATAGACGATGCCGATCACCTTGCCGCTGGCGCCGAACACCGGCTGATACGCCGTGTAGAAACGATTTCCGAACAGCATCGCCGGGCCTTTATAGGCCTCGCCGCGGCGGACGACGGCTTGCCCGGGATGATCCGCCGCAAGCTGCGTGCCGACCGCCCGGTCGCCATTTTCTTTTTTCACATTGGTGGTTCGGCGGACAAACTGCTGCGACGCGTCGTCGTACACGAACAGCGTGGCGTTGCCGCCGACATAGGAGGTTGCCCGATCGACGATCTTGTGATCGCTGAATTCAGGCATCTGCGGAATTTCAATACGCTCGACCACGCCGTCGCGAATGGCGATCTTCGCGTTCGGGAAGGTTTCGCCGAAGGCGAGACTGAGGGTGCGCAAGTTGGCGTCGATATCGCGCAGCGCGCGGGTGTCGAAGTCGCGCGACAATGACCAGTACCCCGCCCCCACCACCAGCGCGGTATTCACCGCGATCAGGAGAGCCGCGCTCAGGACCGCCTTCGGTCCGAGGTTGAGTCGCAAAAGAGCAAAGCTCTTCCCTTTAAATCCAAACGCCATGCCGAGCTCTCCGGAAAATCGGTTCTGATTGTAGCGAATTGTTTTTACGATTCCCTTTACGATCAACGTGGTGATCGCCGGCTGCGCATAACAAAAGCGCTGCGCCCGGCACCCCGATACCCTGAAATGCACAAGCAACAGCAATGACAAGACGGATGCCCATTCGTTAGGCGTAATTCGCGTCGGCTCCGATCGGGATTTTTTCGCCAGCTGGGCGAGCGCGTGCATCGCTTCGGTGTGGCCGTGCGCAAATAACGCTGGTCGCGACCGACGAATCGTCGAATGCCGGTGATGCTTGTCGCGGATGTGGATGTTGGAGATTTGCCTTCGTGATTCGACTGACGGGAGGTCGGTCGAGGCCGAGGCCCGCTGCGTGGTGCACGCCGCTTCCTCAATCTGCGCCAATGTGGTCGTCCCGTAGATGTGCGGCTCACGTACTCCCAATCAATTGAGGTTGGGATCGTTCTAAATCATCAATCTTTTCATGGCGTGTCGTTCGCCTGGCGTGAGTTTTCGAAATGTTTCGCGGTTGACGAGCAACGGCACGGCGCGGGGCGCAATCGAGTGGCGAAATGAAGGCGAAGTGTCTTCTGTTGACGTTCGCTGCGGCGGCTTGTCAGGTCGAACGAACCGGGGCAGCATCGCGACTGGGCCGCCGATGCAGATGCCGGTTCCCTCGATCTCAAAATCACATATTCAGGGCTTGAATTTGCCGGACCTGACAGACAGCGTCGAATTCCTGCGCGGCGGATTCTGGCGGCGGGCGGTCGCACTTTTTATTGATCTGGTCGCGGTCGTCGCTGTTCTGCAGGCGGCCGCGCTGGCATTGTTTCCGCTGTCGAACGGGCATGTGCAGTTTTCCGCGGGCCTGTTGTATGCCCTCAACTGCGAGTATCTGGAGTCGGTGCCGAAGGGGCTGTCGATATCGGTCGAGTTCGACGCCAATTCAATTGCCGATTGCCAGCAAAGCCTGCTGGGCCTGCCGACATCCCGCGCCTTGAGCGTCAGCAGGATTACGCGCGACAGCGCCGTGACCAAGGTGGCGCAAATCCGCCACATGCTTGACGCGGAGGGCAAGCCGGCAAGCGGTTTGCCGCTCGATATCCTGATCCTGCCGTTGCTGATCGCCTTGCGCTTGGCGCTCGACCGTATCGGGGGAAGTATCGGCCGCAGGATTTGCTGCATCCGGCTGTCGAACGGATTGAACGGCCAATACCCGCCACCGGCTGCATCGATGAACCGGCGCTATGCGGCGCTGGCGCTGCCGTTGGCGCCGGTCTGGATCTGGTCGTCCTGTGCCGCGTTGTTTCCGGGTCCGGAACTGGGTGACCCCCGGTTGTACTGGCTGTGCTGGGTCGGGACCGGCATTCCGTTGCTGATTGCAGCGCTTGAGGCCGCAGATTCAATCATCCGGCGCAGGGACGCTTTTTATGATCGCATCGCGGGCACTTCCGTGCTGCGCCTCGACGAAAAAAAAGCCGTCATTGCGATGGCAGGTGTCGCAGCACCGCCCAGTCTCGGTCAAAGCGATTCGTCCCGTCCGCACATCATGCCGGAACCGTCATACGTGCCGCCCCCGCTATTGCCGCAGCAGGCATCCCGATCGCGCAACTATATCGCGCGGCACTGGCGCGGCGAACTGTCGCTGCCGGTGTCGTATTGGCTGAACGGCATCCTCGGCGCCGCGGTGGTCGGCGCCACGGTCGGCGTGTTGGCCTACGCCACCAACCAGCAGAGCGATGCGCAGCCGGTGCTGTGGCTGTTCTCCCTGATCGCCACCTGGACGTCGGCCGCACTGCTGACGATCTGGCAGGCGGTCGGGGTGTGGCGCTCGGCCACCCGATACCGGCAACGCGGCAAGCGATTTTGGGGCGGCGCCGCGAAGGCGCTGGTGCTGTTCGGCGTCGCGCAGCTTGCGGCAAATTTTGCGATGGTCGGCACCGCGCAAATGGCCGGCATTTATGAAATCGTCAGCGGTGACGCCCGCGTCGGCCCGCATCAATTTCACATCCTCGCCAATGGTGAAACCCTGGAATTTTCCGGCGGCATCACCTTCGGCGTGACCCAGGAGCTTGAACGATTTCTCAATGCGATGGCAGGCGTCCGCTCCGTGCGGCTCAATTCCACCGGCGGACGCATCCTCGAAGCCCAGAAGATGTCGGATATGATCAGGAGCCGGGATCTGGCGACCGTCGTCGCGGTGGATTGCCTGTCGGCCTGTACCATCGTGTTCCTCGGCGGCAAGGAGCGCCTCATGCTTCCGGGCGCGCGGCTTGGTTTCCATCAGCCGGCCTTTCGCGGCATGACGGCCGCCGACCGCGGCGCCGCGATCGCGACCGAACAGCTGCGGCTGCAGGGATTCGGATTGAGCAGCGCATTCGCAGCGCGGGCGACCAGCGCCTTGCCGAGTGGCATGTGGTATCCTGACAAGGACGAACTCGTCAGGGAGCGCGTGGTGACGCGCGTGATTTCGCCCACTCAGGAAAGCCCGGTCGACAGGTCGTTTGTCGATACATCATCGCCCGATGCCGGTGGCGCCGACATGCCGATCGCCCGTGTAACGGTGCCAACTGCCGCGCGATCGGCGCCCGCGGCCGGTCTTTCCGCCACTGGCGATTCGACGGCGTCCACCGGTGCTGAGGCATACGGACCGGTCCGGAACAGGGTTCCGGCAGATTTGCTGAAGCGGCTATCCAGTGTCCCGCGCAAGACAACCGTGATTCCGCAGTTGGCGCCGGCGCCGAAATAGCGGCTAACGGAAGAACTTCAAAACAAAACAGCCGGGTCTTTCGACCCGGCCATCAAAACCTTTTCAGCACTAAATCCGATTCGACGAAGACTTTAGCTCGCCTTCGCCGCCGGTGCCGCCGCCGTCTTCTTCTCGATCTGGCGCTTAAGCTCGAGCGCCCGGGGCGAAAGTTCCGCCGCCTTGGCCTTGATCATGAACGCATCGAAGCCGCCGCGATGATCGACTGTTTTGATCGCATTGGTCGAAACCCGCAACCGCACGTTCCGCCCCAGCGTATCGGAGATGAAGGTGACGTTGCACAGGTTCGGCAGGAACCGGCGCTTGGTCTTGATATTGGAATGGCTTACCTTGTGGCCCACCAGCGGGCCCTTGGCCGTCAGTTCGCAGCGCCGCGACATCGCGAAATCCTCTTTCGTCCCCGGGCTCGAATCCCTCGGGGGTTCAAATTCACGTCCATTTCAGGAACCGCGGACGTATAGGGGGAGAGCGGCAAGCCGTCAAGGAAGGCAGCAAGATTTTGCGCCGGCCCACTCCCCGGTGAAAACCGGTTTAGCAAGGAGTTCCATCGGCTTAAGCGGTCATATAAGCGGCGCAATCGCCGCCGAAATCATACTTCCGCGCATCTCCCGCGGCGAAGCTGCGGATTTGTTTAAAAAGCGCGCCGATCCGTTGTTTGCTGGACATTTTTGCCTAAATGAACAACCGATCGCGCCGACATCAGGACCGCCCTTTAGTGACCACGCGCAGCATGATTTCGCCCCGGTTGGCAGAACCGGCGCTGCGGGTGTTGAGCAGCCTGTGCGCCGGCACATTCGTGCTGCTGGCGGCGCCGTCGGCCTTCGCCCAGGGCAAGCTGGATGCGCGCTATGAGGCGACGCTGGCAGGCATTCCCGTCGGCAAGGGCGCCTGGACCATCGATATTTCGGACGATACGTTTTCCGCAGCGGCCTCCGGCGGCACCTCGGGACTATTGAAGGCGTTCGCCGGTGGTTCCGGCACCGGCGGAGCCCAGGGCCGCGTCGTCAACGGTGCGCTGGTGGCGACCAGTTATTCCGCGACCACCACGACATCCAAAAAATCCGAAGCCATCCGCATGGTTTTGTCCGGCGGCAACGTCAAGGAATATGTGATCGAGCCGGAGCCCCCGGTCGAACCTGAGCGGCTTCCCGTGACCGATGCGCAGCGCCGCGGAGTCTACGACCCGATGACGGGATCGATGCTGCGGGTGCCGGGGTCGGGCGATCCGCTCAGCCCCGATGCCTGCCGCACCGGGGCAGCGATTTTCGACGGCCGCATGCGCTATGACCTCAAGCTCGACTTCAAACGCATGGAAACGGTGAAGGCCGAAAAGGGCTATCATGGCCCGGTGGTGGTCTGCGCGATCTATTTCACCCCGGTCGCCGGCTATATCCCCGACCGCCCGGTGATCAAATACCTCGCCGCCCAGCGCAACATCGAAATCGCATTCGCGCCGATCGCCGGCACCCGCATCCTGGTGCCGTTCCGGATGGTGATCCCGACGCCGCTCGGCACCGCCATGCTGGAGGCCACCCAATTCATCACCCAGGCGTCGCCGCCGCGGGTCGCCAAGACGCAATGATCCTCACCCGCTGGCGTGCCTGAAAGCGGCCGCCGGCAAATTTGTGAGGGGTGCGGGGATCGAAAATCCGGTCCGCTCGGTGACTCCCAGCTTGACTCTTGGCTCGATCGCGATGCGCATGCAGTTAAGGTCTTCGCCGCCAAACCGCAGCTTGTCGAGCCGCGCTAAACTTGATCTAGTGCCGCGATGAGGTGTCAGTGCGAGATGTTGCGGTGAACGAAACCGGAGTTGGTCCGAGTCAGCGATTCGGGCGCGATTCGTTCCGGACTCGTTCCAGAGCTTAAGCCGCGACCTCGATGCGTCGCATTGTGAAACACTCCTCAAACGCCAGCGACGCAGAAA
>DATHHQ010000676.1:0-17522 GCA_035490095.1 Bradyrhizobium sp.
GGAGCTCGAGGCCATCGGCGAGGGAGCTGTCGATGGCCATCTGAGTTCGAGCGTCTATTTCTGTTCGATTCAAAGCCCGGCAAACCTCCGGTTTCTCGATGCCTACCAGGCGCGGTTTCCGAAGGGCCCGACCGCGTCCGCTGATGCGGAAGCGTCCTACAATGCGGTGTGGCTGCTGGCGCGCGCCGCCGCCGCAGCCCGGACTGACGATCCACGCGCCATCAAGGCGGAAGTTGTTCACCAGTATCTTGACGCACCGCAGGGCAGGGTCTGGATCGATGAACAGACATTCCATGCCTACCTGACGCCCCGGATCGGCCGCTCCAATCGGCGGGCGAGGTTCGACCTGATCGGCGAGGCCAGGGCGCCTGTTCAGCCCGACCCTTATCTCGTGCACAACTCTTCGCGGTTCGAAGCCGCGGCGGTTCCCTCGCTGAGGCTCGTGTCATGACCGAGCCGAGGTTGCTCCAGAATTTCAGCGGCGGCCGCGCCCTCGTCGTGACGGATCGGGCGTCGTCGCTCGATATTCTGACGACCTCTCTCGACCGGCTTGGCGTCACGACGAATCCAGCTGACATTGTTGAGAGCGTTGCAGCCATCGATCTTGCGACGCTGCAGCCGGATCGCGACGTCATCTTCATCGATGGCGACATCAGCGACGCGGCAGTGCTTCCGCGCAGTGCGATCGGCCGGCTGCCGCCGGCGCCAGTCATCGGACTGCTCGGCGTCAGCGCCCCAAGCCGCCTCAAGGCGCTGATGCGGGCAGGTGCCACCTCGTTTCTCCGCAAGCCTGTTCATGGCGCAGCCGTCTATCCAGCGCTGTTTGTCGGCGTCAACGAGTATCGCCGGCACCGGCACCTGGAGGCTCTGCTGGAGGATCAGGATCGCCGCCGTCGAGGCCGGCGCAATCTGGTCAAAGCAATCATTCGGACGATGTCGGAATACGGTATCGACGATGACGAAGCCTACGATCTGCTTCGTCGACGCAGCATGAAGATGCGTCAGACGATGGAGGATATGTGCAAAGACTTGGTCCGATCGTCAGACGGACAAGAACACGGCGAATTCGCCCTGAAGAGAAAACTCGCCGACTAAACCCAACAGAGGAGAATCAGATGCTGGAAAGTATTGCGAGGGGAGCGCGCATCGCTTCCTTCATTGGCGCCGGCTTGCTTGCTGCAGGCTCGGCTCATGCGGCGGACCCGATCAAGCTCGGAGTCCTGGAGGACCAGTCCGGCGACTTCGCGCTGGCGACGATCGGAAAGGTGCACGGCATTCAGCTCGCCACCGATGAAATCAATGCAGCCGGCGGCGTTTCCGGGCGCAAACTTGAACTGGTGATCTACGACACCCAGTCGGACAATACCCGCTACCAGGAATTCATGCGGCGCGTGCTTCAGCGCGACAAAGTCAATGTCGTGTTCGCGGGATTCTCCAGCGCCTCGCGCGAGGCCTATCGCCCGATCGTCGATCAGCTCGACGGCTTCGCGTTCTACAATAACCAGTATGAAGGCGGCGTCTGCGACGGCCACATGATTGTAACCGGTGCCGTTCCCGAACAGCAGTTCTCGACGCTGATTCCCTGGATGATGGAGAAGTACGGCAAGCGGGTCTACACCATCGCCGCCGACTACAATTTCGGTCAGATCTCCGCCGAATGGGTGCGCATGATCGTCAAGCAGAACGGTGGCGAGATGGTTGGCGAGGAATTCATTCCACTGGGTGTCTCACAGTTCTCGCAAACCATCCAGAATATTCAGAAGGTCAAGCCGGACGTGCTGATTACGCTATTGGTCGGTACCGCCCAGGCGTCCTATTACGAGCAAGCCGCTTCCGCCAACCTCAAGATTCCGATGGGCAGTTCGGTCAATGTGGGCCAAGGCTACGAGCATAAGCGCTTCAAACCGCCGAGCCTTGCGAACATGTATGCGACGGTGAATTATGTCGAGGAAGTAGACACGCCGGAAAGCAAGGCGTTCGTCACGAAGTGGAAGGCGAAATTTCCAAATGAGCCTTACATCAATCAGGAAGCCGAAAATTCCTACCACGCCGTCTATCTCTACAAACAGATGGTCGAGCGAGCCGGCGGTTCGACGACGCGCGCCGACTTGCGCGCTGTAGTCGCCAAGGGCGACGTCTGTGTCGATGCTCCCGAAGGCAAGGTCTGCATCGATCCGAAGAGCCAGCATGCCTCGCATACGATTTACATGGCGAAGGTCGGCGACGATCACTCGATCACGTTCCCGAAAGTCTGGAACGACATCAAGCCATATTGGCTTGGCGAGGCCGGATGCGACCTTACCAAGAAAGATCCGATGGCGCAGTATACCCCCAGCAATCCGCCACCGAAGCCCTGATCATGGCAACGTCGGGGGGCGCTTGCTGCCCCTCGACGTTTCCTCTTTTCTCTGTTCGGGCGCTCAACCGATATCTGCTGCGCCATTTTCGCTGACTTTGAGGCTACGGGATGGATGCCCTGAGTTCATTGTTCGGATTCCTCTACCAATGCGGCGATGCATTTGCGTTTCTCGTGCTCGCCGCCTGTGGCCTTGCGGTGATCTTTGGCATGATGGGGGTGATCAATCTCGCGCACGGCGAGTTCATCATGTGCGGCGCATACGTGACGGTGGCGACGGCGCGGGCAGGCCTGCCGCTGCCGATTGCGATCTTCGGCGGCGCGCTTGCCGCTGGAGCGGTCGGATTGGTCGTCGAGCGTCTTGTCATCCACCACCTCTATGACAGGCCAATGGACACCATCGTCGCGACCTGGGGACTCAGCTTGATCGCCACGCAGGGCACCCTGATCGTGCTGGGGTCGAGCATGCCCGGCGTTGGTGTTCCGCTTGGCAGCTTCACGGTTGGCGCCTATTCCTACTCGACCTACCGGCTGGTGCTGATTGTCGCCGCGCTTGCGATTCTGGCGGGACTGTATCTCGCCTTCAACAGGACCAGGTTTGGCATTCTCGCCCGTGCCACGATTCAACTGCCGCATATGGCCGAAGCCCTCGGGGTCGATACCAGGTTCATCTACAGCATGACCTTTGCGTTGGGCGCAGCACTTGCCGGCCTGGTCGGCGGCCTTTATGCGCCGACCATGACCATCGTGCCGACGATGGGCAGCACATTCATCATGGAGGCGTTCGTCACCGTCGTGGTGGGCGGAGCCGATATCTTTCTCGGCACCGCCCCCGCAGCGGCGGTGCTGGGAGTCGTCAAGGCCACAATGACGTCGTGGCAGGGGCAATTGTTCGGCCAGATCGGGTTGTTGATCGCTGTGATCATTGTGATCCGCGTTCTGCCGAAGGGAATCTCGGGCTTCATCTTGCGCGAACGAAGTTGAGAGCGTTCGCTGACATGATACGCCACGCCCGTTTCATGAAGCTGCTTGAAGGGCCGCAAACCCTGGGCCGCGGTCCGCTATTCTGGGGGACCGCCGGTTTGGTGCTGCTGGCAGCGTTAGCTTATCCGCTGGTCGCCGACGGCTACACGGTCGGCAATACCGTTTACTTCTTCACGTGGTCTTTCATGGCGCTCGGGCTCTGTCTGATCTGGGGGTATGGCGGCACACTCAGCTTCGGCCAGACCGCGTTCTTCGGCCTGTCGGGTTATACCTACGGCGTTCTCACGCTCAACTTCGGCGCAGCCTATGGCTTTACGCTGATTGCGTTGCTCGCGTCGCTCGCCAGCACCGCGGTGTTCGCCGCCGTGCTGGGCTATTTTCTCTATTTTGGGCGGATCAGCGGCGTATTTCTCGGCATCGTCACGCTTTCGGTCACGCTGGTGTTCGAACGTTTCATGGCGCAGACCGCCGGTCCGGAATGGCATATCGGTGTTGCGCGCCTCAACGGCTTCAACGGCATGAGCGGGATGCCGCCGCTGACGCTGCCGTGGTTCGGCGGCAATATCGTACTATTTCCGGACATCGGCCTTTATTACTTCGTCCTTGCGCTGTTGGTGCTGACCTATCTTGGTCTCCGTATTCTCGTGAATTCAAAATTCGGCAACGTGCTGGTGGCGATCCGGGAGAATCCCGAGCGTGCGGAGATGCTTGGCTACGACGTGCGCAAGTATCAGCTGGTGGCTTTCGTGATCGGCGCGGTGCTCGCTGGTCTCAGCGGCACGCTCTACACGGCCTGGGGCCAGTACATCACGCCGTCGAGCATGAGCATCACCGCTGCAGCCTTGCCGATCGTGTGGGTTGCCGTGGGCGGCCGCCGCGACCTGACGGCCACCCTGATCGGCACGCTTGCCGTGTTGGCCGCTTTCCAGGCGCTGACCATCTACGGCAGCCAATATGCGCTGGTTGTGATGGGGCTGTTGCTGGTCGCGACAGTTCTGGTCGCGCCGGAGGGACTGATCGTCAGCTCTGTCAAACTCGCGGGCCGGCTGGGCCGCGGCTCCAAGGAATCGGCCTGATGCCCATTCTCGAAACCCGCGGTCTCAACAAGCATTTTGGCGGCCTGCACGTGACGGCCGACGTCAATCTTGCGCTCGACGACGGCGAGCTTCATTGCCTGATCGGGCCGAACGGCGCCGGCAAGAGCACGTTGTTCCGCCTGATCCTGGGCGAGCATGCGCCGTCCAGCGGAAGCATCCTCTATGCTGGAGGAGACATTACCGCGCTGAAGTCGTTCGAACGGATTCGACGCGGCATGAGCGTCAAGTTTCAGGTGCCGGGCATCTTCAAGGCCCTGAGCGCGCGCCACAACCTGGAAATCGCGCTTCAGCACCATCTCGAAGGCGGCTCGCTCGACGCCGAGACCGACCGGCTGCTGGCCTTTCTCAATCTGTCGGAAGTTGCGGCGCAACTGGCGGGCAATCTCAGCCATGGCCAGAAGCAATGGCTTGAGATCGGCATGGCGATCAGCCTGAAGCCGAAGCTGTTGCTGCTGGATGAGCCGACCGCCGGCATGTCTCCAGCCGAAACCTTTGCCACCGGTGAGATCGTCAAGACACTGAATGCCGGCGGCGTCACCATTCTCGCGGTTGAACACGACATGAGCTTTGTGCGGCAAGTCGCAAGGCGGGTCACGGTGCTGCATCTCGGCCGGATTTTCGCACAAGGCACGGTCGAGGAGATCGTTGCCGACGAGCGCGTCGCGGCGATTTATCTGGGGCAAGGCCATGCGTAAGGAAATCGTCCTTTCGACGCTCAAGCTCCGTTCCGGCTACGGCGGCAAGCCGGTGCTGCAAGGCATCGACATGGATGTGCGCGAAGGCGAGATCGTCGCCGTGATCGGCCGCAACGGCGTCGGCAAGTCGACGCTGATGCGGACGCTGATCGGGCTGCTGCCGCCGACCGAAGGCACCATCGTTTTCAAGGGGCGAGATGTGAGCTCGCTGGTCGCGCATCGCCGCGCCCGCCTCGGCATCGGCTACGTGCCGCAAGGTCGCGACGTTTTTCCGCGCATGAGTGTCGAGGAAAACCTCAAGGTCGGTGAAATGGCCGGCCGCAAGGTCGAGCCCGAAGACTACCGGCGGGTCTACGGCACGTTTCCCATTCTCGCCGAGCGGCGCGCCCAGCAGGCCGGAACGTTGTCCGGCGGCCAGCAACAGCAATTGGCGATCGGACGCGTCATGATCAGCAACCCGTCGCTGATCCTGCTCGACGAACCATCGGAAGGCATCCAGCCATCAATCGTCCAGGATATCGCCCGCACCATCGTGGACCTTAATCGCCAGACCGACGTCACCATCATTTTCGTCGAGCAGAATCTCGACATGATCCGCGCGATGGCGCAGCGCTGCTACGTCATGGACAAGGGCCGGATCGTCGCCGCGCTTACGCCCGCGGACCTCGACGATCGCGAGGTCGTTCGCCGTCATCTCGCGGTATGAGCAGGAATTCAACCAGCAGGAAGGAAACATCATCATGTCATGGCTCGAAACCTCCATCATGGCGCGCAGAGGCCTCGCGAAAGGCAAGTCCGGCACCACTTACACCATCACGGAAGAGAGCCAGGGCCAGTACCACTACGTCTATGGACCGTTCGCGAAGCCGGTGCTGAAGGTCGATCCGGGCTCGGTGATTTCGGCTGAAACCCACGATGCATTCGAGGGCAAGATCAAGTTTGAGACCGACAAGCCAAGCGAGATTCTCAATTTCCCGTTCCTGAACCCGCAGAACGGGCCGATCTATGTCAACGGCGCCGAGAAGGGCGATACGCTTGCGGTGTACATCAAGTCGATCGTGCCGCGTGGCCCGCAGCCGGTCGGAACGACCTGCCTGATCAGGGAATTCGGCGGCCTGGTTGCGACCGGCGATACCGCGCTGCTGAATCCGCCGCTGCCGGAGCGGGTCAAGAAGGTCGAGGTCACGCTGGAAGGCGGCGTCAAATGGAGCGACAAGCTGACGCTGCCTTACCAGCCGTTCATCGGAACCATCGGGACTTCGCCGGAAATCGAGGCGATCACCTCGCTGCAGCCGGACTATTACGGCGGCAACATGGATCTGCCGGATGTCGGCGTCGATGCGGTGATCTATCTGCCCGTCAATGCGCCGGGAGCGCTGCTGTATCTCGGCGATTGCCACGCCATCCAGGGCGACGGCGAATTGTGCGGCGTGGCGCTGGAGCATCCGACCGTTACCACCGTGCAGGTCGACTTGATCAAGAAGTGGACGTTCAAATGGCCACGCCTGGAAAACGAGAAGTTCTTCATGACGATCGGTTCGAGCCGGCCGATGGAAGATGCGGCCCGTATCGCCTACCGCGAACTGATCCGCTGGATGGCCGCCGATTTCGGTTTCGAAGAACTTGACGCCTATATGCTTCTTACCCAATGCGGCCGTGTCCGCCTTGGAAATATGGTGGACCCGAAATACACGCTGGGTGCTTCGATTCTGAAATCCTATCTGGGCTGATATCGAGCACGCGCGCGGTCGAAGGCCTCGCGATCCAAACCCGCTCTTTGATGATCTGACGTAGCTGTCGGGCTCGTGAGTTTGGTCACGCCGTTCACCAGGGCTGTATCGCGCACCCTCGACGCTGAAAACACCAGAGTCCGATCGGGTAGGTGGACGGTTCAAGCGGCTCCGGTTACAAATTGGGCTCGTTCTGTTCTGTCCCGTCGGTATCGAACTGAGGTGCGCGGGCATGGAGGTTCGGCAAGGTTTTCGCAGCCTCTTCCAGAAGTACTTGCTCGTGCTCTTTATGGCCGTTGCGATTCCGCTCGCGATCAACGGTGTCCTCGAAGCCTGGTTCGGTTATCGCGATCAGCGTGCCAGGCTCGACCAGCTGCTCGGCGTTCAGGCGATGTCCGCCGCAGCCGAGATCCACGACTTCATTTACGGCATCACCAACGACCTCGGCTGGTTGGTCCAGCTGCCCTGGAATGACGAGCCCGACGAGCGGCGACGGACCGACGCGTTGCGCTTGTTTCGGCAAGCGCCCGCAATCGTTACTCTCACACTTCTCGATCATCGGGGCCTGGAGCGTCTTTATATCTCTCGTATCGGCCTCAATCGAATTGACAGTCGCACTGACCGATCCACCGACCCAGCGGTGATTGGCGCCCGCGCGGCCCGGACCTGGTTCGGCGACGTGACCTATAACCGAGGCTCCGAGCCATACCTGACAATTGCAATTTTTGGCAACCGACCCTCGGTCGGAGCTGTCATCGCAGAGGTCAACCTCAAGCTGATTTGGGACGTGATTTCGGCGATTAAGGTGGGGAAAACCGGTTTCGCGTTCGTCCTGGATCGACCGGGTCGGCTCATTGCTCACCCGGACATCAGCCTCGTCCTGCGCGGGGCGGAAGAAGCGACCTCCAGGCCATTCCGGGCCATACGCGATGCGATAGGCAGCGCTGGAGTCGGCTCCGCAACAGGCCGGGATATAAATGGCCGCGACGTTGCCGCCGCCGCTGCTCCAGTTTCTGGTCCCGATTGGACTGTCGTGGTCCAACAACCCCTGTCCGAAGCGTTCGGGCCCATTTATGCAGCCTTGAAGCGCACCGCTGCGATTCTCGTGATCGGCACCGTCATCGCAGGATTGCTTGCCTATGCGCTGGCGCACCGGATGACCGAGCCGATCCGACTTCTCGAGGAGGGGACCGAGCGGATCCGGGCTGGACTTTTCGATCACCGCATCAGCATCGAGACAGGGGATGAGTTTCAGCGTCTCGCCGACAGTTTTAACAGGATGGCTGCCGAGTTGGCTCTCGCGCAGGAGCACCAGGAGCGTATTGCGAGACTCAAGCGGTTCCTCGCCCCGCAGGTCGCCGATCTTGTCGATCGAACGGGCGACGACAGCGTGTTGGAGGGCCGCCGCACCGGGGTGGTCGTTGTGTTCTGCGACTTGCGAGGCTTCACCTCATTTTCTGCGGACGTCGCGCCGGAGGAAGTCATGAGCGTGCTCTCGGAGTACTATAAGGTACTCGGCAGGGCCATCACGACATTTGCCGCGACACTCATTAGTTTCTCGGGCGACGGCCTGATGGTTCTCGTCAATGCACCCGTTCCCGTCGAAGAACCGGCGCTAAGGGCCGTCGATCTGGCGGTCGAGATGCAGAGAAGTGTGCAAGAACTCATCGTCGGCTGGCGATCGCGGGGATACCGGGTTGGGTTCGGGGTAGGTCTTGCCAGTGGATCGGCAACGGTTGGACGGATCGGATACGAAAACCGGTTCGACTACACTGCCATTGGCAGTGTCGTTAATCTCGCAGCGCGTCTGTGCGCATCTGCTACCGACCGGGAAATCCTGATGGACGCCGAAGTCGCCGAAGGCGTCGGGGGCAGGCGCTCGGTGATAGGACTTGGGAACCGTCAAATCAAGGGCTATGACGAAGCCGTGCCGGTCTTTGGAATCTCGTTCGACACTCCATAAGACCAATGCCGATTGGTGAAAGCATGACCAGCGCTGGACTCAACGCAGTCGCGTGCGGCAGAAAGTTCGGTCGTATTGGACGGCGAGACGTTCTTGCGCTGTTGGCTGGTGCCGCAGCTTGGACCTCACCTTCACACGCGCAAAGATCGGCCATTCCGGTCATCGGCTATCTTTGCCCGGAGTCACCCGGCCTCTTCGCCAGCCGGCTCAAAGCCTTCCACGAAGGGCTCGGCGAAATTGGCTTTATCGAAGGCCGTAACGTCGCAATCGACTATCAGTGGGCCGAAGGACAGTACAAGCGATTGCCAGCCCTCGCTGCAGATCTGGTCGCCCGCAATGTGGATCTCATCGTCGCGCCCGGTGGGGCTCCCGTGGCGCTCGCGGCGAAAGCTGCTACCGCGAGTAAGACGATCGTGTTTGAGATGGGTGGCGACCCCGTCCAGTTAGGCGTGGTGGACAGCTTGTCGCGGCCGGGTGGCAATATCACAGGCGTATCGAGCTTGAGCGTCGAGGTGTCACCGAAGCGGCTTGAGATGATGCACGAATTGCTGCCAACAGCAGCCAAATTGGCCGTGGCCGCCAACCCCACGAGTCCGACCGTCAATTCGCAATTGGAGAAACTCCGTTCCGCTGCTGAAATTCTGGGGGTGCGGCTGGAGGTCTTGATGGCCAGCAGTGAAAAAGAGTTCGAAGCGGTTTTCGCCGCCGTGACGAAGGAAGTGGCAGGCGGACTGGTCTTCACCTCAGACCCCTATTTTGCCTTTCGCAGTGGACAGCTTGCCGCGCTCGCGCAGCGATACGGCGTGCCCGCAATTACCCAATCCCGAGACTTCCCCACTTCAGGAGGCTTGATGAGCTACGGAGGAGATTTCGTGCAATCGCATCGTCGCGCGGGCATTTATGCCGGACGGATCCTCAATGGCGAAAAACCCTCTGATCTGCCAGTCCAGCTGGTCACGAAAGTCGAGCTCATCATCAACCTGAAGGCCGCAAAGAGCCTCGGACTCGAGTTTTCCTCCTCGCTCGTCAGCGGCGCCGATGAGGTGATTGAGTAGAGGTTCAGGCCGCCGCGATCAGGCTCAGCATCGACTGCGTATCCCGCACGTCGCAAAATACGTGCGCCATCGCCGATAGCGTCCCCCCATGTTCCCCGTCGGTCAGCGTCGCGCAGGCATCCGTGATAAGGAACACCTTGTAATTCATCATCATCGCATCCCTCGCTGTGGATTCGCAGCAGACCTGCGACAGGGTGCCGGAAATGATGAGCGTATCGATGCCACGTTCCTGCAAACGGGCATGCAGATCCGAGGAGCCTGGAACGAAAGCACCGAAGCGACGCTTCACGAGGACCAGATCCTCTTGCGTCACGTCCAGCTCCGACCAGAGCGAGTGGCCGGAATTGCCGGGAGTGAATGTTTCGATCGTGCGCGCGCGATGTTCGGGCGTCCCGCAGAAATGTTCAAAAAAGACCGGCCAGGTGCGGACCGCCTTCGCATCCATCGTGTGCTGCGTATAGACGACAACCCCACCCGCGGCGCGCAGGGCGGCGCTGATGCGGTTGACATTGGGAACGATTGTGCGGGCGGTAGGTACTTCCGCAACCTGGCCCTCGCCCATGAAGCCGTTCTGCAAGTCCACGACGATGTGCGCGGTTTGGCGCGGACTCAATTGGTCGAATACTGCGACGCCGCCACGACGGCGCGTAACGCGTTCGCGGACCGCGTCGAGGATGCCGACTTCATGCATGGGGTCGTTCCTGGCTGACGAGGCGCTCCACCTCTTTCATGTATTTGCCATATCAGATTTTACGCCTGCGTGTAAGCGACGGCTGCCAGCATCTGACGGGAAGTCATGAGGAGGATGCTGGCCGTCGTCGTGGGAAGCCATGGCAGACTGGCACACGCTACCAGTACGATCGAGCTAGATGTCCAGCGTTGTCGCGTGCTCCCAAGGCGTGAAATGCGCACAGAAGGAGTCCCACTCTGCGTGCTTGAGCTTGAGGTAGGCCGCGGAGAAATCCTGACCCAACGCATCCTTGATTGCGTCGTCGCGCTCATACGCGCGCAGAGCATCCAAGAGGTTGAGCGGCAGGCGGGGGGCGTCCCTCAAGAGATGCCCTTCGCTATACATATCGATGTTATGATGCGGACCTGGGTCGGCTTTTGTCGTCAGGCCACTCAAGCCGGCTGCGATGATAACGGCTTGTAGAAGGTACGGATTCACGGCGCCATCAGCAAGCCGGAGTTCGAAACGACCGGGACCCGGCACGCGGACCATGTGTGTCCTGTTGTTGCCCGTCCATGTCATGGTGTTCGGCGCCCATGTCGCTCCCGACAGGGTGCGAGGCGCGTTGATCCGCTTGTAGGAGTTCACGGTGGGATTTGTGATCGCCGGGAACGCCGAAGCGTGTTTGATGATGCCTCCCAGAAAATATCGGCCTTGGGCTGACAGGCCGAATTCGGCGTCATTGTCGGCGAAAGCGTTGATGCGTCCGTCGAGGTCCCAGACCGAGACGTGGCAGTGGCAGCCGTTCCCGGTCAGGCCCTTGAATGGTTTGGGCATGAAGGTCGCGCGTAGCCCGTGTTTTTCAGCGACCGACTTCACCATGAATTTGAAGAACGAATGCTTGTCTGCCGTTGCAAGCGCATCGTCGTACTCCCAGTTCATTTCGAACTGACCATTCGCATCCTCGTGATCGTTCTGATAAGGCTTCCAGCCGAGCGCCAGCATGGCATCGCAGATCTCGGCAATCACGTCATAGCGACGCATCAGTGCCTGCTGATCGTAGCAAGGCTTCTCCGCTGCATCATGAACGTCAGAGATGGAGCCGCCGTCTGAGTTGAGCAGGAAAAATTCCGCCTCGACACCGGTCTTGACGCGCAGGCCCATCGTCCTGGCAGTTTCGACGAGTTTTTTGAGAACCACCCGCGGCGCCTGGGGTATCTGCTTGCCGTCCATCGTGCAATCCGCAGGGACCCATGCAACGTCCGGTTTCCACGGCAGCCTGACAACTGAATCGGCGTCCGGCAGCGCGAACATATCGGGGTGCGCCGGGGTAAAATCGAGCCATGTTGCAAATCCGGCGAAGCCTGCTCCGTCTCGCTGCATATCCGAAATCGCGGCAGCCGGAACCAATTTGGCGCGTTGCGCGCCGAACAGGTCCGTGTAGCTGATCATGAAATACTTGACGTTCTGATCTGAGGCAAATTTCGAAAGATCGGTTGCCATGTCGTTCCCCAGCCTGTTCAGTTTGTGGCTATGTTCGGCCCAACGGATTCAATATTGCGAGGTCATATTTCTGCTCGTCAAAATGTCCCCTTGCCAGGAAACCAGCTCGTACCCGCAAGCGGCACTTGCGCCATTGCCGCAGCTTCGAGCGTCAGTGCGCAGATGTCCTCGGGTTCAAGATTGTGCAGGTGGCTTTTGCCGCAGGCGCGCGCAATCGTCTGGGCCTCAAGAGTCATGACCGCCAAATAATTTGCAAGCCGCCGACCGCCTGATATGGGATCGAGACGCGCCGCGAGCAGTGGGTCTTGCGTGGTGATACCGGCGGGATCCTTGCCCTCATGCCAATCGTCATAGGCGCCCGCCGTTGTCCCGAGCTTTCTATATTCTTCCTCCCATTGAGGGTCGTTGTCGCCCAGCGCGACCAGCGCGGCGGTTCCGATGGAGACCGCATCCGCCCCCAAGGCCAAAGCCTTGGCGACGTCGGCGCCCGATCGGATCCCCCCCGAGACGATGAGCTGGACCTTGCGATGCATGCCAAGGTCCTGGAGAGCCTTTACCGCCGGACGTATGCACGCAAGGGTCGGGAGGCCGACATGCTCGATGAAGACGTCCTGGGTCGCCGCCGTTCCTCCTTGCATTCCGTCGATGACAATCACATCCGCGCCTGACTTAACGGCCAGGGCCGTGTCATAGTAGGGGCGGGCGCCGCCAACCTTCACATAGATCGGCTTCTCCCAGTCGGTGATCTCCCGCAATTCGATGATCTTGATCTCAAGATCGTCTGGTCCGGTCCAGTCGGGATGACGGCACGCAGATCGCTGATCAATGCCCTTGGGCAGGGTGCGCATCTCCGCGACACGGTCCGAGATCTTCTGCCCAAGCAGCATGCCGCCACCGCCGGGTTTGGCGCCTTGTCCGATGACAACCTCGATGGCGTCGGCTCGTCGCAGATCGCGAGGATTCATGCCATAACGCGAGGGAAGGTATTGATAGACTAGGGTCTGGCTATGAACCCTTTCCTCATCCGTCATGCCGCCATCGCCCGTTGTGGTCGAGGTGCCGGCGAGCGTTGCGCCACGGCCAAGAGCTTCCTTTGCCGGCGCTGACAACGAGCCAAAACTCATGCCGGCAATCGTGATGGGGATCTTGAGCTTGATCGGTTTCTTCGCATACCTCGTGCCGAGCACGACATTCGTTTCGCACTTCTCGCGATAGCCCTCGAGCGGGTACCGCGACATCGAAGTCCCAAGAAACAACAGATCGTCAAAATTTGGCACCTTACGTTTGGTGCCGCCGCCTCGTATGTCGTAGATTCCGGTGGCTGCAGCCCGGCGTATCTCGGCGAGCGTCGCGTCGTCAAACGTTGCGGACTTGCGCGGCGGGGTGGGCGGATTGACATAGCTCATAAATCCGTACCCTCAATACGCGTCGGCGTTGTCGACATGAAAATTGTAGAGTTTGCGAGCCGATCCATAACGCCTGAACTCGGCAGTGTCGACGCCCGAAATACCTGCCCGCCTCAACAGGTTCGCGACGATGTCGTGATGCTCAGGGCGCATTTCCTTTTCAATGCAGTCGGATCCGAGGCTCTTAACCTGGCCGCGTACGAACAGGTGGGCTTCGTAAATCGAGTCGCCCAACGCATCGCCAGCATTGCCTAGCACGACAAGATTGCCGGCCTGGGCCATGAAGGCCGACATGTGTCCAATATTGCCTTGTACAACGATATCAAGGCCTTTCATCGATATTCCACAGCGCGAGGAGGCGTTGCCGCGGATCACGAGCAGGCCGCCGTGACCGGTCGCTCCGGCGTATTGGCTTGCGTCGCCTTCAACAACGACCGTCCCCGACATGATGTTCTCGGCTACGCCAGGGCCCGCCGAGCCATGGATGACGATATCGGCCCCATCGTTCATGCCGGCACAATAATATCCAACCGAGCCCTTGATATCGACGGTCAGGTGAGCCGCGATGCCAACTGCCACGGCATGATGGCCGCGCGGGTTGAGAATGTCGAAATGGATATCGTTATTTCCCTCCTCGACCTGGTGCAGGGCGGTGTTTAACTCCCGCAGGGAGCTGATCGACAAATCGAACGTCGGCATTGCGCGTCAAGTCCCCGAGAATGGGTGGCGGCCAGGGGCTGGCAATTTCAGGCTGCCGCCGCGTGGTCCCAAAAATATACGGTCGCCGGTTCGGGTTCCCACACCCGCGCGCGTTCAATGTCCGGCAGTCCGACGAGAACCCGGTATTCCGAGCCGAAGGCGACGTAGCTATCGGTCTCGGCCATGATCGCCGGCTTGCAGGCGATCGGATCCCTCAGCACTCCAAACCCCGATTTCGTGCCGACGACGAAGGTGAAGAAACCATCGAGATCGTCCAATGCGCCGGCAAGCGCTTCACGGAGATTCTTTCCCTTTGCCATCTCTGCAGTGAGATACGCAGCTGCGACCTCGGTATCGTTCTCGGTCTCGAAGGCGATGCCCTCGCCGACAAGTTCTCGCCGCAGGTTGTTGTGGTTGGAGAGCGACCCGTTGTGCACGAGGCACTGGTCGAGGCCGGTTGAAAAAGGATGCGCGCCCAGCGTCGTCACCGCGGATTCCGTTGCCATCCTGGTGTGGCCGATCCCGTGTGTCCCGGACACCTGCCTGATGCCAAAGCGGTCTACGACACTCTTCGGGAGGCCGATTTCCTTGTAAATCTCGATGCTTTCGCCGGCACTCATGATGCGCACCTGAGGATAGCGCGAGGCCAGAAATACCCGTACCATCGCCAGGTCGGCGGTGGTGTCGATGACGGCATGCGTATTCTTGATTTCGACGGAGGATTTCAAACCCGCCTTTTCCAGATCACCGGCGAGCGAACGGAGGTCCTGCTCAGCCTGCGGCGATTGAACGGTGACCTTGATTTGCCCGAGGGTTGGCTTGCCGTAGACTGCAATCCCCGCCGAGTCAGGTCCCCGGTCCGACATCGTCACCAGCATGTCCGACAGCAGGCTCCCAAGGCTGGAATCCAACCGCCGGTCCTTGAGGAACAATCCGACGATGCCGCACATTTGGAGTTCTCCGCTTTCTTCAGGCTAAAAGACTAGGCAGAGCCAAAGCAGAAATCAACCAGAGAGAATAAAAGTTTCCTTACAGGAAAAACTGTAATTTTGATTTTTGCATGGTTCCGCGAGCGCGCTGGGGCCGGGATGAAAGTCAGGAAAATATCTCCTGCTTCGCTGGTCTTGTCCCCAAGGTCTGCCAGGAGCAGGCTTTTGTCTCTTTCAGTCAAGAAGGAATCCACCGACCGGCACACGGTGAGTCGTGGCCCAAGCGGGTCAACGAGGCGATGAACGCATGAAGCGCTTTTCTCTGCTGACGCTTGCAAAAGAGGCGTTGAGCGGCAACCGCGGCTGGCTTCCGCAGTGGCGTGAAGCAACTCCGCAATCCTCTTACGATGTGGTGGTGATCGGAGGCGGCGGTCACGGACTGGCCACAGCCTATTATTTGGCCAAGCAGTACGGGATCAGGAACGTCGCCGTCCTCGAGAAGGCCTGGATCGGCAGCGGCAACGTTGGCCGCAACACCACGATCGTGCGGTCGAACTATCTTTTGCCGGGCAATATCCCGTTCTACGAACTCTCCATGAAGCTCTGGGAAGGATTGGAGCAGGACTTCAACTATAACGCGATGGTGAGCCAGCGCGGCGTGTTGAACCTCTACCATTCCGATCAGCAGCGGGACGCTTATGCGCGGCGTGGCAACGCCATGCGCCTGCACGGCGTTGACGCCGAACTGCTGGATCTCGATGGCGTCAAAGCTATTGCTCCGTTTCTCAACTTTGATGACGCCCGATTCCCGATCCAGGGAGGGCTGCTGCAGCGCCGTGGGGGAACAGTGCGACACGACGCGGTGGCCTGGGGCTATGCCCGTGGCGCCTCAAGTCGCGGGGTTGATATCATCCAGAATTGTGAGGTCACAGGCATGGAGATCTTGCAGGGCCGGATCACGGGAGTGCGGACCAGCCGGGGACCGATCCGAGCGCGGAAGGTTGCCGTGGCGGTCGCGGGTTCGACGTCACGCGTGGCGACCATGGCCGGGCTCACGCTGCCGATCGAGAGCCACGTCATCCAGGCCTTTGTGTCGGAGGCAATCAAGCCGCTCATTCCCGGCGTGATAACGTTCGGCGCAGGCCATTTCTACGTCAGCCAGTCGGACAAGGGTGGACTGGTGTTCGGTGGCGATATCGACGGCTACAATTCCTACGCCCAGCGGGGCAACCTGCCGGTTGTCGAGGACGTGTGCGAAGGTGGTATGGCCTTGATGCCGATGATCGGGCGGATCAGAGTGCTGCGCAATTGGGGCGGGCTCCTCGACATGTCCATGGATGGCTCGCCAATCATCGATCGCTCTCCGATCGACGGGCTCTATCTCAACTGCGGCTGGTGCTATGGCGGTTTCAAGGCGACGCCTGCTTCGGGCCTGTGCTTTGCGCATTTGATTGCGCAGGACGCTCCGCATCCGGCTGCGGCTGCCTTTTGTCTGGATCGTTTCGCACTTGGCGCACTGATCGACGAGAAGGGCGTAGGCGCCCAGCCCAATCTTCACTGAGGCAACCCAATGCGCATCCCATGTCCCTATTGCGGCTCGCGAGATTTGTCCGAGTTCATCTACCACGGCGACGCCAAGCCGAAGCGCCCCGATCGGTCAGCGGAGAACGCATCGGAGCTCCACTACAACTATGTCTATCTGCGGGAGAACCCGGCTGGACCCATCCAGGAGCTCTGGTATCACGCGAGCGGATGTCACTCCTGGCTCAACGTGGCCCGCGATACGCGCACCCATGTCATTGCGGGGGCGGTACTCGCGATGGAAACGATGCCATGAGTCGATTGCAGGCTGGCGGGCTCGTCGACCGCGACCGATTGTTGAAGTTTACGTTCGACGGGCATTCCTATGCGGGATTTGCCGGTGATACGCTTGCGTCCGCTCTCGTTGCAAACGACGTCAAGCTCGTCGGCCGCTCGTTCAAATATCATCGTCCGCGCGGCCTCCTAACGGCTGGGAGCGAGGAGCCGAATGCGCTTGTCGAGCTTCGTACGCACGGACGGCGCGAGCCGAACACGCGTGCGACGACGACTGAGCTTTTCGATGGTCTGGTCGCATCGAGCCAGAACCGCTGGCCATCGCTTGCCTTCGACTTTCTCGCCCTGAACCAGCTCTTCTCGCCGCTGTTCGTCGCCGGCTTCTACTACAAGACCTTCATGTGGCCAGCGTCCTTCTGGGAAAAAATCTACGAGCCGCTCATCCGCCGTGCCGCGGGCCTGGGTCGCGCGAGCGGCTTGCCGGATCCCGATGCTTATGAGAGGGCCACCGCCTTCTGCGATGTGCTCGTGATCGGCTCCGGTCCAGCAGGTCTGATGGCGGCGCGGACAGCGGCGCGGGCCGGGGCGCGCGTCATCTTGTGTGAGGATGATTTTAGTCT
>DATHHQ010000677.1:0-9696 GCA_035490095.1 Bradyrhizobium sp.
GGATGTCCTCGATGCGGTCCTTGAACAGGCCGGTAACGTGCGCCGAATCGGAGGGGGCGGCGATGGTGACGACCGCCTTGGCATCCGGAATTTGCCCGGCGGCGGCCAGAATGGCGGCGCCGCCGAGGCTGTGGCCGATCAGGATCGCCGGCGCCTTGCGCGTCTTGCGCAGATGATTGGCGGCAAGCACGAGATCGGCGACGTTCGAGGAGAACGTGGAGTTGGCAAAATCGCCTTCGCTGGAACCGAGGCCGGTGAAGTCGAACCGCAGCACCGCGATGCCCTTTGCCGCCAGCGCCACCGCGATGCGTTTGGCAGCCAGCACGTCCTTGCCGCAGGTGAAGCAATGCGCGAACAGCGCATAGCCGAGCGGTTCGCGCTCCGGCAGGTCTAGCGATGCCGCCAGTTGCTGGCCGCCCACACCCATGAATTGAAAACGTTCAGTCGGCATCATTGGCCTCCATGGTGATGGTCGTCTTCACCTCTCCCTCAGGGAGAGCATAGGCGGCCTACGGCCGCCGTCCTTAGAATAGAACGCCAATGCTGCGCATTGGCTATCGCGAAGCGCCAGGTGAGGGGTTATGTTCCCTCGATAGATCGTAACCCCTCACCCGGATTTCTCGCTAGCTCGAAATCCGACCTCTCCCCATGGGAGAGGTGACGATGAACTTTGGCCATCGAGTCAGTCACCGGAATAGCGCTCTTCTTTCCAGGGATCGCCGCGGTTGTGATAGCCCCGGACCTCCCAGTAGCCCGGCGCATCTCGATCTAGAAATTCGATGCTCTGCAGCCACTTCGCGCTCTTCCAGAAATACAGATGCGGCACCACCAGTCGCACCGGGCCGCCGTGTTCCTGCTCCAGCGCTGCACCGGACCAGCTGTGCGCGAGCAGGGCGTCTTCGGCGGCAAGATCTTCCAGCGAAAGATTGGTGGTGTAGCCGTCGTGGGAATGCAGCACCACATACCGCGCTTCGTTACGCGGCTGACAGGCCATCAACAGATCGTGCGTCGCCAACCCTTCCCATTGGTTGTCGTAGCGCGACCATGTGGTCACGCAATGGATGTCGGAGGTAAACCTGGTCTGCGGCTGCGCCGTGAACTGCGCGAAATTCCAGAAGATCGGAGTTTCGACCGCGCCATAGACGTCGAGGCGCCAGCGTTCGCGGGAAATGTTCGGGGTCAGGCCGAGATCGAGGGTGGGCCAGTCCCTGGTCAGATGCTGTCCCGGCGGCAAGCGCTGCTCTTCGGGCCGGGAGGTTTTTCCGGTGAGGAAGCGGCCCTCGCGCGCCCAGCGCTGCTTGCTGCGCGTCAGTTTTGTGATCGGAGGTTCGTCGCCGCTGTCGGCCATATCTCAAGCCATCATTACTCGTGACGGTGCATCGCCGATTCATGCTTGGTGTCGCGCATGGTCGCGTAGATGATCAGTGACAGGCAGATCATGCCGCTGAGGTAATAATAGAACCAGTCCTCGTGTCCGAGACTCTTGAAATACAGCGCGACCGCGGGCGCGGTGCCCCCGAACACCGACACCGTGATCGCATAGGGCAGGCCGACGCCGAGTGCGCGAACATTGGTGGGGAACAATTCGGCCTTTACGATGGCGTTGATCGAGGTGTAGCCGGCGACAAAAATCCAGGCCGCGCAAATCAGCAGAAACGCCGTGAAGGGCGACTTGGTCTGCTTCAGCGTCGTCAGGATCGGTATCGTCGCCAGCGTGCCGGCGACACCGAAGAAGATCAGCAGCGGTTTGCGGCCGATGCGGTCGGACAGCGCGCCGTAAAGCGGCTGCAGCAAGGTTGCAAAAATCAGCGAGCCGAAAATCACGAACGTGGTCTGATCCTCGGTGAGGCCGACCGACATTTTGACGAAGGTCTGCATGTAGGTCGTGAAGGTGTAGAACGCGGCGGTGCCACCGGCGGTGAGGCCGACCACCAGCAACAGCTCACGCGGATATTTCAGCAGGCCACGGATCGAGCCGGTCGGTTTTGCGAGTTTCTTCGCTTCGACGAAGGCTTCGGTCTCATGCAGATTGCGCCGCATCACCGCGGCGAAAATGGCAAGGAAAGCGCCGATCACGAAAGGAATCCGCCAGCCCCAGGCCCTCAATTCCTCCGGCGTCAGAAACACCTTTTGCAGCAGCAGCAACACGATGATCGCGGTGAGCTGGCCGCCGATCAGGGTGACGTATTGAAAGCTCGAATAGAACCCGCGATGTCTGGGATCCGCGACCTCGCTGAGGTAGGTGGCGCTGGCGCCATATTCGCCGCCAAGGCTCAGGCCTTCAATGATACGCGCCAGCGCGAGAATGGCCGGCGCGGCGATGCCGATCGAGGCATAGGTCGGGGTGACCGCGATGATCAATGAGCCGAAGCACATGCAGACCACGGACAGCGTCAGCGACAGCCGCCGGCCATAACGGTCCGCGATGTAACCGAACAGCCAGCCGCCGAGCGGCCGCATCAGGAAGGTTGCGGCGAACAGCACGGCTGCGTTGAGCTGCTGCACGACCGGATCGCTGTTCGGAAAGAACGCCGGCGCGAAGTAAAGCGCGAACGCCGTGTAGGCGTAGAAATCATACCATTCGACGAGATTGCCGACCGAGCCGATGAAGATCGCCTTGATCCGGCGTTCCACGTCGGCGAGATCGAGATCATCGGTCACCGGTTTCACAGCTTCGACTGTCATGTCCGGCCTCCGATCATCAAATCAATTCAGCGCAGCCCTCAATTTGCCTTGCCGAACAGCATCGGTAACTGGCGAGGGCCGCGCACGGTTCCCTCCGACCATGTAACACGGCCGGCCGGGTCGAGTCTGAAGTCTGGAATGCGTTTCAGCCATTCCTCGATCGCAACGGTCATCTCCATGCGCGCGAGGTTGGAGCCAACGCAGCGGTGAATACCCAGGCCGAATGCGGCATGGCGATTCTCCTTGCGGTCGATCACGACCCTGTCGGCGTCCGGGAACACGGCGGGATCGCGGTTGGCGGCGGGAAACGACAGCAGCACCATATTGCCGGGCTTGACCGGGCAGCCGCTGATGACGGTCTCCTTCACCACCTCGCGGGCCATCGTCACCGGGGAATAGGCGCGCAGCAATTCCTCGACCGCGATCGGCATCAGCTCCGGCTCCGCGATCAGACGATCGCGATCCGTGGGTGTGCGCGCCAGATGCCACAGCGAGGAGCCGATCGCGCTCCAAGTGGTATCGATGCCGGCGATCAGCAATAGTCGCAGCGAGCCGAGCACATGGCCGTCCGACAACGGCTGGCCGTCCCTGTCCCTGGCGTTCATCAGCGTCGAGATCAGATCGTCACTGGGATGCGTCTTGCGATGCTCGACGTGTCCCGCGAAATACGCCGTCATCTCATGGACGGCGCGCATTAGGGTGTCATCATCCTTGATACCCAGTTCCAGAATTTCATGGATCCACTTGATGAAGAGATCGCCGTCCTTTTCCGGGATGCCGAGCATGTGAGCAATGGCGCGAACCGGAACATGCTTGGTGTAGCGGGCCGCGGCATCGCACTTTCCGTCGGCGATGAATTCGTCGATCAGCTCGTTGCAGATCGCGCGAACCCTCGGTTCCAGTTTCTTCATGGCGTCGGGCGTAAATGGCGGCAACAGCAACTGTTTGGCGGGCTTGTGCTCGGGTGGGTCGGAGGTGATCGGTGGCGCCGGGAACGTGACGTCGGGCCGGATGTCGCGAACGATGACGCGGCGTGAGGAAAAATGCTCGGTATCGTAGGCGATTTCCTTCACCGCTTCATAGGTGGTCGGCAGATAGCAGCCGAGAAAGCGCTGGGTGTGGACCACCGGGCATTCCGCCCGCAGCTCTTCCCAGATCGGAAACGGATTTTCGGTCCAGCGCGGATCGGTGTGGTCGAAATCGTGGACCCAATCGGTGACCGGCGGATGTTCGGGCATTACGCTCGTGGAATCGGACATCGGGGTAATTTCCTTAGGCTTGGTTTGTTCACATCTGAACGGGCTGAATTTCAGAGATCAGTTATTCTTCGGTCACGGTAATTGCGATTTCCGGGCAATTGGATTGCGCAAGCCAGGCCTTGTCCTCTAGTCCCGCAGGCACCGAACCATCGCCGACTTCGTGCGCGTTGCCGAATTCATCGAGATTGAACAGTTCAGGCGCCAGCGATTTGCAGCGGGCATGGCCCTGACACTTCTCCTGGTCCACGTGTAGCCTTAGTTGCGGGGATTTCGACATTCGACCAAACTCCCTTGGTATCGCCGCTTGCGTGCGCTTTCGCGCAAACGCGGCAACTGGTCATGAGTAGCGCTTCGATCGATCGCGACAGCGCGTTGTTTTTGTTGTTATGAATTATAGCCATGACTATAATATAGCCGTCAATACAAATTTGGATGATCGCGCGTGGCGGCAGATTCACAATCAATAGACTGGCTTGCCGTTCGGGACCTCCCGGGCGTGCTGCCGACGCAGCAGCGCCGCAGCCAGGAAACCACGGTCGCGCTGCTGGAAGCCGCCGCCGTGATGCTGCGCGAGCGTTCGCTCGATGAACTCTCGATCGAGGATTTGTGTAAGCGCGTCGGCGTCACGATTGGCGCCTTCTACGGCCGCTTCGAAAGCAAGGACGCCTTCTTTAGTGCGCTGATGTCGCTTGCAGCAAGGAAGGCGCTGGCTGCCGTCCGCGCGGCGGTGGCCGATGAGGACAATCTCGGTACCGGGTTGGAAGAGGCTTGTCGAAGGGTGGTCGAAGTCGCCGTCGATGTCGTGCGCCGCAACGTTGGCGTCGTCCGCGCGGCCTCGCAATATGAGAGCATCTATCCAGAGCGATGGGGAACGATCCGCGCCACCGGAGGCGCCATGGTCGACCTTGCCACGCCGCTATTGCTGGCGCGGATGGGCCGGGGCCGGATCGCGGCGAAGACGCGGAGCATTGGCTTCGCGTTTCAGATGATGTTCGGCACGCTGGTTAACGCGGTCCTGCACAAGCCGAAACTTGTCTCGCTCGACGAACCGGAAATGGTCGACCGTCTGGCGTTGACGATGTTCCTCCAGCTGCAGCACGAAGCACGGTCGCATAGGCGGGCAAGATAGTCGCTTATACTGCCTCGGCCCCATCCCGAGCATTTTAGTCTTGGCCTCATCCTGAGGAGCGCGCTCTTGCGCGTCTCGAAGGATGGCCGTGAGTCCGTACGTTGTGTCCATCCTTCGAGACGCTTGCTTCGCAAGCTCCTCAGGATGAGGTCAGTATTCTTCACAGGCTCTGAGGAGCGGCCTCTTGGCCGCGTCTCGAAGGATGGGCGGACGTGCACCGGCCTCATGGTGAGACGCCGCTTCGCGGCTTCTCACCATGAGGGGCGAGAGCTACTGTTTCGGATGGGGTGATCTACGTGCGGAGAGTCGTTGTAGTGATGCGTAATCGCCCCCTATGAATGCTTCCTTCTTTGCCCGACTCCATTTCTTGAGCTTGCGTTCATTCTCTATGGCGTCAGTGATGCGGTCGAACCACTGCGAGAATACCAGCGTTACCGGTCGACGAGTCACGGTGTAACCGCCAAAGGTCCCGGCATTGTGCTGAGTAATTCTTATTTCTAGCGCAGTGCGCGTTGTTCCGATGTAGAAGCTTCCGTCAGAGCATCGAAGAACATAAAGAAAGGCGCCTTCAGCCACTTTCAATCTCCTCGTTCTACGCTCCAAAACCTCATCCTGAGGAGCGCGCTTTGCGCGCGTCTCGAAGGATGGGCCACATGGGGACCTCATGGTTCGAGACGCCGCGCAAGGTGCGCGGCTCCTCACCATGAGGAAATTCCTATTTGGCCGGCCTCGGATCGATCGGCGTCGTGCCGCGAACGCCCAGCACATCCTCCAGCAACCTGGCGCCGGCGAGAAGCCGGGCCTCGCCGCGCGGCGGCGCCACCATTTGCAGTCCGACCGGCAGGCCTGACGCGGTGAATCCGCACGGCAACGACAGCGCCGTACAGCAGACCAGTGTAATCGCATAGACGATGCCGAGCCACTCGACGTAGTTGTCGAATTTCTTGCCCGCGCATTCGGCGACATAGCGGTTCTCGACAGGAAACGGCGCGACGATGGTCGCCGGCGTCAGAAGCAGATCGTAGGTCCCAAAGAACTCAAGCGTGCGCGCGGTCATCGCGACGCGCTGCGCTTCGGCGCGCTCGAGCTGCTCGACCGTCAGCTTGAGGCCTTCCTCGATATTCCAGATGACTTCCGGCTTGAGCAGATCGCGCTTGCCGCGCAGCAGCGCCGCCTTGGAGATCGCGAAATCGAACGCGCGCAGCACATGGAAGCATTCATGGGCCTCGCGCAGGTCCGGATGCGCTTCCTCGACAATGGCGCCGGCCTCGGCGAAGCGTGCCGCGGCTTTTCGGGTGATGGCGGCAACTTCGGGATCGACCGGGGTGATGCCGAGATCGGGTGAATAGGCGATGCGCTTGGGTTTCTTCCCGGAGCGCGCCGCGGACAGGAACGACGCCGGCAACGCCGGCAACGACAATGGATCGGCCGGATGTTCGCCGCTCATGGCGTCGAGCAACAGCGCCAGATCCTCGACGTTGCGCGCCATCGGACCGTGCACGGTCAGATTGCGATCGATCTTGAAGGCGGGGCTATGCGCGACGCGGCCGATGCTCGGCCGCATGCCGACGATGCCGCAGAAGCTGGCGGGATTGCGCAGTGAGCCGCCCATGTCGGAACCGTGCGCGAGCCACGCCATGCCGGTTGCGAGTGCGACCGCGGCACCGCCCGAGGAGCCGGCGGCGGACCGCGAAACATCCCAGGGGTTGCGGGTCGCGCCGAACACCTCGTTGAAGGTGTTGGCGCCGGCGCCGAATTCCGGCGTATTCGATTTGGCGTAGATCACGCCGCCATTAGTCTCGAGATGTTCGACCAGAAGATCGGAACGAGCTGGGATGTTGTCCTTGTAGATCGGCGAGCCCTGCGTGGTCCTTACCCCCTCGACATTGGTGAGATCCTTGATCGGCACCGGCATGCCGGCGAGCAGACCGCGACCGCCGACCGGCTTCTTCATCAGCTCTTTGGCATGTGACCGGGCGCGATCGAAGCACAACGTCGGCAACGCGTTCACCTGGCCGTCGACATCTGCGATCCGCCGCTCCAGCACGTCGAGCAGATCGAGCGGCGTGACGTCGCCCGAGTTGAGCTTGTCGACGATGGCGCAGGCCGTCGCCTGCACCAGACCCTGATCAGATGCCACTTTGCGTCTCTCCTGTTGTTCCGCTTCTCGATAGCGGATTGTGTAGCCGTGTAAAACATTTTCCGGCAAAGTGACAACGTACCGGCCAAGGGCCATGATCGGAGAGAATTAAGCATGAGTACACCGTCCGACGCGCCCGACTGGCGCGGTATGAGCCAGCAAGACCGCGACCTCGGGCTCAACAACGGCGTGGCCGTCGTTGGCAGCGGCGACATGGTCGCGGGCTGGGAACGGCATTCCGCGGAAATGCGGGCGCAACATTCCGATCACCTCGACCTCAGATATGGCCCGCGCGAGCGCAATCGGATCGACTTTTTCAAGGCTGCTGAAAAAGCGCCGACGCTGCTGTTCATTCACGGCGGCTACTGGCAGATGCGGGCCAAGGAGGTTTTCGCGATATTTGCCGGTGGTCCGATGGCGCATGGCATCAATGTCGCCATGATTGGCTACACGCTGGCGCCGGATGCGACGCTCGATGAGATCGTGGCCGAAATCCACCAGGGGCTCGATGTTCTGGCCGAGAAATTGCCAGCACTCGGCGCTGACCCAAGCCGGATCGTGGTGTCCGGCTGGTCCGCCGGCGGGCATCTGACCTCGATGGCGCTGTCGCACCGCCACGTGAAGGCGGGCATGGCGATATCCGGGATCTACGATCTCGAGCCGATCCGCCACAGCTATCTCAACGTCAAGCTCGGCCTCGACGAAGCGACGTCGCGGCGCAATTCGCCGATGATGCAGGCTGGCGGTGCGATGAAGCCGCTGTCGCTGGTCGCCGGCAGCGCGGAATTGCCTTTGCTGCGCAAGCAGACCGCGGATTTCGCGGGCCACCGCGCCAGATATGGCTTGCCGGTGACCTATGAAGAGATTCCCGGCGCCGACCATTTCACGATCATGAATGAATTGATGTCGCCGACGGGGCGGATCACGACACTGATCCGGCAGTTGTTGGAGCGTGTCTAGGAATCCGTATTTTCCGTCGTGGCCGGACTTGTTCCGGCCATCCACTTCTTTAGCAGCAACAAGACGTGGATGCCCGCGACAAGCGCAGGCATGACGACTGAGAGTGTCCGTTACGCTTCTCACAATGACGGCGGTCGACGGCTACCACCCCGCGCTGATGCCGCCATCGACGGTGTAAATCACACCTGAGGTGTAGCCGGAGCGGTCGGAGGCGAGGAACGCCATCAGGTCGCCGATTTCGCGCGCATGCGCGGGACGGCCGAGCGGAAGACCCTTCTGAAATTCCGCATAGCGGTTTTCATCGCCGAACTGGTTCCTGGCGCGGGTCTTGAGCAGCGTGAGATGGCGATCGGTGCCGACCGGTCCCGGATTGATGCCGACCACGCGGATGTTGTCGGCGAGGCTCTTGCCGCCGAGCGCGCGGGTAAACGCCATCAGCGCGGCGTTGCCGGCGCTGCCGCAGATATAATTGGCGTCGAACTTTTCCCCGGCGGCGCCGATGTCGTTGACGATCACGCCATGTCCGCGCGCTTTCATCTGCGCGTAGATCGCGCGGGTGAGGTTGATATAACCGAACACCTTCAGTTCCCAGGCGTGACGCCAGGTCGGCTCGTCGATCTTGTCGATCGAGCCGCCCGGAATATCGCCGGCATTGTTGACGAGGATGTCGATGTCGGAGGCATCCTTCACAAGCCCAGTGAGGTCCTCTGGTTTGCGCAGGTCAACGACATGAGCCGTCGCGTCGATTTGATGCGCCGACCGCAGCTGCTCGGCGAGGGCCTTTAATTGATCGCCGCTACGGGCAGCTAACCGGAGATGGCAACCTTCCTCGGCAAAGGCCTCGGCGGCGGCAGCACCGATGCCCTTCGATGCGCCGGTGATCAGGACGCGCTTGCCGCGCAAATGGAGATCCATGGGATTGCTCTCTTGATGGGAGATATCTGATTGGGGGCTTGGGGCATCGGCGAACTTCTACTGTTAGGCTGTCGCCGCGGAAACCGTCAACATTGCACTGCAGCGTTGCGCCGCGACCAAGTTTGGTCCATTGCAATCCGGTCAAATAACCGGCGCTGCCGGCCCGGCAAGGCATGAGGAATCTCTCGATGAGCAATGAAAAAAAGCAATATCGGATCGCGGTTATTCCCGGCGACGGCATCGGCAAGGAAGTAGTGCCGGAAGGGCTGCGCGTGCTGGAGGCCGCGGCGAAGAAGCACGGCGTCGGCGTGCATTTCGATCACTTCGATTTCGCCTCCTGGGATTACTACGAACGGCACGGCGAGATGATGCCGGAGGACTGGAAGGCGAAGATCGGCAAGCACGACGCGATCTATTTCGGCGCCGTCGGCTGGCCCGCCAAAATCCCCGATCACGTTTCGTTGTGGGGCTCATTGATAAAATTCCGCCGCGAGTTCGATCAGTACGTCAATCTCCGCCCGGTGCGGTTGATGCCAGGGGTGCCGTCGCCGCTGGCCAACCGCAAGCCCGGCGATATCGATTTCTGGGTGGTGCGCGAAAACACCGAA